>NZ_AJQE01000072.1 GCF_000261685.1 Bradyrhizobium genomosp. I (2014) | reverse complement strand
GGCGCCCAGCCACTCCCTCAGCAGGAAGCCATCCTTGCTCGCGCGGATCACGTGCAGGCGCCCATCCCCGCCCCGGACCGCGACGCTCGCGCCGTCCCCGGCAATCAGGATATCGGGCTGCCGCACCGACAGCCCCCAGAGGATCGCTGCCAGCAGCACCAGAGCACCGGACCAACGCAGGGGCGTACGCAGCAGGCCCATCACGATGATACCGAGGCTGGCCGCGATCAGCGGCGCGATCCCGAACGCGGGAATGCGGCCGACTGCGCCCGGCAGAGCCGCCACCCAGCGCGAGACCGCGACCATCCACTCAATGCCGATCCCCATCAGCCACCAGAACGCGCCGTCGAGCCCGAATGGCGCCGCGAGCAGCCCCAACAGCCCGGCCGGCATCACCAGCGCCGAGACCACCGGCATCGCGCCGAGATTGGCGAGCACGCCGTATGGCGTCACGCGGTGGAAGTGGAAGGCGGCATAGGGCGTGGTCGCTAGCCCCGCGATCAACGAGGCCAGGAACAGCATCGCGATCTCGCGGCCGCCCCACAGCGCGATCCGCGCCGTCGCGGAATGATCGGGCGATGCGAGCAGGTTCGGCATGCCGATCTGGACCAGCGCCACCAGCCCGAGCGTTGCCGCAAACGACATCTGAAAACTCGGATGCACCAGCGCCTCGGGCGCGAGCGCGAGCACGATCAGCGCGGCCACCGCAAGCGTCCTGAAAGTGATGGCGCGGCGGTCCGCCATCACGGCGATCAGCACCACCGCCGTCATGAAGAACGATCGTTGCGTTGCGACCTCCGCGCCCGAGAGCAGCAGGTAGAATGCAGCCGCAACCAGCGCCGCGGCCCCCGACCATTTCTTGATGGCAAAGCCGGCCGCCAGTCCCGGGATCAAGGCCAGCAACGCGCGCACCGCGAAGAACACGACACCGGCGACGACCGCCATGTGATAGCCGGAGATCGACAGCACATGGCCGAGCCCCGAGATGAACATCGCATCGTTGACGGGCGCGGCGATCGCATCGCGCCGTCCGGTGAGCAGCGCTGTCGCGATCGCGCGATTGTCGCCTTCGAGCGTCGCACGGATGCGCGCGTCGATCGCATCGCGCAGCCCCTGCATGAACGCAGCGTAGCGCAGTCGCAGGCCCGCAGCTTCGGGCGGCAGAGAAGCCGTGATCGCGCCCATCACGAAACCGGAAGCGCCGATGCCCTGGAAGAACATGTCCCGGGAGAAATCGTAGCTGCCGGGGCGCACCGGCGAGATCGGCGGCATCAGCCGCGCCTTCAACTGCACGAAGCTGCCGACCTCCGGCGCCGTGCCCTTGCGCACCGAAAGGCGGACGCGATCGAGCTTGACGTCGCTGCGCTGCGCCTCCATCGCGCTGACGCGCAGCACGAAACGATCGGTGCGCTCGCGGATGTCGCGCGCTTCCACGAAGCCGGACAGCGACACCGAATAGAGCGGCTTGGCCAGCACCGTATGGGCGATGCGCGCCGTCTTCCAGGTCGCCACGGCAAAGCCGGCCGCGAGCGCCGCGATCATGATCGCCGGCGCGAACAGCCGGCTCCGTCGCAGCAGGACCGCACCCAGCATGAGCGCGACCGCCGTTGCGGCAACGACCCACAGCACCGGCTCGTGATCGGCCGCAAAGTAGAGTGCGATCCCGCCGCCGAAAGCGACGGGCACCCAGGGCAACAACCGCCCGGGGCCGGCCTCGGCGCGCGCCCATTCGCGCAGCGTTTCGACGATTGCCGGCCAAACGTCGAAGCCGGTCGGCGCGAGGCCACCGGCCGGCGCGGCACGGCCGACCGGCCACGTCCCGGCGACTCCCTGGGAGCGGACTGGCCGGCCCGGCTCTGCCATTTCCTGCACCTTACGATACGCGACGGGTGCAGAGGCTACCGGACCGTGCGGCTGCGCGAATAGCGGTACATATCAGGAACGAGCTCGGACGAGCCCTACTTTTCCTCTTCCATGGTCACGGCCACCGATGCCTTGGCCGAGAGACGGACCTTGTTGCCCTCGACGTCGGCGACGAGTCCCTTGTCGATGAAATGATGATGACCCTTGTGACTGCCCTCGCCGCTGTCCTTCCTGGTCAGCTTGATGCGGTTGCCTTCGACACGGTCGACCGTGCCGACATGCACGCCATCAGCGCCGATGACTTCCATATGCTCTGTGATGTTCTGCATGGTGGGGTCCTTGGTTGGAGCCACCTCAACGCGCGGAGAGAGCTTCGGTTCGTATTCTTATGTCATTCCGGGGCGCGCCACCTGGCGCGAGCCCGGAATGACGAACCCGCTTGGTTAAGCGCGATCGCTAAATCAGCGGCGCTTGCGACGAAGCGTGATGATTGACGATCTTCCAGTCGCCGTCCTCGCGGGTCAGGACCCAGCTCATCTTGACGACGAGATCGTCCCGCTCGCCGGCGAGGTCGAACGAGATGGTCGCGGCCATGTTGATCAGGTCAGGGCCGGCCTGCGCTGCGTTGACCTCGGAAAAGGACGCGCTCGGCTTGCGCCATCGCGGCAGCCCGTTGAAATAGTCGGCGACGCCGTCCCTGCCCCGATAGAGTCTTGGATTCGAGCCGAAGAAGAACGCGTTCCTTGCATAGAGCGACGACAGCGCAGCCGCGTCGAGCGTCGCGAAGCCGGCGCACCATTTCGCGATGACGGCGGAAACGATGGCGTCGGCTTCGTTGCTCATTGCGGATCAACCTTTCGCGACTTCCTTCGCGAACGTGTCGCGCAGGCCGATGGTGCGCGAGAACACCGGCTTGCCGGGCGTCGAATCCTTGTCGCGCACGAAGTAGCCCTGGCGCTCGAACTGCATCGGCTCGGTGGAATTGCTCTCCGCGACCGATGCCTCGATGCGCGCATCGGACAGGATCTCCAGCGAATTCGGATTGAGGTCGGCCGCGAAGTTCGAGGCGTCCGGGCTCGGGTTGGAGAACAGCTGGTTGTAGATGCGGATTTCGGCCGGCTTCGAGGTCGCCGCCGGCAGCCAGTGCATGGTCGCCTTGACCTTGCGGCCGTCGGGTGCGTTGCCGCCCTTGGTCGCGGGGTCGTAGGTGCAGCGCAGCTCCACCACCTCGCCCTTATCGTTCTTGATCACGCCGGTGCACTTGACGAAATAGGCGTAGCGCAGCCGTACCTCGTTGCCTGGCGACAGGCGGAAGAACTTCTTCGGCGGGTTCTCCATGAAGTCGTCCTGCTCGATATAGAGCTCGCGGCCGAACGCGATCTTGCGCGTGCCGGCGCTAGCGTCGTCGGGATGGTTGATCGCCTCGAGCTCCTCGACCTGCCCTTCCGGATAGTTCTCGATCACCACCTTCAGCGGCTTCAGCACCGCCATGCGCCGCTGCGCCGTGCGGTTCAGCTCCTCACGGATGCAGAATTCGAGCATGCCGACATCGACCACGCTGTTGGCCTTGGCGACGCCGATGCGCTTGACGAACTCGCGAAGGGCGGCCGGCGGCACGCCGCGGCGGCGCATGCCCGCCATGGTCGGCATGCGCGGATCGTCCCAGCCCGCGACATGGCCGTCGCGGACGAGCTGGGTCAGCACACGCTTGGACAGCAGCGTGTAGGTCAGGTTCAGCCGCGCGAATTCGTACTGGTGCGGCTTGGACGGCACCGGCAGCTTCTCGATGAACCAGTCATAGAGCGGCCGGTGGTCCTCGAACTCCAGCGTGCAGATCGAATGCGTGATGCCCTCGATCGCATCCGACTGGCCGTGCGCATAATCGTAGCTCGGATAGATGCACCACGCGTTGCCGGTGCGCGGATGGTGCGCATGCAGGATGCGGTACAGCACGGGGTCGCGCAAATTGATGTTGCCGGCGGCCATGTCGATCCTGGCCCGCAGCACCCGCGCGCCGTTTGGAAACTCGCCGGCCTTCATGCGGCGGAACAGGTCGAGGTTCTCCTCCACGCTGCGGTCGCGGAACGGCGAGTTCTTGCCGGGCTCGGTCAGCGTGCCGCGCGAGAGGCGGATCTCCTCCTGGGTCTGGTCGTCGACATAGGCGAGCCCGTCGCGGATCAGCTGTTCCGCCCATGCGTACAGGCGGTCGAAATAGTCCGAAGCGAAGAACAGGTTCTTGCCCCAGTCGAAGCCGAGCCAGCGCACGTCGGCCTGAATGGAATCGATATATTCCTGCTCTTCCTTGACCGGATTGGTGTCATCGAAGCGCAGATGGCAGCGGCCCGGAAACTCCTGGGCGATGCCGAAGTTGAGAGCGATCGACTTGGCGTGGCCGATATGCAGGTAGCCGTTCGGCTCCGGCGGGAACCGGGTCACGATCTCCCTGTACTTGCCCTGATCGAGGTCGGCCTGAATGATGTCACGAATGAAATCGCGCCCAACCTCAGCTGCCACCGGTTCTGTCATCACCAAAATCCTGTAGGGAAATCAGCGGTCCTTCTGCCAAATTCGCGTGGCCGCGCCAAGAGCTTAAGCGAGGCCCGCCAGGTCCGCGGTCGGGCTTTAGTTATGTCCCGTTCCTGCTATACACCACCGCCTCCAATGCATAGGCCCTGCCAAGAATGTCCGATTCCGTCGTCACCCGCTTCGCCCCCTCGCCGACCGGCTTCCTCCACATCGGGGGCGCCCGCACGGCGCTGTTCAATTGGCTCTACGCGAAGAAGCACGGTGGCAAGATGCTGCTCCGGATCGAGGACACCGACCGGGAGCGTTCCACGGAGGCCGCGATCGGCGCCATCCTCGACGGATTGAAGTGGCTCGGGCTCGGCTGGGACGGCGAGGTCATCTACCAGTTCGCCCGCGCCGCCCGCCACCGTGAGGTCGCAGAGCAGCTGCTGGCCGCCGGCAAGGCCTATCGCTGCTACGCCACCGCCGAGGAGCTCGCCGCCATGCGCGAGAAGGCGCGCGCGGAGGGGCGCACCCGCCTCTATGACGGCATGTGGCGCGACCGCGATCCCGCGACCGCCCCAAACGACGTGAAGCCCACCATCCGCCTGCGCGCGCCGCAGACCGGCGAGACCGTGATCGAGGACCAGGTCCAGGGCCGCGTGGTCTGGCAGAACGAGAACCTCGACGATCTCGTCCTGCTGCGCGGCGACGGCAACCCGACCTATATGCTCGCCGTGGTGGTCGACGACCACGACATGGGCGTCACCCATGTGATCCGGGGCGACGACCATCTGATCAACGCCGCGCGCCAGAAGCAGATCTATGATGCGATGGGCTGGGCGCTGCCGAGCATGTCCCACATCCCGCTGATCCACGGCCCGGACGGCTCGAAACTGTCGAAGCGCCATGGCGCGCTCGGCGTCGATGCCTATCGCGCCATGGGGTACCTGCCGGCCGCACTGCGCAACTACTTGGTCCGGCTCGGCTGGAGCCACGGCGACCAGGAGATCTTCTCGACCGAGGAGATGATCGCGGCGTTCGACCTCGCCAGCGTCGGCCGCGCCGCCGCCCGCTTCGATTTCGCCAAGCTGGAAAATCTCAACGGCCACTACATCCGCCACACCGACGATGGATCGCTCGTGAGGATGTTCGAGGACGTGCTCGACCACGTCGTGCCGAGCCGCGACGAGATCAAGGCCAAGTTAAACGACACGACACGTGCACAACTTCTCAAGGCCATGCCGGCCTTGAAGGAGCGCGCCAAGACGCTGATCGAGCTGATCGATGCCGCCCATTTCATCTTCGCCGACCGGCCACTGGAGCTCGATCCCAAGGCGCGAGCATTGCTGACACAAGAGAACCGCAAGCTGATCGGCCAGCTTCATTCCGCGCTGGAGAAAGTCGAGACGTGGAACGGCACCACCACCGAAGCCGCGCTGCGCGCCTTTGCCGAGGAAAATAGTCTCAAGCTCGGCGCCGTCGCCCAGCCCTTGAGGGCCGCACTCACCGGACGGACCACCTCGCCTGGTATATTTGAGGTTTTGGACGTCCTTGGGCGCCAGGAAAGCCTGGGCCGGCTTAAAGATCAGTCTACGACGTAAGTCGACCATGCGTGCGGCGATCTTGCAGCGCACATAGCAATAATATACCCATCTCCCCCGTACATTCTGGAACATCCGGCCTGCCCCTGATCTCCCTGGGGGCCTCCGGCTTCGGCCCGTTTCACCACACATCGGGGACTACGATGGACGCAAAACCAAGCAACAAGACCGCCACGCTGACGGTAGGAAACAAGAATTACGAGCTTCCGATCCTCAGCGGCAGCGTCGGGCCCGATGTCATCGATATCGGCAAGCTCTACGGCCAGTCCGGCCTGTTCACCTATGATCCGGGCTTCACCTCGACCGCGAGCTGCCAGTCCAAGATCACCTATATCGACGGCGACGCGGGCGTGCTGGAATACCGCGGCTACCCGATCGAGCAGCTCGCCGAGCATGGCGACTTCCTGGAGACCTGCTATCTCCTGCTCTACGGGAACCTGCCGACCGCCACACAGAAGAAGGATTTCGACCACCGCGTGACGCATCACACGATGGTGCACGAGCAGATGGCCCGCTTCTTCCAGGGCTTCCGCCGCGATGCCCATCCGATGGCGATCATGGTTGCGGCCGTCGGCGCGCTCGCCGCGTTTTATCACGACAGCACCGACATCAACGATCCGAAGCAGCGCATGATCGCGTCCATGCGCATGATCGCGAAGATCCCGACGCTGGCGGCGATGGCCTACAAGTACACCGTCGGCCAGCCCTTCATCTACCCGAAGAACTCGCTGGGCTTTGCCGAGAACTTCCTGAACATGTGCTTCGCGGTGCCCTGCGAGGACTACAAGGTGAGCCCCGTGCTCGCCGATGCGCTCGAGAAGATCTTCATCCTGCACGCCGACCACGAGCAGAACGCCTCGACCTCGACTGTGCGCATCGCCGGCTCCTCCGGCGCCAACCCGTTCGCCTGCATCGCGGCGGGCATCGCCTGCCTCTGGGGCCCCGCGCATGGCGGCGCCAACGAAGCCGCGCTGAACATGCTCTACGACATCGGCACGGTCGACAAGATCCCCGAGTTCATCGCCAAGGTGAAGGACAAGAACTCCGAAGTCCGCCTGATGGGCTTCGGGCACCGCGTCTACAAGAACTACGATCCGCGCGCCAAGATCATGCAGAAGATGTGTCACGCCGTGCTCAAGGAGACCGGCCATGGCAACGATCCGATGCTGAACGTGGCAATGGAGCTCGAGAAGATCGCTCTCAGCGACCAGTACTTCATCGACCGCAAGCTCTACCCGAACGTCGACTTCTATTCGGGCATCACGCTGAAGGCGATGGGCTTCCCGGTCTCGATGTTCACCGTGCTGTTCGCGGTCGCCCGCACCGTCGGCTGGATCAGCCAGTGGAGCGAGATGATCGAGGATCCCCACCAGAAGATCGGCCGCCCGCGCCAGCTCTACACCGGCGTCGCCAAGCGCGACTACGTGCCGATCGGCGATCGGAAATAAGTTCGGCCATCACGGCTTTCGGAGCGGCGCCATCTCATGATGGCGCCGTTTTTGTTTGCGGGATCCGCAGGATGGGCTGATCCGTTTACCGCCTGCCCTTGCGCATCGTGTCCAGCACGACGTCGGCGGCGAGCACGCTCGGTGACTTGTTGCCGGTCGACATGATCTGATCGAGCCGGGCAAAGGCCTCGACCTGCTGCCGTCGCAGCGACGAATCCGTCAACACATCGTGAAGCGCGGGCGCCAGCTTCTCCGGCGTGCAGTCCTCCTGCAGGAACTCCGGAATGACGTCCCTGCCGATCACGAGATTGGCAAGGATCACCGAGGAGACGCGGATCGCGCGGCGCAGGATGAAGGCCTCGATCGCGCCGACACGATAGGCCGTCACCATCGGAATGCCCGACAGCGCGAGCTCGAGCGTCACCGTGCCGGATTTGGCCAGCGCCGCATGGGCAATGCGGAAGGCGGCGCGCTTCTCGTTCTCGCCGATCACGATTTGAGGTTGGACCGGCCAATGCGCGATGCCTTCGCGGATGGTGGTTTCAAGGTGCGGCATGGTCGGCAGCATCGGCTCGAAGGCGCGCCCGTCCGCCTGCAACCGGCCGAGTGCCGCGCCGAACACGTCGAGGTGATGCCGGATTTCGCTGCGACGACTGCCGGGCAGCACCAGGAGCACCGGCGGCTGGCCGGCGCGGCGCGCCTGCTCCTCCGCATTCGGCCGCAGCGACGACAATTGCTCGATCAGGGGATGGCCGACATAGCTGCATGGCGGCCCGCCGAGCTTGCGGTATTCCTCCGGCTCGAACGGCAGCAGGCCGAGCACATGGTCGACATAGCCAAGCATGGTCCGCGCCCGGCCCGGCCGCCACGCCCAGAGCTGGGGCGAGACGTAGTCGACGACCGGGATCGCGGGATTGCGCGAACGCACGCGGCGGGCGACGCGATGGGTGAAGTCCGGGCTGTCGATGATGACGAGCGCGTCCGGCGCGGCCTCGGTCACGGCGTCAGCCGTCCTCCGGATCAATCGCAGGATCTTCGGCAATTGCTGCACCACCGCGGCAAAACCGACGATCGACAGTTCCTCGATCGGAAACAGCGACTCGAGGCCCTCGCTTGCCATGGTGCGGCCGCCGACACCCACGAACTGCACACCGTCGCCGAGGCGCTGGCGCAATACCTTCATCAGGGCGCTGCCGAGCCGGTCGCCGGATTCCTCCGTGGCGATCAGGAAGATCTTGCGCTTGGGATCACGGTCCTGCATCACGCCGGCAGGCCGATGACGAACAGATATCTTGCGTCGGCAAGCGCGATCATCGCTTGCGGCTCCGCGGCGATGGTGTTGCCGGCGATGACCGCGATGCCGGCAAGGCCGGCGGCCGCGACGCCCTCGATCGTGCGCGGGCCGATGGTCGGCAGGTCGAAGCGCAGGTCCTGGCCGCTCTTCGGCGCCTTCACCAGCACGCCGCGTCCCGTGGCGGCGCGGATGCGGCCCTCCTCACGCAGCCGCGCGACGCGGGCGAGCAGCGCGTCGGTGCCCTCGATGTCCTCGACCGCGACCACATGGCCGTCGATCACCACCGCGGCCTGGCCGATGTCGAACGGACCTAGCGCGGTCAGCACCGCGCGCCCGCGCTCGATGTCGGCCTTGCTGGTGTCGCTGGGCCAGGCGCGGCTGATGCACCCCTCGGGCATCAGCAGATCCGGCGCGACGTCCTTGATGCCGACCATGCGAAAGCCGTCCTGCTCGAGGATGCGGCCGACACCGGACAACAGATGATCGTCGCCGCCGCGAAAGGCGCGGATGACGTTGCCGAGCAGGCGCAGCGTCTTCATGTCGAACCGGATCTCGGACAGCGAGGGCCGCACCAAGGTGCCGATGAAGATCAGGTCGCGGCAGCCCTCCTCGCGAAACAGCCGCATCGCCCGGCCGAGCTGGCCGACCGAGATCCAGCGATGGCGGAATTTCTCCACGCGCGCCGGATCGCAGGCCCCGCGCAGCGGAAACAGCACCGGCGTGATGCCGTGCGCGGCGAGCGATTCGGCGACCGCGAACGGCATGGCCCCGCCGCCGGCGACGATGCCGACCGGTGACGAAACCTGCGAAGCCGCCGATGTCATGCCCGCGGCCATCCCGTACTCACTTCGCGATGGCGGGAAGACAGAGCGGGCGCTTGCCCTTGCCGATGAAGTCGAGGATTTCGGCGATCGCGGGATCTTCGCTTGCGAGCGGCCTGGATGCCTCCAACCGCTCGGCAAAGGTGCTGGGGCCGTGGAAGAGTTTTTGGTAGAACCCACGCACGGTCGCAAGCCGCTGTTTGGTGAACTTGCGGCGCTTCATGCCGATCAAGTTGAGGCCTTCCAGCACGGCGTACTGGCCGTTGACCAAGCCGAACGGAATGATGTCGTCGCGAACGCCACACACGCCGCCAACCATGACCTGTTGGCCGATGCGCGTAAACTGGTGAACGGCGGACAAACCACCGATGAAGACGAAGTCGCCAATCTCGCAATGGCCGCCGAGCGTTGCCGAGGTCGCGAAGATCACGTCGTTGCCGACATGGCAGTCGTGGCCGACATGGCTGCAGTTCATGAAATAGCCGCGGTCGCCGACCGTGGTCATGCCGCCGCCGGCGACGGTGCCGGCATTCATGGTCACGGATTCGCGGATGGTACAGCCCGAGCCGATCTTGAGCTGGGTTAGCTCGCCACGATAGCTCAGCGACTGCGGCGGCGTGCCGAGCGAGGCAAACGGGTAGATGGTGCAATCATCACCGATCGTGGTCCGCGCCGTGACATGCACATGCCCGATCAGCCTGCAATTCGCGCCGATCACGACATTCGGGCCGATGATGCAATAGGGTCCGATCTCGGTGCCCTCGCCGATCACGGCGCCGTCCGCGATCCGTGCGGTGGGATCAATCTTGCTCATCAAGCCAATCTTACTCGTCAAGAAGGTCTGGTTATGTATTGAAGTCGCTTGGTTTTCGGGTGGTTAGCGCGACTATGCCCGATCTGTCCAGTGACGTATCATCTCGACGTGTTTCAAGTGTCGGATGAAGCGGCCCTGCCGGCCCATCAACAAGTTCATACGGAGCTTCAGCGATCGTGGTCAGGGCCCTGGTCCTTCTGCTTGCACAGCTCGCCGGTACACCGATCGTGTCCGAGACGGTCGAGACCGGCGAACACCGCCCCGTCGATCTCCGGACATTCGAATGCCGCGACATCACCCGCAGCACAGTGCTTCAACGGGTCTGTTACGATCGCGCGCAGCAAGATCTGATTGTCGCGAACAACGGCGCCTATGAGCGCTATTGCGGCGTGACGGCTGACACGGTCGAACGCCTCCTGGGCGCTCCCTCCATGGGCCAGTTCTTCAACCGGAATATCAGGCGCGAGGCGACCTCAGGACGCTACGCGTGCCGGACGCGCGAGCCGGTCCAGAGGAGCTGATCCCGCTCAGTCCGTCAGCATGGCGCCGACGTCGGCCTCCGCGACGACCTGCCCGTTGACCTTGGCGTCGCCGTGAAACCACCACATGGCCTTGCGGCGCCCGAGCGAGCGCATGTGATATTCGATGGTGTCGCCGGGCAGCACGGGCTTGCGGAACTTGCACTTGTCGATGGTGAGGAAATAGACCGCACGCGGCTTCTCGGTGCCCTCGACCGACTTGATGCCGATCACGCCTGCGGTCTGCGCCATCGCCTCGATCATCATGACGCCGGGATAGACCGGGCGCTCGGGGAAATGTCCCTGGAAGGCCGGCTCGTTGAAGGTGACGTTCTTGATGCCGATGCCGCTGTAATCGGCGCGGATGTTGATCACGCGGTCGATCAAGAGCATCGGAAAGCGATGCGGCAGGGTCTGGAGGATCGCGTTGATATCCACCAGCTCGAACTTAACAGGTGATTCCTCCGTCATTCCCGTCCCTCGTCCTTCGGATCGGCCTTGCTGTCGCGTACCAGGCGCTCCACCGCGATGATTTCCTTGAACCATTGTTTGGTCGGCTTGGCGAAATGCCCGCCCCAGCGGCCGCCCGGCGGGATGTCGTCCTTGACCGCGCTCATGGCGGTGACCTGAGCCCCATCGCCGATCTTGAGGTGATTGTTGATGCCAACCTTCGCTCCGAGCGCCACGTTGTCGCCGATGGTGAGGCTGCCGGCGAGGCCGATCTGGGCTGCCAGCAGACAGTGCCGGCCGATCGTCACATTGTGGCCGATCTGGACCTGATTGTCGATTTTGGTCCCCTCGCCGATCACGGTGTCGCGCAAGGACCCGCGGTCGATCGTCGTGTTGGCGCCGACCTCGACGTCGTGCTGGATCAGCACGCGTCCGGTCTGCGGCACCTTCAGATGGCCCTCGGGGCCGAAGAAGATGAAGCCGTAGCCGTCCTGGCCGATCGAGCAGCCGGGATGGATCAGCACGTTGTTGCCGATCAGGGCGCACTGGATCGCCGTACGGGCGCCGACATTGCAGTCCCGGCCGATCTTGACGCCGGGACCGATCACCGCTCCGACGCCGATCACGGTCCCGCTGCCGATCTCGACGTCCGGGCCGATCACGGCCAGGGGATCGACGATCACGCCGTCCTCGAGCCGGGCCGAGGGATCGATGATCGCCGAGTGCGCGATACCATCATTGCCGACCCAGGATTGCGGCCTCAGCGCGTCCCCGTGCCATTCCCGCGCGATCCTGACGAAGGCGCGGAACGGCTGCGCCACCCGCAGCACGGCCACGTGCGCGGGCACCGCGGCCTCGAAGCGCGGACTGACCAGGCAAGCCCCCGCCCTGGTTGCCCTGAGCTGGTCGGCATATTTTAGGTTGTCGAAGAATGCCAGATGCATCGGGCCGGCTTCGTCGAGCGACGCCAGGCCCGTGATGACATGGCCGCCCCTCGCGGGGTCGACCAGTTGCGCCTTGGTCAGCGTGGCGATATCGGCCAACGCTGTGGCAGGCGGCTTTGTGAAGAAGATCGGCTGCGCCATTCCACCCCGTCGCGGTCCGGCTTCGGCATGAAGCGGTCTGGCCGCATCATGCCTCATGTCTTGGATTGGCACGATCCCTTTCGGAAACCGGCTCCAGTGATCCGGATCGTGCCGTGCTGATCGAACTAGAACGTGGTGCCGCCGCCGAACCGGAACTCCTGGGTGCGGTCGTACTTGCCCTTGGTGAGCGGCACGGCGTAGTCGAAGCGAAGCGGACCGAACGGCGACTGCCAGATCAGACCAACGCCGACCGACGTGCGGACCACCTTGCTGTCATCAAACACGAGACCGGTACAGGTGCCCGCTGACGACGGATTGATGGTCGACGGGATACAGCCGGGCGCATTGACCTCGTTGGTCGTGGTCCAACTCGTCGGTCCCTGGTAGTCGTAGAGGCCACCGGCATCGGCATAGACCGCACCCTTCAGACCCACTTCCTTCGGCAGGAACCAGAACGGCATCTGCAGTTCGAGCGAGGCGCCCCAGTACTTGGTGCCGCCGAGCGCGTCCTGGGTACCAAAGGGATTCAGATCGCGCGGGCCGATGCCGTTCGGGGCAAAGCCGCGAACGAGGTTCGGGCCCATCTGGAAGTGGTCGAGCATGCGCAGATCGCTGCCCACCTTGGTCAGAATACCGCCCTGGAGACGGACGATGCCGACAATGTCCGACACCAGCGGAGCGTAGTACTTTCCGTCCGCCACGGTCTTCAGATAGGAGACGTCGCCGCCAACGCCGGCAAAATCCTGCCGGAAGTCGATGAGCAGACCGTCGGTGGGGTTCTTATTGTTGTCCAGCGTGTTGTAGGTGAGCGTGTAGCCGAGCGCCGAGGTCAGGGTCTTGCCGTTGGCAAGCTCCTTGCGCACCGGCAGCGAGGCTTCGCCATCGTTGTAGCAGCCTAGGCCGTTCGTCGACGCAAGGCTGATGCCGTTGGCGTTGGCGAACGCCGGGCTCGGATTGAACAATGGATTCGCGCTGCCATCGGGCAGGAACTGCACGTTGTTGCAGTTCGCCAGGTAGCTCGGCAGCGTGATTTCCTGCTGGTAGATCGAGTAGCGCAACTGGAGCGCCAGATCTTCACGCAAGGAGAAGCCGAGGCGCGGCGAGAAGCCGAGCGTCTTGGTGCCGTAGGAGATGTAGCTGTTGGACAGCTGCTGGCGCTGATAGAGGTCGAGGCCGAGCGCGACGCGGTAGTCGAG
>NZ_AJQE01000071.1 GCF_000261685.1 Bradyrhizobium genomosp. I (2014) | reverse complement strand
GATTAGCCGCGGGCGTACTGGCCATAGGTCACCGACGCCTTGGCGAACAGGCCGCGGCCGAGCAGATTGCGCTCGGAGACCGACACTTCGGCCAGCGCGCCGTCGGTGGTGGAGTAACCGCCCGAGATCGAGAAGTCGCCGGTCGATTTCTCTTCCATGTCGACATTCAGGATGACGCGGTCGCTCGACGAGCCCGGCTCGGTCGTGATCTTCACGCTCTTGAAATAGTCGAGGTTCTTCAGGCGCCGCTCGGCACGATCGACCAGCGCGCGGTTGTAGGCATCTCCTTCCGAGATGTCGAACTCGCGGCGGATCACGTAGTCGCGCGTGCGGGTGTTGCCGCGCAGGTTGATGCGCTCGATATAGGTGCGCGGGCCCTCGTCGATGTTGAAAACGACGGACACCGTGTGTGCTTCGAAATTACGGTCGCCACCGGGCCGGACCACGGCGAAGGCATAGCCGCGGCGCGAGGCTTCGATCTGCATCTCCTCGACCGACTTCTCGACCGATTCGACGTTATAGAGCGAGCCGACATTGACGCGCGAATAGGCGCGCATCGAGGATGGATCGAAGTTCGGAATGCTGGAGCGGAAGTCGACCGCGCCAACGCGGTACTGCGCGCCTTCCTCGATCTTGAAGGTGACGTTGAAGCCCTTCTTCTCCGGGTCGTATTCGGTGAGCGCGGCCACGACCTGGACGTCGGCGAAGCCGTGCTTGAGGTAGAAGCGCCGGATCAGGTCGCGGTCGGCTTCGACGCGATCGGGATCATAGATGTCGCCGCTGGCGAGGAAGCTCAGCAGGTTCGATTCGCGCGTCTTGATGACGTCCCTGAGGCGGTAGGACGAGAATGCGTTGTTGCCGACGAACTCGATCGACTTGACGCCGGTCTTGGCGCCCTCCTCGATCGTGAAGATCAGGTCGACGCGATTGTTCGGCTGCTCGATGATCTCGGGCGTGACGCGCACGTCATAGCGGCCGGACCGGCGATAGATTTCAGCGATTCGCAGCGTGTCGGACTGCACCATGGCGCGGGAGAAGGTGCCGCGCGCCTTGGACTGGACTTCGGCGGTGAGTTGCTCGTCCTTGATCTTCTTGTTGCCCTCGAAGGCGAGGCGCCCGATCACCGGATTTTCCACCACGGAGACGATGATCTGGCCGCCGGGCCCGCGGTTGATCCTCACGTCCTGGAACAGGCCGGTCTCGATCAATGCCTTGAGGCCGTCGTCGATGGCGCCCTGATCCAGGCGGCCGCCCGGACCCGGCTTGAAATAGGAGCGGATCGTCTCCACCTCGACCCGGCGATTTCCTTCGACGGAAATCGACTGGACGGTCTGAGCGAGCGCAGACGAAGACATGAAAGCAGCCCCAACCGGGGCAACCACCGGCGCGCCGAACATGATCAGGGTTGCGAGCAAGCCCCCCCGGAGTCGCAGTCCAAACTTCATCGCGCAACGCGCCCTTATCATTCCCTGCCAGACCCAACCCCAACGCCGGTCCGGAGATTCCCCAAGTTCAGGCCGCTTGTAGCCAATTTCGCCGACGCCGCAAACGGCCGAAAGCGCCGTAATTTCAATTTCATTCCAGGACGTTGCTCAACAGCAACGCCACAAAAAAGCCCCTATCAGGAAGCTGCCATCCGCAGAATGTCGTTGTAGGTCGCAAACACCATCAACATCAGCACCAAGCCCAGTCCGATTCGGAACCCCATCTCCTGAGTCCGCTCGGACAAGGGCCGGCCGCGGACCACCTCGGCCGCATAGAACATAAGGTGGCCACCATCGAGCAGCGGGATCGGGAACAGGTTCAACAGGCCGATCGAGACCGACAGCACCGCGCAGAGATTGATCACGAACTGGAACCCGGCGCTGGCCGCCTGCCCCGACATCTTCGCGATTCCCAGGACGCCGCTGACCTCGTTCGGATTGCCCTGTCCGACGAACAGCGAGCCCAGGAACTTGAAGGTGCTGGTGATGATGAACCAGACCTGCTCGACCCCGATCTTGAGCGCTTCACCGACGCCGACCGGCGCGGTCGAGGCCTCCCCGGCCTGCGACTTGTGCTCGATGCCGAGCACGCCGAGACGATGGCTGTTGCCGAACGGATCCTTGCGCTCGAGCAGCGCCGGGGTTGCGGTCAGCGAGACCACGGCGCCGTCGCGCTTCACCTGGAACACAAGCGCCGAACCCGCATTCATCGCAACGATTCGCTGCATGTCGGCAAAGCTCTCGATCGGCTTGCCGTCGATCTGGACGACGACGTCCCCGATCTTGAAGCCGGCCGCAGCCGCCGCGCCATCGGCGACGACGCCGTCGACACGCGCGATCGTGCTCGGCTTGCCGTAGTAGAGGGCCATGCCGGCGAAGATCAGCGCGCCCAGAATGAAATTGGCGATCGGTCCTGCCGCGACGATGGCGGCGCGCGGGCCGACCTTCTTGTGGTGGAAGCTGCCGGCGCGCTCCTCGGCCGTCATGGCCGCGAGGCTCTGGGCCGACGGAGTCGAGGCCTCGCTCTCGTCGCCGAAGAACTTGACGTAGCCGCCGAGCGGGATTGCCGAGATCTTCCAGCGGGTGCCATGGCGGTCGTTGAAGCCGACCAGCTCAGGTCCGAAGCCGAGCGAGAAGGTCAACACGCGAACGCCCGCCCACCGCGCGACCAGGAAATGGCCGAGCTCGTGAAAGAACACGACTATGGTCAGGACGAGCAGGAAGGGAACTGCGTAGTCGAGGAGCCCATGGCTCAACGTATTGAAACTATGGACGAAAAAGTCGATCATCGATTTCCCTCACCCAGCGCCGCAAGGCCCTGGCCCCAACCAGCTAGGATGCCTTTAAGGCAATTTGAGGCAATAGGGCGGCAGCTCTATTTCGCGCAACATGGTCAACGGAAATTGCGTCATCGGCGGACGTCAGGGGCGCCTGGTTCCCGCCGCGGATCCAGTCGTCCAGTGTTGCTTCCACCAGCCGCGCAATCGCGCCGAACCGGATCTTGCCGGCGATGAACGCGGCGACCGCGACCTCGTTGGCGGCGTTGTAGACGGTGGTCGCCCCCTTCCCGGTCCGGAGCGAATCGTAAGCCAGCCGGAGGCCGGGGAAGCGCTCGAAATCCGGCGCCTCGAAGGTCAGCTGGCCGATCTTGGCGAGGTCCAGCTTGGCCGCCGGCCCCTTGATGCGGTCGGGCCAGCCGAGGCAATGCGCGATCGGCGTCCTCATGTCGGGCGCGCCGAGCTGGGCCACCACCGAGCAGTCGGAAAACTCGACCATGCCGTGGATGATCGACTGCGGGTGAACGAGCACGTCGATCTCGTCGGGCGCGAGCGCGAACAGATAGGACGCTTCGATCACTTCGAGCCCCTTGTTCATCATCGAGGCGGAATCGATCGTGATCTTCTGGCCCATGCTCCAGTTCGGATGCTTCAGGGCCTGCTCGAGCGTGGCCTGCTCGATGTCGGCGGGCTTCCAGGTCCGGAACGGACCGCCCGAGGCCGTGATGATGACGCGGACGAGTTCGTCGCGATTGCCTGAGCTCAGCGCCTGGAACAGCGCATTGTGCTCGGAATCGGCCGGCAGGATGCAGGCGCCCGCCTTTGCCGCGCGCTGCATGAAGAAATCGCCAGCGCAGACCAGGCACTCCTTGTTGGCGAGCGCGACATGGGCGCCGCGATCGCCCGCCGCCAGCGCCGGCTTCAGTCCGGCGGCTCCGCTGACCGCCGCCATCACCCAGTCGGCGGGACGCGCGCCGGCCTCGATCACCGCGCTTTCGCCGGCGCCGCATTCGGTGCCGGTGTCCGCCAGCGCGGCCTTGAGCTCGGCGAGCTTGGAGGTGTCGGCGATCGCGACATAGCGCGCTGAGAATTCCCTGGCGAGCTTCGCCAGCGCTGCGACATTGCCGTTCGCCGTCAGCGCCTCGACGCGGTAGCGCTCGGGCGAGGCGCGCAGCAGATCCATCGTGCTGTCGCCGATCGAGCCGGTGGCGCCGAGAACCGTGACGCTGCGGACGTCGGACGCAGCGAGCCTGTTGTTACGCAATGGGACCGCGCTCATATCCTCACCAAACCACAAGACCGCTTCCGGCGCTATGCACACCGTGGCGGAGAAAGCCGATAATCCATGCCGCCAGGATGGCGGCGACGAAACCGTCCAGGCGGTCCATAAGTCCGCCATGGCCGGGTATTAAGTGACTGGAATCCTTGACACCGAAGCGCCGTTTCACCGCGGATTCGAAGAGATCGCCGAGTTGCGACACCACCGAGAGGACGGCACCGACGAGCAGCAGCGGAACCGCCTTTCCGATCCCGCAGGCGGCAAAGCCGGCCGCAACTGCAAGGCTCGCCCCGAAGCCGCCGAGCGCTCCGGACCAGGTCTTTTTCGGGCTCACGCGCGGCCACAGCTTCGGCCCGCCAATGCTGCGGCCGGCAAAATAGCCGCCGATATCGGTCGCCCATACCACGAGCAGCACGAACATCAGCGCAGCGAAACCGTTGACGAGATCCTGCCGCACCAGGATCGAGGCCAGCAGCGCCGCCGATGCATAGGCAAATCCGGTCGCCGCCCAGACGAACTTGCCCCGCGCGATCAGCATCACGATCGCGGCGCCGATGAAGCCGGTGATGACGGCGGTCCTGAGGGCACCGAAGGTCACGCAGAATCCCATGATCGCGACGACGACGGTCCCTGCCCCCGTCAGCGCGACCGAGCTCGCGCCCACCACCGTCAGCCATTCCGCGAACAGCCCGATCGACACCAGGGTGACGAGAAGTGCCCAAAGCCAGCCGCCGGCGTAGGCGAGCGCAATGGCGAGCGGCGCCAGCACCAGCGCTGCGAGGACTCGCATCACGAGATTGCTCGGGGCAGGCGCCGAGCCCGCCGGTGCGGCGTCGGGTTCGCTCACGAGGCGGTTTTCGCGACCAGGCCGCCGAAACGACGCTCGCGCCTGGCAAACTCGGCGATCGCGCTTTCCAGCGCCGCCTTGTCGAAGTCGGGCCAGTGGATCGGCACGAACACGAGCTCGCTATAGGCGGCCTGCCACATCAGGAAGTTGGACAGGCGCTGCTCGCCGCTGGTGCGGATGATGAGATCGGGGTCTGGAATATCGGGCGCGTCGAGATGCGCCCCGAGCGTCTCGGCGTCGATCGTGGCGGGATCCCGCCTGCCTTCGGCGACCTCGCGGGCGAGCTTCTGCGCCGCTTTCGCGATCTCCTGCCGCGACCCGTAGTTGAAGGCGACGACGAGCGTCAGGCGCGTGTTGTCCCGTGTCAGTTCCTCGGCCTCGTTGAGGAGCGCGCAGATGTCGCTATCGAGCCCCTCGCGCTCGCCGATGATGCGAACCTTGACGCCGTCGCGATGCAGGCTCGCCAGATCGTGGCGGATGAAGCGCCGCAGCAGGCCGAACAGGTCGCCGATCTCGCTCGCCGGGCGCGACCAGTTCTCCGAAGAGAACGAGAAGATGGTGAGATAGCGAATGCCGAGCTCGTGCGAGGCGCGCACCACGCGGCGCAGCGCGTCCACACCGCGGCGATGCCCTTCCGCACGCGGCAGGCCCCGCGCGGCCGCCCAACGCCCGTTGCCATCCATGATGATGGCGACATGCGCAGGCGCCTCGGACCTGTCAGGTCCTTCCGTTGCGGGCGCGGCGGCGTTGGACATGAAGGCGATGCCTTAAACGGTGAGGATTTCTTTTTCCTTGGCGGCCAGCAACTGGTCGATCTCGGCGATGGTGCCGTCGGTCGCCTTCTGCACCTCGTCGGCGTGACGCTTCTGATCGTCCTCCGACATCTCGTGATTCTTCTCGAGCTTCTTGAGCACGTCGAGACCGTCGCGACGGACGTGGCGCGCGGCGACCTTGGCGGCTTCGGCGTATTTGTGCGCGACCTTCACCAGCTCCTTGCGCCGCTCCTCGTTGAGCTCGGGGATGCGCAGGCGCAGCACCTGGCCCTCGGTCGCGGGCGACAGGCCGAGATTGGAATCGACGATCGCCTTCTCCACCGGCTTGACCATCGACTTGTCCCAGACCTGCACCGAGATCAGCCGCGGCTCCGGCACGCTGACGGTGGCGAGCTGGTTCAACGGCATGTGGCTGCCATAGGCCTCGACCTGAACCGGATCGAGCATCGAGGCGGAGGCGCGGCCGGTGCGCAGGCCGCCGAGTTCGTGCTTGAGGGACTGGACGGCGCCCTGCATGCGGCGCTTCACTTCGTTGAGGTCGAAATTACCCGTGGCCATCACGTTTCTCCTTCAAAATCCCGGCGGCCGCTCCGCGCCCTTCCCTCAGGGCGCGCCCGACGAGCCGTCAGCCGGCGACGATGGTTCCATGGCCGACGCCACGCAGAATCGCGCCGATCGACCCCGGCTCCGCGATCGAGAATACGATGATAGGCAACGATGTCTCGCGGGCAAGCGCGAAGGCGGTCGCATCCATCACCTTGTAGCCGCCCTCGATCGCCTGCGAATGCGTCAGACGGTCGAACCGCGTGGCGGTCGGATCGGTCTTCGGGTCGGCCGAGTAGACGCCGTCGACATTGGTCGCCTTCAGGACCGCCTGCGCCCCGATCTCGGCGGCACGCAGCACCGCGGTCGTGTCGGTGGTGAAGTACGGATTGCCCGTCCCGCCGCCAAGCAGCACGATCCGGCCCTCGGCCAGGCATTTGTGTGCCGCGGTGCGGGTGAATAGCTCGGAAATCTCGGGCATGACGAAGGCCGACAGCGTCCGTGCCGGCGTGCCCTTGCGCTCGATCGCCGCTTCCAGCGCGAGGCAGTTCATCATGGTGGCGAGCATGCCCATGGTATCGCCGGTCGTGCGCGACACCCCACGGGAGGAGACCTCGACGCCGCGGACCATGTTGCCGCCGCCGATCACGACCGCAACCTCGATCCCGAGATGGCGGGCCGCGATCAGATCGTCCGCAACCCGGTCGACGGTCGGCTGATCGATGCCAAAGCCTTGCTGTCCCGCGAGATATTCGCCGGACAGCTTGATCACGACGCGACGATAGACCGGATCAGTCATGAGCACTTTCCTCGTCCGGGCGCCGCTTCCGGCGGCACGCCGGAAGGAACGTTCCGGCGCTTACTTCTTGCCGCTGGCCGCGGCGACCTCCGCCGCGAAGTCGCTTTCCTGCTTCTCGATTCCCTCGCCGAGAGCATAGCGCACAAAGCCCGCGATCTTCACAGCGCCGCCGACCTTGCCCTCGGCCTCCTTCACCGCCTGCGCCACAGACTTGCCGGTGTCGTGGATGAAGGCCTGCTCGAGCAGGCAGACTTCCTTGTAGTAGGTCTTGAGGCCGGACTCGACGATCTTCTCGATCACGTTCTCGGGCTTGCCCTGCTGACGGTACTTGTCGGCGAGCACGTCCTTCTCGCGCTTGACCACGGCCGGATCGAGGCCGGACGGATCGAGCGCCAGCGGGTTGGCGGCCGCGACATGCATCGCGATCTGACGGCCCAGCACGGCGAGCTCGTCGGCCTTGCCCGGTGATTCCAGCGCCACGATCACGCCCATCTTGCCGGCGCCGTCGATAACGGCGCCGTGGACGTAATGCGACACCACGCCCTGGCTGACTTCGAGCTGGGCGGCACGGCGCAGCGTCATGTTCTCGCCGATGGTGGCGATGGCATCATTTATCGCGGTTTCGATCGTGACGTCGCCGACCTTGGCGGCCTTGATCTTCTCGACGTCGGCGCCGGCGTCGAACGCGACCTGGGCGATCATCTTGACCAGGCCCTGGAACTGGCCGTTGCGCGCGACGAAGTCGGTCTCGGAATTGACCTCGACCACGACGCCCTTGGTGCCCTTCGTGAGTGCGCCGATCAGGCCCTCGGCCGCGACGCGGCCCGACTTCTTGGCGGCCTTGGACAGCCCCTTCTTGCGCAGCCAGTCCTGCGCGGCTTCCATGTTGCCGTCGTTTTCGGTCAGCGCGGCCTTGCAGTCCATCATGCCTGCGCCGGTCGACTCGCGCAGATCCTTGACCATCGCAGCTGTGATCGTTGCCATCGTTGAAAATCCTTTGTGCCTGCCGGTTTGCCGCGGCGTGGCATCGAAGCGCCCCGCCGCGGTCCATCTCAGGAATTCGCGTCAACTGAAATGGTGGCCGGATCCTATCCGGCCAACCCATCGCTCTTTTTGACTATTCCGCTTCCGCGGTCAGCGCCTTGGCCTTGGCCACCCAGGCGTCCGCGCGGCTCGGAAGACCGACTTCTTCGCCGATCGTGTGCGCGGTGTCGTGGTCGAGCTCGGCGAGCTGCCAGTAGTGGAAGATGCCGAGGTCGTTGAACTTCTTCTCGATCGCGCCCGACACGCCCGGGAGCTTCTTGAGGTCGTCGGCGGTGCCGCGAGGGCCCGCAAGGCCCTGGAAGCCGCTCGACGATGCGGCCGGCAGCTCTTCGGCCAGCGGCTTGGCCGAGGCGCCGATGTCGATGCCCGAATCGCCCTGCGCACGCGAGATGCCGTCGATCGCCGCACGCGCGATGAGGTCGCAATACAGAGAGATGGCGCGGCCGGCGTCGTCATTGCCGGGCACCACATAGGTGATGCCCTTGGGGTCCGAATTGGTGTCGACGATCGCGGCGACCGGGATGTTGAGCCGCTGGGCTTCCTGGATCGCGATGTCTTCCTTGTTGGTGTCGATCACGAAGATCAGGTCGGGCAGACCGCCCATGTCCTTGATGCCGCCGAGCGAGCGGTCGAGCTTGTCGCGCTCGCGCTGAAGCGTCAGGCGCTCCTTCTTCGTGTACGAATTGGCTTCACCGCCCGCCAGCACGTCGTCGAGGTGACGCAGGCGCTTGATCGAGGCGGAGATCGTCTTCCAGTTGGTCAGCGTGCCGCCGAGCCAGCGCGAATTGACGAAATACTGCGCGCAGCGCTTGGCCGCGTCCGCGACGCCGTCCTGCGCCTGGCGCTTGGTGCCGACGAACAGGATGCGGCCGCCCTTGGCAACCGTGTCGCTGACGGCCTGGAGAGCCTGGTGCAGCATCGGCACGGTCTGGGCGAGATCGACGATGTGGATGTTGTTGCGGGTGCCGAAAATGAACGGAGCCATTTTCGGATTCCAGCGGTGCGACTGGTGACCAAAGTGCACGCCAGCTTCGAGCAGCTGACGCATGGTGAAATCGGGTAGCGCCATCGTTCTAATTCTCCGGTTGGTTCCTCCGGAAACGTGTGAGCAAAACGGAGCGTTCTCGCCCCGGCTGCCACCGGACGGCCTTGTGAGCCATGTTTCCGTGTGAGATGGCGCGCTATATAGCGCCATTTCGGCCAGAAGCAAGGAAATAAGGGGCCGTCAGGGACGCCGGCAAGCTCCCGTCGCTTGCCGAGTTCCCTGCCCTCGAGCCTCCTAGCACTTCGGCTGGCCCGGCGGGCAGCTCTTTGGTGGTGGGCTGGCCGGCCGCGGAGGCGCATGCGGCGCAGCAGCCATCGGCGGCGGCGCGGGCCGCGCGACCGGAGGTGGCGGCGGCGCAGGCCGTGCCATCGGAGGCGGCGCAGGACGCGCCATCGCAGGCGGCGCAGGACGCGCCATCGCAGGCGGAGGCGGCGCCGGTCGAGCAACGGGCGGTGGTGGCGTGGGCCGGGCCACGGCTACGGGCGGAGGCGCCGCGCGCGGCGGCGGAGGTGGCGCGACTCGCGGCGGCGGTGGCGGCGTCGGTCTCGCCAGCGCCTGAGGATGCGGC
>NZ_AJQE01000070.1 GCF_000261685.1 Bradyrhizobium genomosp. I (2014) | reverse complement strand
CGGCGGCGGAGCGGGCCGACGATCCTGAACCCTGGAGGGCTCTCGCGCTGCCACCGGTGGCGGTGGAGGCGCTACCGGCTTGGCCGTGCTCGGCAGCGCCGGCTTGCCGGCCGCCGCGCCCGGCGGCAACAACGCGCTCGGTTGCGGACCGGCCGGCCGGCCGCGCTTGTCCGTGACCGGCGGCGTCGATGTGCCCGATGGCCTGGGCATCCCCGCGGACGGGGTCGTCGAACCTCCAGGAGCCGGCGGGTGGTTAGGCGCCGTAACGGTTGCCGCGTTCGGCGGCGCCGGCGGGACGTTGCCGGTGGGCGCCGTAGCCGTCGCGGCGGGCTTGCCATGAGGCGGGGCAGCGCCGGGCGTCCCGCCTGCCCTGGCCGGGGGCGGCGGTCCACCGGGGGTCCCGGGCACCGGCAGCGTATTGGTCTGCGGCAGCTTGGTCGGCGCCGGTGCTTGCGGTGTCGCACCATGGACATTGCCGGCGGGAGCCGTCGCGGCCGGACTGGGCGTGCCGTTCGGCGGCACCGTGCCGGGCGCCGCCCCTGCTCCGGCCGTTGGCCCGCCGG
>NZ_AJQE01000069.1 GCF_000261685.1 Bradyrhizobium genomosp. I (2014) | reverse complement strand
CGGCAAGGTATTGGCTTGCGGCAGCCTGGCCGCAGCCGGCGGCTGCGCTGTCGTGGCAGGAGCGAGATTGGCGGGAGCGACGTTGGCCGGAGCCGGTGCAGCGATACCCGGTCTCACCGTCGGCTGGATCGTCGCGCTCGGCGGCATCGGCGCCTTGCCCTGCTGGATCAGCGCGGCGCGCTGCACGACGGCCTGCGGCACGGCCGGACCTGCCGGCGTGGCGCGACCGGCAACCGCCGGTGCCAGATTGCCCGGACCG
>NZ_AJQE01000068.1 GCF_000261685.1 Bradyrhizobium genomosp. I (2014) | reverse complement strand
CCGGCGAAGGCGCCGGCGGGCGATTGATCACGGTGTTGATGACCGTCGTATTATGGATGTTCTGATAGATGATGTTGTTCGGCGGCGGCGCGACATAGACCGGCGGCCTGACGAATACCGGGATCGGCACGAACACCGGCTGCGGCAGCACGAACAGGCCGACCACCGGCAGCGGCGGCGGCAGCACGACGAAATCCGGCGGCGGCGGTGGCAGATAGTACACCGGCGGCGGCGGTGGCGGCGCGAAGCCGAAATCGGGATCGCTGAAATACAACACCGGACGGTCGACATAGACCACCTCCTCCGGCGGCGGTGGCGGCACGTCGTAATCGATCATCGCAAAGGTCGGCGGCGGCTCGGCGGGCGCCGTGAGGATCGCCAGGCGTCGGCGCGCATCCGCCGCATGCGGGCCGCGCGGATAGCGGCGCAGATACGACCAATAGGCCTCCGGCGTGTCGGTCCGATAGGTCCGTCGCCAGGTGATGGCTTCGCGGCGCGCGGCGACGATCGCCATCACGCGCTTCGACAGAGGGTCATTCGGATAGGCTGCGAGAAACTCCTCATAGGCCGGCAGCGTGTCGCGCTCGAGCGCGACGGCATAGGCATCCTGCACGCCGAGATCGCGGATCGGCTTGTTGCGGATGGCGGCGACCTGATCGGGCGCGGCCTCCGGCGGCGGCGCATCGGGCGCACGCTCGAAGAACGAGAATTGCGCCGATATCTTCTGCTCGTTCCAGGGCACCTGCGCGCCCTTGCTGGCCTCGTTGACGCGCAGGCGAACGCGGTCGAACACCTCGGGCAGCGGCAGGCCGCCGGTGCGGATCATCTCGGCGAGCGACTGTGCATAGATGCCGTAGGGTCCCGGCTCCTCCGGCGCCACCGTGCCGGGCGCCGCGTTGAAGGCGATCAGCATGTTCGCCTCCGGCTCGACCAGCGCCAGACCGCTCGCGATCGGCTGGCCGCCCTCGATGAAGGGCTGCGCGCGGGCCGCATCGAGCACGACGATGTCGGCCTTGAGCGGAATGGACGCGAGCTGGCGCGCATAATCGCTGATGCGCAAGGCTTCGGTCGGTATGTCGGTGTCGCGGGTGATGTTGGAATCGACCGGGATGAAATAGTTCTCGCCGGCAAGCTGCACGCCGTAGCCGGCAAGATAAATCATCGCGACGGTGCCCGGGCCGGAAGCCTGCGCCTTCTGGATGAAATCGCGCAAGCTCTTGCGCAGCGTGTCGCCGTCGAGATCGCGTGCGCCGACCACGTCGAAGCCGGCCGCCTGGAGCGTCTGCGCGATCAGGCCGGCATCGTTGGCAGTGGTTGCCAGCGGCGATTTGGCGTAGGCGCCGTTGCCCACCACGAGCGCGATCCGCTTTTCCTGCTGCTGGGCGCGGGCCTGGTCCGGCACCACGCCCGCAACAACCAGCAGAATCGCAAGAGGAAGGCCGATGAAAGCTCTGAAGGTCCCGCGCATTGCCTGCTTGCCCGCCAATATGGTTCAAACGCCACCGCGCATCAAATGCTCGGCCGGCTGAACGGCGCTTGAACGAAAGGCGCGGATTGAGGCGGCGGAATGGCGCGCTCGGGAGGAGCGCACCCGAGGATGGGGCTGTCGCTTCTGACGACAGCCGGGTGGCCGCCTCTGCTCGAAAGAGGCGCGACCAGGTCGTGGGCTCCGATGCTCCGGAAGCCGGGCTCAGCCCTGGGCAAGCAGCTCGACGGTCCCCGTATTCAGCCGATAGATACCGCCGACCACCTTGAGCTTGCCCTGCTCGACCGCCGCGTTGAGGATTGGGGCGGCCGATTTCAGCTTGGCCACGTTGTCGATGACATTCTGGCGAATGGCGTTGTCGAGCGCATTCCCGCTCTGCTGGGCCGCCGTCTTCACCGCCGGCGTGATCGCGGAGACCAGCGAGGGGATGTGCCCCGGCAACGGCTTGCCGTCCTTCAGCGACTTGATGGTCGCATCGACGGCGCCGCAATTGTCATGGCCGAGCACCAGGATCAGGGGCGTGCCGAGCACCGCCACCGTGTACTCCATGCTGGCGACGGTTTCATCGCCTGCGAAATTCCCGGCGACGCGGCACACGAACAGGTCGCCACGTCCGGTGTCGAAGGCATATTCGGGCGCGATGCGCGAATCGGCGCAGCTCAAAACGGCCGCGTACGGATTCTGACCGCCGACCAATGCCTCGCGCTCGTGCTTGAAGTCGTGGCGGCGCGACACGCCCGATACGTAGCGCGCATTGCCTTCCATCAGCCGCTTCAGCGCCGCATCGGGCGAGAGCACGTTCTGCGGTTTCGGCGGCACCTTTGACTGCTTGGCCGATGCGGCCCCGCCAAACGCCGCCGCCGCAAGCGCCGAGGTGGCAAAGAGCATCATGGAGCGCCGCGACGGAGCAACAGGCTGATGCAGATTCTCAGAGCATTTGTCGCACATGGTTGTTGTCCTTCCAGGTTTCCCGCCGAACGAGCTCATCGGGTAACTGATAGCTGCGCGCGAGCGACCTCGAAACCACACGCGAGCCAAATAGTTAAGCTTTGGTTTGCGGCGGTACCGGCAACCTCAGAGCTGCTGCACGTCCACCACGCCCGCGACCGCCTTGATCGCGCCGGCGATCTGCGGCGAGACCTTGAAACGGCCGGGCAGCTTCATCTCCACTTCGGTCTCGAGGTCGAGCATGATCACCAGCGAGACCTCACCGTCGCCGTTGGAGCGCGGCGCAAGTGCGGGACTCCCGACTTTCGGCGCGCCGCCGTTCGAGGCCGCCATGTCGGGTCCGGCGAGGCGCTTGGCGATCGAGTCCAGCGGCTTGGTGTCGCGCAGGAAGATGCGCAGGCCCTTCTGCGTCTTGGCCGCGGCGTCATCGAGCGGCTCGGCATGCAGCACGCGGGCGCGAACGTCCTCGCCCTGAAGCTCTGCCCCGAGCTGCAGCAGCACGGCCGCTCCCGGCTCCAGCACGTCGCGATATTGCGCGAGCCCCTCGGAGAACAGCACCGCCTCGAAATGGCCGGTCGGATCGGACAGGCCCATGATGCCCATCTTGTTCCCGGTCTTGGTGCGCCGCTCCATGCGCGAGACCACGGTGGCGGCGACCTTGCCGGCGGTCGCACCGGTCTTCACCGCGCGCGAGAACTCGGCCCAGCTCTGCACGCGCAGCCGCTTCAGCACGGTTGCATAATCGTCAAGCGGATGGCCGGACAGGAAGAAGCCGATCGCGTCG
>NZ_AJQE01000067.1 GCF_000261685.1 Bradyrhizobium genomosp. I (2014) | reverse complement strand
GCCCGCCAGCCACGGCTCGACCTGCGGCAGCATGATGGTCGGCGCATCGGCCGAACTGCCGAACATGTCGTTCTGGCCGATGGTCGCGGCTTCATGCGCGCGCTGGCAGGCGGCGAGGATCGAGTCGGCACCGGCAAAGACGCGCGCCCGGTTCGGCTCCAGCGTGTCGAAGGCGCCGGCGGCCGCGAGACTTTCGATGATGCGCTTGTTGATCGCGCGCGGCGAGACCCGGGCGGCGAAATCGGCGAGCGAGGTGAACAGGCCGCCTCTGGTCCGCTCCGCGATGATCTGCTCGATCGCCTGGATGCCGACGCCCTTGAGCGCGGCGAGCGCGTAGTAGATCGTCTTCTCGCCGACCTCGAAGGTCGCGCCGGAGCGGTTGATGTTCGGCGGCTCGACCTTGATGCCGAGGCGCTGCGCCTCGGAGCGGAATTCGGAGAGCTTGTCGGTGTTGTTGAGATCGAGCGTCATCGACGCGGCGATGAACTCCACCGGATAATGCGCCTTCATGTAGGCGGTGTGGTAGGACACCAGCGCGTAGGCCGCCGCGTGGCTCTTGTTGAAGCCGTAGTCGGCGAACTTCGCCAGCAGCTCGAAGATGGTCTCGGCCTGCCCCTTCGGGACGCCGTTCTTCACCGCGCCCGCGACGAAGATGTCGCGCTGCTTGTCCATCTCGGCGCGGATCTTCTTGCCCATGGCGCGGCGCAGCAGGTCGGCGTCGCCGAGCGAATAGCCCGACATCACCTGCGCGATCTGCATCACCTGTTCCTGGTAGATGATGACGCCGAAGGTCTCCTTGAGGATCGGCTCAAGCACGGGATGCAGATATTCCGGCTCCTCGTCGCCGTGCTTGCGCGCGCAATAGGTCGGGATGTTCGCCATCGGGCCCGGTCGATAGAGCGCGACCAGCGCGATGATGTCCTCGAAACGGTCGGGGCGCATGTCAATCAGCGCGCGCCGCATGCCCTGGCTTTCAACCTGGAACACGCCGACCACATCGCCCCGCGCCAGCATCTGGTAGCTCTCGGCATCGTCGATCGGCAGCGTGGCGAGATCGACATGGATGTCTCGCGGCTTGAGCAGCTTTACTGCGACGTCGAGGACGGTGAGCGTTTTCAGGCCGAGGAAGTCGAACTTGACGAGCCCCGCGGGCTCGACCCATTTCATGTTGAACTGGGTCACCGGCATGTCGGATTTGGGATCGCGGTAGAGCGGCACCAGCTCGCTCAACGGGCGATCGCCGATCACGATGCCGGCCGCATGGGTCGAGGCGTGGCGCGTCAGGCCTTCGAGGCGCTGGGCGATGTCGAAGGCGCGCGCCACAACCGGGTCTTCGTCCCGGAACGCCTGCAGCTTCGGCTCGCTCTCGATCGCGGCGGCCAGCGTCACCGGTGCAGCCGGATTCTGCGGCACCAGCTTTGTGAGCTTGTCGACCTGGCCATAGGGCATTTGCAGCACGCGGCCGACGTCGCGCAGCACGCCGCGCGCCTGCAGCGTGCCGAAGGTGATGATCTGCGCGACCTGATCGCGGCCGTAGCGCTGCTGCACGTAACTGATGACCTCGCCGCGGCGGTCCTGGCAGAAGTCGATGTCGAAGTCCGGCATCGAGACGCGTTCGGGATTGAGGAAGCGCTCGAACAGCAGGCCGAACTTGATCGGATCGAGGTCGGTGATGGTCAGCGCCCACGCGACCAGCGAGCCGGCGCCGGAGCCGCGGCCCGGCCCGACCGGAATGCCCTGCGCCTTCGCCCATTTGATGAAGTCGGACACGATCAGGAAGTAGCCCGCGTACTTCATGCGCATGATGACGTCGAGCTCGAAGGCGAGGCGCTTGTTGTAGTCCTCTTCCGTCGTGCCCTGCGACAAGCCGTGCACGCGCAGG
>NZ_AJQE01000066.1 GCF_000261685.1 Bradyrhizobium genomosp. I (2014) | reverse complement strand
CCTGACGCTTCAGCTCGGCCGCCTCGACAGAGGCGGCATCGGAGCTTGCGGCGGCGCCGACGGTGAAGAACGGCAGGATCGGCTTGCGCGTCATTGGCCGGAACGAGCAGCGCTCGGCGATCTCCATCGTCGAGGCCAGCGCCTCCGGAATGTCGGCGAACAGCACCGCCATCTCGGCGCGCGTCTTGAAGCGATGATCCGGCGTGAGCTGCTCGCGCTCGGTCTCGGCGATCAGCCGCCCGCCGGCGATGCAGAGCAGCGCGTCATGCGCTTCGTAGTCGTCGGTCGCGGCGAAATACGGCTCGTTGGTCGCAACCAGCGGCAGTCCCTTGGCGTAAGCGATATCGATCAAGCCGCTTTCGACGCGCCGCTCCTTCTCCGTGTTGTGGCGCTGCAATTCGACGTAGAGGCGGTCGCCGAACAGGGCGGCCAGACGCTCGCAGCGCGCGGCGGCGAGCTCGGCAAGGCCGCCGGCGAGCGCCAGCGAGATCGGCCCGTCCGGTCCACCCGTCAGCGCGATCAGGCCCTCGGTCTCGCCCTCGAGCCAATCGAACTTGATGAACGGAGCATGGCTGTCCGGCGATTCCAGGAACGCGCGCGAGTTCAGCCGCATCAGGCTGCGATAGCCGCGCTCCTGCGCTCCCAGCAGCACCACCCGCGACGGCCCAATCGCGTTCCGCGCATTCGGATCCTGATCGCCGAAATCAATCGCCAGCTCGCAGCCGACGATCGGCTGGATACCGGAACCCGCCATCTTGTCGGAGAACTCCAGCGCACCGAACAGATTATCGGTGTCGGTCAGCGCCAGTGCGGGCTGGTGGTCCTTCTTCGCAAGCTCGGCGAGCTTGGCGATCTTGATCGAGCCCTTGAGCAGCGAATAAGCCGAGTGAACGTGAAGGTGAACAAATCCGGCGCTCGGCATGATCGCGTGACGGCCTCTTGCAGACGAAATGAAACGGTCGCCGGCGCCAGGGGATGTCAGAGATCAAAAAGCAGATCCTGCACCGCCCGGCCGACTCGCCTCACAATGGTGAGGCGTCACTGCTCCAGAGTCCACGCCGGAGCGACCGCTTCGCCGCGTCGTCCCGCTTTTCCCCAAGCGGCAGCAGCAAGCTCCGTCCTAGAGCTGCGGGATGACCTGCGCCCAGATCGCGATCATCCCGACGAACAGCGTGATCGACGCCAGTGCGGCGGCTTCTTCCACGAAAACCCTGAACATGGCCTGCTCCCTTGCTGGAACGTATGAAGAACATTGTTCTCATTTTGTTCTATGGAGTCAAGCGATCCGAGGCCTCGCGAAAAGCGATGGTTAACTGGCTGAATGCAAACAAGAAAAAAAGCCCCGGCCAAAGCCGGGGCTTTCGTCAGCCGCTCGCGATGGAGCGATCTGTCTTAGTAGCGGGCCAGCAGCGGGCCGCCGAACTTGTAGTTCAGGCGGACGAGGCCCATGTCGACGTCCTGCTTGATGCGATCGACTGCGCCACTGGCGAAGGTGACATTTTGGTCGCCGAGGAAGATGTGGTTGTACTCGACACCGACCGTCCAGTTCGGAGCAAAACCGAACTCCAGGCCCGCGCCAACCGTGCCGCCCCAGCGAGTCTCGTCCGCATTGTCGAGGTTTGCACCCGTAACAGTGCTGTAGACGTCGTACTTGTTGCTGACAACAGCCGCACCGCCCTTCACGTAGAGCAGGACGTTGTTCCAGGCATAGCCGACCTGGCCCGTGATCAGACCGAAGGCATCGAGGCGCGTACGGTTCCGGAGCCCGGTGATGGCGCTGATGTTGTCACCCGAGAAGTCAGCCCAGTTGCCTTGGCCTTCCACACCGAAAACGAACTGGCCGGTCTGCCAGCGGTAACCGATCTGACCACCGACCGTGCCGCCGGTCGAGTTGTGCGAACCTTCAGAGCCGAAGTTGACGAGGTCCCACGACGTATCCGCCGAACCGCCACCGCCGTTGATGCCGATATAGAAGCCGCTCCAGTCGTAGACGGCGGCGATCGCCGCGGGCGGAGCTTTGGTGTAGGGCCGTGCCGCGAGGTCAGCAGCCAGCGCCGGCGCAGCCGCGCCGAGCGCGACGAGGCTGACAGCGGCAAGCAACAAATTCTTCTTCATTTGATTCCCGTTCCAGTTTCTTCAGTAGGCCCCCGGGCCGTGCGCGATGTCTTAGCAGCGGACGACGGAATTGCTGTAACCGCGACGCAACAGTTTGGTCGAAAGGACCTTGCTCATTAACGAATGTTTATCGGCAGGTGTGCGGAAACCCTTTGGAACAAGTGTTTTCACGAGTTCCAATGTCGACTACACGACATAAACTGCATGTGCGCGTAACGAGTCCGCGCGCACATTCGCGTGATTGGAGAATCGAGATGCGCGGTCGAGTTCCCTTGCCCATTGTCGCCACATTTTCGCTCGCATTCGTCACATTTGCATTCGCATCAGGTGCAAGCGCACCGGCGCACGCATTCGGTAAAAATCATCCTTTCTGCCTCACCGGTGATGAATGGCCTGGGCTGAGCAATTGCAGGTTCGACACTTACGCGCAGTGTCAGGCGAGCGCGTCAGGTCGCGCGCTGACCTGCATCGCAAATCCGTATTTCGTCGGACAGAGCGACGACCCATACGCATATCAGAACCGTCCGGGCGCGCAGACGCCGGGCTACTTCTCGCCGCGCTGAGATGAGCCGGGCCCGCCTCGCGCTCATCGCGATCGCCCTGCTCTCGGCCGGCGGACTTGCGCATGCACAAACCTACGATCCGAGCTATCCCGTCTGCATGCAGATCTACGGTCCCGTCGGCTATTTCGACTGCCGCTACGCATCGCTTGCACAGTGCCGATATCTCGCGGTCGGGCGCTCCGCAAGTTGCGTGGTGAATCCGTATTTTCCATCAAGCAAACCGGCGCCCCCCCACCGCTCGAGACGCCACGCCGTTCGCGCCCAATAATCAAAACCGTTCGGCTTATGCCGAGAATTCCGTGACGGAGCGGCGGCGTCTCCTCAACTTTGCCAGGGCGTGTTGCGGATGCGCGTGCACGCGTTCGGCTTGTGAAAGCCAGGATCGTGATCTTCGATGTACTCGAAGTTGACCGTCCCGAACGTGGTTTGCGGCTTTTTCAGCGCTGAGCAGGTCTGCACCTTCACGAACTCGTTCTTGAAGTCGCCACGCGGAAACGCGGAGATCACCTGATCGCGCTGCTCCGGCGTGTACTCGTCATATCCAATGCCCACCACATCCACCAACACGCCTGCATTGGTGAGCGCGATCTCCGGCCGCATATATTGTGGAATGCCCGGAGTGGTGTGAAGCGCGATTGCTTCCCACACCAGATCTGCTTGCGGCTCGGCAATGCCGCGCGCCCGGAGAAACTCGCGCGCGGCGTCTGCGCCGTCGACCTCAAACCGCCTGGTCTCGGTGTGGTAGTGATCGACCAGGCCGAGGTCATGAAACAGTGCCGCGACATAGAGCAGTTCGGAATCGAACTTCAGCTTCTGGCGCAGCCCCTTGATCGCGCCGAACACGTAGACGCGAACCGAATGGTTGAACAACATCTCGTCTTCGTAGGTGCGCACCAGCTCGGCAGCCTCGCGCGCCAATTGGCTGTCGGGAATTTTGACGCCGGAAATCACGCTCGTCATTTTCAGGCTCCTGCTTTTTGTTTCTGCTGATGCCATGCGTCGTCAGGCGGCATTCTCGAGCACGGCCTGCGGCGTTTTCCGGAAGCTGATCGACATGCGATTATACGCATTCATCAGGCTGATCGCGATCGTGAGATCGACCAGCTCGCGCTCGCTGAAGACCTTGCGGGCGGCTCGATAGGCATCGTCCGGAACGTTGGTCTCGGCGATGCGGGTGACCGTCTCGGCCCATGCGAGGGCGGCGCGCTCGCGCTCGTCGAAGAGATTGCCCGCCTCCGCCCACGCCTGCACCAGCGCGAGCTTTTCGATCTTCACGCCGCTCTTCAGCAAGTCGCGCGTGTGCATGTCGAGGCAATAGGCGCAGTTGTTGATCTGCGACACGCGGAGATAGACCAAAGTAACCAGCGTCGTCGGGAGCCCGCTCTGCATGACGTAGCCGTAGACGCCGCCCAGTGCCTTCGTGCCTGATGGTGCGATGTGGCTGTAGTTGAGACGTTCATTCATCTGCTTGCTCCTTGATGACCGGGAGGGGATGAACGCTCCCCGTTGCCCGTTAGGTGCCTCCGCTGTGGTCTACAAAAAAGCACCAAGAACGCGCAAAAATCATGTACCATGCAGGCATGACCAAGCCACTGCGCCTGGAGCTGGATCGATCTGCGAAGACTCCGCTGGCCGAGCAGATCCACAGAGGGATCAGGACTGCGATCGAGAGCGGCGTGCTCGCCCCGGGCGCGCGCCTCCCGTCCTGGCAGGATCTGGCCGCCCAGCTCGGCGTCGCGCGCGGAACCGTGCGCGTCGCGTACGAGAAACTCTCGTCGGCGCAGCTGATCGTCGCGGCCCGCGCGACTGGAACACGTGTCGCGGACCGGCCGCGCTTTCCAGTGCGGCGGGACAAGGCCCCGGCACCCGGCTCGTTCATGGAGATGTACCAGGAGCTCACGGCCGGGCCGGCGATCTTCCAGATGGGCGTGCCTGCGCAGGAGACCCTTCCTGCGACGCTGCTGGCGCGGATGCGCGCGCAGGCCGTCCGCGTTGAGGTGAGCGCACCGGCGATCTACCCTGACCCACGTGGCGAGCCGGCGTTGCGGCGCGAGATCGCGGCCTACCTTGCGTTGGCGCGCGGGATCGAGTGCGCGCCCTCCCAGATCATCATCACCGGCGGTTTCAGCGGCGGCCTTGGCCTGGCGCTCCGCGTCCTCGGTCTCGAAGAGAAGAAAGCCTGGATGGAGGATCCGGGCTTTCCCTTCACCCGGCACGGCCTCGAGCTTGCGAGGCTCAAGATCGCACCGATCCCTGTCGACACCAACGGCATCGATGTCGATTTCGGCCTGAAACAAGCTCCTGATGCGGCACTGGTCGTCGTGACGCCAGGGCAGCAGGCGCCACTCGGCTCGACATTGTCGCTTGTGCGGCGCTCACGCCTGCTCGACTGGGCAGCGCAAAGCAAGGCGTGGCTGATCGAGGATGACTATCTGAGCGAACTTCAGCTCAAGGGCCGGGCGGCGCCGGCGCTCGCATCGCTCGACCGCGCCGGCCGCGTCATCCACGTCGGCTCTTTCAGCAAGACCGTGACGCCTGCCCTGCGGCTGGGCTTTGTGGTGGCACCGGCCGCCCTGGCGTCGCGATTTGCCGAAGTTGCGGCGTGCCTCGCGCCGGCGCCCGGACCCGCGGTGCAGCTCGCGATGGCCGATTTCATCTGCGACGGTCATTATCTCCGGCATCTTCGGCGCACGAAACGAGCCTACGCAGCGCAAGCCGATGGTTTGCTGAAATACCTGCGCCCGCGCACGGCCAACGTTGCGATTGCCGGATTGGCGGCGATCCTGCGCTTGCCGGAGGGAGCACCCGATCTGGCCATCGCCAGGGAAGCGGCACCGCTTGGACTGGCGCCTACGCCGCTATCGCTCTGGTATGCGTCGAAGGGCTCAGTGCGACCAGGATTGTTGCTTGGGGTCGCAACGTCTCCGCACAAGAGGATCGAGGCGTCCTGCGACCGGCTCCTTCAGATCATCGATCGGCTGACGTGACCAATACGCGTCGGCGTGCCCCTCAAAGGTCTTCTTGCGAAAGCCGGGACCAGCCCGTCTGTGAAGACGACATGCAAACGTGATGGACTGAAGCTTGATTGCTACCTGGAAGCCGGCGTGCTTCGAATCTAAAGGCGCATGACACGACGTGCTCAACACTCGTCGAGCAGACTGCGAATTTTGGCAGCCAAGTCTTCAATCGCAAAGGGCTTCGACAACAGATGCTTGCCGGCGTCGAGCATGCCGTTGTGAACGATCGCATTGCGCGTATAGCCGGTGGTAAACAACACCTTCAGGCCGGGATGTCGTTTCGACAACTGTGCCGCGAGTTCAGCGCCGGTCATCTCGGGCATGACGACATCCGTAAACAGCAGATCCGGAACGGTGCCGTTTTCGATCGTCCTGATCGCCTCCATGGCGCTCGCAGCTTCGATGACGGTGTAGCCGAGCTCGCGCAGGCTTTCGGATGAGATGCTGCGGACGCGCTCGTCGTCTTCCACGACGAGAATCGTCTCGTTCTGATGACTTGCACCGGGATGTATGATCCCGCGCGACGAGTCCGGGATTGCCTCCTCGCCGATGAAACGTGGAAGGTAGATCTTCACGGTCGTGCCAACTTCGACTTCCGAGTAGATTTTGACATGGCCGCCCGATTGCCGCACGAAGCCGTAGACTTGACTAAGTCCGAGGCCGGTGCCCTTGCCCACGACCTTGGTCGTGAAAAACGGATCGAAGACCTTTCCCAGCATCTCCGCCGGAATTCCCGTGCCGTTGTCCGTGACGGCAATGAGAACATACTGCCCGGGTGCCAGGGCGTATTCGCGGGCATATTTTCGATCTATCGACGCGTTGCTGGTTTCGATCGTCAGCCTGCCGCCCTTCGGCATCGCGTCGCGCGCATTCACCGCGAGATTGATGACCGCGCTTTCCAGCTGGGCTGGGTCGGCCTTGACGCGCCAGAGACCAGCAGCGAGGACCGTTTCGAGCTGGACCAGTTCGCCAAGCGATCGCTCAAGCAACTCGCTCATCTCGCCGACCATCCTGTTGATGTCCAGGACCTCCGGCGCAAGAGGCTGCTGACGCGAGAACGCGAGCAGCCTTTGCGTCAAGGTGGCCGCACGGTTTGCGCCGTCGATCGCCCCCTCGAGGAAGCGGTCAACGTTGACCTCGCCCTTGCTGAGCCGCCGCTTTGCAAGATTCAGGCTGCCCAGTATCACGGCCAGCATGTTGTTGAAGTCGTGGGCGATGCCTCCTGTCAATTGCCCGACGGCTTCCATCTTCTGCGATTGCCGCAATTGCTCCTCGGCCTTCATGCGCTCGCCGATCTCATCGGCGACACGTTGCTCCAGCTCGGCATTGAGCGCCTCGCGCTTGGTCAAGAGCCGGGCGTTGTCGATGGCCGTGGCGGCATGACCGGCAATGCCGAGCAATGCGGCCTCATGCTCTTCGTGGAATTTACCCACCTCCGCGTGACCGAAGAAAAGCCCACCGAGCACTTCGCCGCTTCGCGAGATCACGGGGACCGCCAGGTAGGAACGGACCGGAAGATGGCCCTCGGGCATGCCTTTGCGCGGCGCATTCCTGCCATAGCGCGGGTCCTGCAAAATGTCGTCGGACCTCACCACGCCCTTCCCCCTGAACGTCGGCTCGAACACGGCGGTATTGCGCGGCATTGGGAACTTTTCGAAAGCGGATCGAGGCACGCCGGACAGCGAGTACAGCATGTAGCTGCCGCCGTCCGCGGCCAGGACGTTGTAGAAGAAGGCTCCGAATTGGGCGCCCGTCAGCTCGACGCCGGCATCCGTCACGATCTGAACGATCTTCTCGAGATCGCGTTCGCGGGCAACCGATGCCCCTGTATCGTTGAGTATCCTGAGATGACGTTCCGTCTTCTTCTGCGCGGAGATATCCAGCACGGTCCCGATGAAGCGGGTAGCCTCGCCGTTGGAAAAAATCGCGTGGCCAGTTGCGGCGATCCAGCGCTCGACGCCGTCCTCGATACCGACGGTCCGGTATTCGATGTTGTAGCTTGCCGGAGTACGAGGCTTCAGGGCGGCCGATACAGCCTCATGGGCGCGCTGCCGGTCCTCAGGATGAATGCCCTTCAGGAACGACCCTTCATAGCTGACGTCGGCATCAGGTGGGAGGCCGAACACCTCCTTGCAGCGGCTGTCCCATCGGAGAATGTCGTTGACCGGATCGTAGTCCCAGGTGCCGATGCCCGCCGCCTTGTTTGCGAGGACCAGCCGTTCGGCAGATTCCCGGGCTGCCTGCTCCGATCGGACGCGCTCGATGTGCGCCCACGATCGCTCCGCCACCTCGGTGAGCACGGCAAGCTCTCGCGGCCTCCAGAGATGCGGGCCCCGGTGATGTATCGCCATCAGGGCCGTCAGCCGCCCTTCCTTCACCAACGGCATGCAAATGGTCGAACCTATGCCGATGCGTTGGAAAGTGGCGGCTTCCTCCGGCGCGATCTCCTTCAGATTGTCGTTGATGACAAGGGGCCTGCCGGCGCTCAGCTCTCGCACCGCCTTCTCACCGAAGTCGGCAAGGCTATAGTGCCCCAGGATGTGCATCGCACCGGGGGCTGCCCAGTCCCCGCGTATGGTGAAGCCGTCCTGATCAGGATCCATGTCGGCATAGGCGCAGTTCGAGACGCGGAGATGCTCACCGACCATCCGCGTCGTCACCGCCATCACGCCATTGGCATCGCGGACCTTGGCCGTCTCCTTGTTGAGGGCGTCCAGGAAGAGCAGCCGGGCTTCGTTCTCGCGCACGGCCGTTTCCGCACGGCGGCGTTCGACTGCGGTGCGCGTGCGCTCGGCAACATCGCGGATGAGGTCCAGCTCTTCAGGGCTCCATTCGCGCGGCGCGGCATTGTTGAGGTACAACAGCGCCACAACCCCGCCGGGCTCGGAGATCGGCATGTTGACGAGCGCGCGTGCAGAGATCGCCTCGAGAGCACGGGCACGGTCGCCGACGCGAGGGTCTTTCTCGGCATCGGCGCAGACGACCGTTTCGCCCCGCTTCAAGTCTTCGATATAGCTGCCGTAGTCGCGAAAGTGCAGCACGCCGGCCAGACTCGAGATCCCGGGAGCGTTCCAGTCGCGAGCGATCGTGATGGTTTCGGCGGAGGTATCGACGGTGCCGTAACCTGCCCGGCTGACATTGAGGCTGCGGCCGAGCAGCTCAGCCGCGGCATAGGCGAGATCGTCGGGGTTGCCGATTTCTCGAATGTAGTCGCCGAGGGTGGCTAAGACGGCATTTCGGTCGGCCGAGAGTAGCCCGGTCGCTGTCGTCATCGGTCTTCCCCGGACACTTCCCTGCCTCCACCCAATAGGCTGATGAAACGGTATTCCGCGTTGCGCAGTTCAATTCGATCGGGGCAGGCCGACCTGACGTCGATGTCGACTGACCGACCAATTAACCTCCGGGTGACACTTGGGTTCCCCGGGCCCTTGGATCGGGCTGAAGGCGCTTCATTGCGGTCGGAACGAGATCTACAGCGGTCGTGTTCGAAAGCCTGAATGGCTTCGAAGACAGACACCCTTTGAATCGGTGTCCGTCCTACACCGGCGTATAGATCACGAGCTTGAGCGCGGGATCGTCGTTGGCCTGGAAGCTGGTGTGCTCGAAGTGCAGCACACCTTTGGCCGGATGATTCATGGTCTTGAGGCCCGACGCAGTGCTGCGGATCTCATGCGCTTCCCACCATTTGACGAATTCCGGGCTGCCCTGGCGCAGCCGCGTCAGCAACTCCGTGAAGGCGGGATCGCCGGCCCAGACGTCATGGGTGGCGCGGAACATCGCGACCATGCTCTTGGCGACGTCGGCCCAGCCCGCGCCGTAGAATTTTCGCGTCTGCTTGTTCGTCAACACGAGGAGCAACGTGTTGCGATCCTGCTCCGGCAACTGGCCGAAGCCAAAAACCTCCTCGGCCGCGTCGTTCCAGGCCAGCACGTCCCAGCGCCGGCCAGTGATATAGGCCGGCTGGCGCAGGCTCTCGATCATCCGTCGAATGGGCGGTGGCACGATTTCGCGCGTGAACGCCGCCCTGGTGCCATCACGCGCCAGCGCCGTCAGGTGCGCGTGCTCGGTCTTGCTGAGGCGCAGCGCGCGGGCCAGTGCGTCGATCGTGGTGACGGACGGGCTGACGGTGCGGCCCTGCTCGAGGCGGATGTACCAGTCGACGCCGATGCCGGCGAGCTGCGCAACCTCCTCGCGGCGCAGCCCCGCGGTGCGCCGGCGCCTGCCCATCGGAAGCCCGACGGTCTTCGGCGACAGCTTTTCGCGGCGGGACCTCAGGAAGTCGCCGAATTCAACCCGGCGTGGATCGGCCATGACGCGTGTCCTGCAATGGAGGGCCTGTATAATACTAGGATAATACCAGGCCTTCTTGGCCCCTTTAAGGCGACGCATATCGGCTTCACCCGACCTTGAGGTGAACATCATGAAAGCTGCCGTGCTCAAATCCTTCGGCTCGCCACTGGCAATCGAGAATGTCCCCGAACCGGTGCTCGGCACCGGCGAGGTCATCGTCGATGTCGTCGCTACGCGCGTGCTGTCCTATATGAACGAGGTCTTCGACGGGACGCGCAATTATGCGCTCGATCTGCCGATGATCCCGGGCCCCGGCGGCATCGGCAGGGTGCGCGCGATCGGACCAGACGCGACCAAGCTTGCCGTCGGCGACTGGGTGTTCTGCGATCCGACGGTGCGCTCGCGCGATGACGCCGTCGCGCCCGATATCGCCCTGCAGGGACTGACTGCCGGCGGGCCCGGCGGCATGCTTCTGCAAAGGCACTTTCGCCATGGCTCCTTCGCCGAGCAGATGCGCCTGCCGACCGAGAACGTCAAACGCCTCGGCGCGATGACGCCGGAGGAAGCGACGCGTTGGTGCGCGCTGGGAACGCTGCTGGTGCCCTATGGCGGCTTCCTCGCTGCGAACCTTCGGCCCGGCGAGACCGTGCTGGTGAGCGGCGCCACCGGCAATTTCGGCAGCGCCGCCGTTTCAGTCGCGCTCGCGATGGGCGCGGCCTGCGTAGTGGCGCCGGGCCGCAACGAAGAGATCCTCGCCGACCTCGTCCGTCGCTTCGGCAACCGCGTGCAGCCGGTCAAGCTCACCGGCGTTGAGGACGACGACCGCGAGAACATGAGGCGCGCCGCGCCGGGCCCGATCGACTGCGTGTTCGACATCATGCCGCCCTCGGTGAGCCCGGCCATCGTGCGGGCGGCGGTCATGACAGTGCGCGCTTACGGCCGCGTCGTGCTGATGGGAGGCGTCGGCATGGCGGGTGGCGCGGGCCTCGAACTGCCCTACCCCTGGATCATGCGCAACTGCATCAGCATCCACGGCGTCTGGATGTATCCGCCGGATGCGGCGAGCCGCCTGATCGCGCTGGTCCGTGCGGGATTGCTGCGGCTCGACGAATACGAGACCACGGCCTTCGACCTCGACCACGCCAATGAAGCGGTGGAACACGCCGCCGCCAATGGCGGACCGTTCAAAATGACCGTGATCCGCCCTTGAGCCCTTGGGGCGGCGGCGAGGCGCCGTCGCCGATTTTTTTCGGAAGTCCCGCCAAGCACTTGGCTACTGTGCATGGGGTTGTTTTCGCAGTCTTGCTATTCGAGCTCGACCACTTGGCCGTGCGACAGCGAGACGCGCCGGTCCATGCGGCCTGCGAGTTCCATGTTGTGGGTCGCGATCAGCATCGACACCTGCGTCGCCTTGACCAGCTGCATCAGGGCCTGGAACACGTGCTCGGCCGTGCCGGGGTCGAGATTGCCGGTCGGCTCGTCCGCAAACAGCACGCGCGGCGCATTGGCGACCGCACGTGCGATCGCAACGCGCTGCTGCTCGCCTCCGGACAATTCGGCGGGGCGATGGGTGATGCGGTCGCCGAGCCCGAGATAGCCCAGGAGTTCCTTGGCCCGCTTGACGCTCTCGGATTTCTTCAGGCCGCGGATCATCTGCGGCAGCATGACGTTCTCGAGCGCCGAGAACTCCGGCAGCAGCCGATGCGACTGGTAGACGAAGCCGATGTCGGTGCGGCGCAGCTGCGTGCGCTCGATGTCGGGCAGCTGCGAGGTCGGCGCGCCCGAGACATAGACCTCGCCGGAATCGGGCGCTTCCAGAAGACCTGCAATGTGCAGCAGCGTCGACTTGCCCGAGCCCGACGGCGCCACCAGCGCGACCGATTGGCCGGCCCACAGCGCCAGCTTGGCGCCGTCGAGGATGGTCAGCGGCACCTCGCCCTGCAAATACTGCCGCTTTATCTCGTGGAGATAAATGACCGGGACATCTTCCGCCCCCTGCTGCTGCTCCATCAGCCCCTCACTCGTACCGCAGCGCTTCGACGGGATCGAGGCGCGCGGCGCGCCACGACGGATAGAGCGTCGCCAGGAACGACAGCGTCAGCGCCATGACCACCACCGCGGTGGTCTCGCCGACGTCGATTTCAGCAGGCAGTTTCGACAGGAAATAGAGTTCCGGCGAGAACAATTCGGTGCTGGTCAGCCAGGACAGGAATTGCCGGATCGATTCGATGTTGAGGCAGATCACGAGGCCGACGAAGAAGCCGACCAGCGTCCCGACCACGCCGATCGAGGCGCCGGTGATCAGGAAGATCCGCATGATCGATCCTTGCGAGGCGCCCATCGTGCGCAGGATCGCGATGTCGCTGCCCTTGTCCTTCACCAGCATGATCAGGCCGGAGACGATATTGAGCGCCGCGACAAGAACGATCATGGTCAGGATCAGGAACATCACGTTGCGCTCGACCTGGAGCGCGTTGAAGAAAGTGGAGTTTCGCTGCCGCCAGTCGACCAGGAAAACCGGCCGGCCCGCAGCCTCCGTCACCGCCTTGCGGAAGGCGTCGATCTTGTCGGGGTTGGTGGTGAACACCTCGATCGAGGTGACGTCGTTGCTGCGGTTGAAATAGGCCTGTGCTTCGGCAAGCGGCATGAACACGAAGCCGAGATCGTATTCGGACATGCCGATCTCGAACACCGCGACGATCTTGTACGGCTTGATCCGCGGCGTCGTGCCCATCGGCGTCACAGCGCCCTTCGGCGCCACCAGCGTCACGCTGTCGCCGGCATGCAGCGACAGCTGGTCGGCGAGGCGTCGGCCGATCGCGACGCCCTGCCCTTCGTCAAAGCCCTCGAGCGAGCCCTGCTTGATGTTCTTGGCGATCGAGGTGAGGTTGTTGAGATCGTCGGAACGGATGCCCCGCACCAGGACGCCAGAGGCGTTCCACGGCGATGATGCGAGCGCCTGGCCGTCCACGACGGGCGCTGCGAGACGAATGCCATCGACCTGACTGATGCGCTCGGCGACATCCTTCCAGTCGGTCAACGGCGATTCCAGCGGCTGGACCAGGATGTGGCCGTTCAGCCCCAGGATCTTGTCGAGCAGCTCCTTGCGGAAGCCGTTCATCACGGCCATGACGATGATCAGCGTCGCGACGCCCAGCATGATGCCGAGAAAGGAGAACCCGGCGATGACCGAGATGAATCCCTCCTTCCGCCGCGCACGCAGATAGCGCGCCGACAGCATCCACTCGAATGGCGCAAAAGGCGCGGTTTGCACGGTTTCGGTCATGGTCTCATCCATCGCTCGATAATCCCATGATTCGGGGTCAATTGTGGCCGGATTGGCGGCCGCGATATCGCGCGATGAACAATATTCAGCCGACCAGGCGCGCAACCGCGTCGGCAGGCGACATGGTCTCGCGGGCGCCGTCGCTGCGCCGCTTGATCTCGACCTTGCCGTCGGCGAGCCCCTTCGGCCCGATCATGATCTGCCAGGGGATGCCGATCAGGTCGGCGGCGGCGAACTTGGCGCCGGCGCGCTGATCGGTGTCGTCGTAGAGCACGTCGACGCCCTTGGCCGTGAGCTCAGCATAAAGTTTCTCGCAGGCCGCATCGACGGCCGCATCGCCCTGCTTGAGGTTGAGGATCGAGACGCGGAACGGCGCCACCGCCTCCGGCCATTTGATGCCGGCATCGTCGTGGCAGGCCTCGATGATGGCACCTAACAGGCGCGAGACGCCGACGCCGTAGGAGCCGCCATGGATCGGCACATCGACGCCGTCGGGGCCTGCCACCAGCGCCTTCATCGGCTCGGAATATTTGGTGCCGAAATAGAAGATCTGCCCGACCTCGATGCCGCGAGTGTTCACTCGCTTGTCCGCGGGCACTTCCCGCTCGAAGCGCGCGGCGTCGTGGACGTCCTCCGTCGCCGCATAGAGCGAGGTCCATTGCTTAATGATCGGCGTCAGGTCGCCCTCATAATCGACATCCTCGCCCGGCACTGGCAGGTCGAGCACGTCGCGATTGATGAAGACGCCGGATTCGCCGGTTTCGGCGAGCACGATGAACTCGTGGCTGAGATCGCCGCCGATCGGGCCGGTCTCGGCGCGCATCGGGATCGCCTTCAGCCCCATCCGCGCAAACGTCCGCAAATAGGCGACGAACATCTTGTTGTAGGCGACGCGCGCCGCGGCCTCGTTGAGGTCGAACGAATAGGCGTCCTTCATCAGGAACTCGCGGCCGCGCATCACGCCGAAGCGCGGACGCTGCTCGTCGCGGAATTTCCATTGGATATGATAGAGATTCAGCGGAAGGTTCTTGTAGGACTTCACGTAGGCGCGGAAGATCTCGGTGATCATTTCCTCGTTGGTCGGCCCGTACAGCAGCTCGCGCTTGTGGCGGTCGGCGATGCGCAGCATCTCCGGCCCATAGGCGTCGTAGCGGCCGCTCTCGCGCCAGAGATCGGCGAGCTGCAGGGTCGGCATCAAGACCTCGATCGCGCCGGACCGGTCCTGCTCCTCACGCACGATCTGCTCGATCTTCTTCAGCACGCGGAAGCCGAGCGGCAGCCAGGCATAGATGCCGGCGGCCTCCTGCCGGATCATGCCGGCGCGCAGCATCAGCCGATGCGAGACGATCTCCGCCTCTTTCGGGTTTTCCTTCAGGATGGGCAGAAAGAAACGCGACAACCGCATGGGAATACTCTGGGAATCAGTGATCGTCCGCAGTGAAACCGGATTGAGAGCGAAAACACAAGACCGGGAATGAGGAAAAGCCGCTAACGCGGCGAAATTCCTTGTCATTTTTCCGTCGACTTCAGGTTCAGGTTGAGCCGCCGCGGCGCTCCTTTGCGGCGGCGGCCCAATCGCCTCCAGCGTGACCCGCTCGAAATCGGTCAACAGGCCGTCGATCCGCGCGCGGGCGCGGCCGGCCGGATTGGTCTCACTTCATCTTCATTCCCGAGTGATCCGGCATTTTCTTCATGTCCATGTGACCCGAGTGTCCGGCGTCGCCCGGCGCCTGCGCGCCGACGCCCTGGACGTCGAGAGAGACGGCGACCTTGCCGGCCTTCTCGAATTGCAGCGTCACGGGCACCTTGTCGCCCTGCTTGAAGGGGCCCTTCAGCTCCTGGAGCATCAGGTGATAGCCGCCGGGCGCGAGCTTCACCGTTTTGCCGGGATCGATCGCCAGCCCCTTGTCGAGCGGACGCATCTTCATCACACCGTTGTCCATCGCCATCTCGTGGATCTCGGCCTTCCCCGCGATATCGGCGGACACGCTAACCAGCTTGTCGGCCGCCGTGCCCTTGTTCTCGATGGTGAGATAGCCCCCGGCGACCTTGGCGCCGCCCGGCGTCGCGCGGCTCCACGCCTGCGAGATGACGAGATCGCCGGCCTTGACGTCGTCGGCGGCCGCCGGTGCTACGCAGAGCGCAACAGCGAACGCAGCGAGCAGCACATCTTTCAGTCTTGCCTTCATATCGGTATTTCCTTTTGCAGATTGAACTTCAGTGTTTGGAGAGTTGCTGCGCCGACCATTTCTCCAGGTCGGACATTTCGGCGGAGCCTTCGATCGTCGTGATGATCCCGTCCCGAGAGATGAGCATCGTCCTGGGGATGTCGCCCTGCCAGGCAGGATCGATCTCGAACCGCAAGCGCTCGACAAAGCCGTCGTTGAAGATGAAGTTCTCGGTCGACGACAGTCCCGCCTTGTCGAGCATCGATTGCGTCGCGGCCGGCAAATTTGGCACGAGGTCCGCGCTGACCGTGACGACATCGACGTCAGGATGATCCTTGGCAAACTGCCCGAGCAGCGGTAACTCGACCTTGCAGGGGCCACAGGTCACGCCCCAGAAATGCACGAGCACGGGGCGGCCGGCGTGCCCCTTGAGGACACCTTGCCAGGTGCCGCGTTCGAACGGCTTCAGAGCGGGAGATGCGCCGAGCGCAGCCGCCGACGCGATCAGAACGACAAGACTCGCAATGCCTGCAAATCGAAACCTCATGGCTGGACCTCGATAGCTGTAAGCCGATAGCCGTCCGCCTTCGTCATCCATGACAGGTAGGTCTGCTTGCCATTGGAGACGAGCAAGGGGTGATCGGACGTGTCGGTCGTGCTCGATATCGTCTTCGGCGGCGACCACGTTTCGCCGTCATCACGGGAGATCGTCATCTGGACCGAGGTCTTCTCGCCATCGAACTCCTTCCACACCATCACCGTCCCCGCCGGGCCCGCGAGCACGAAGGGGCGCGTCGGATTACGATCCGGCCGCCCCAACGCCATCGGCGCAGAGAACGTGCGACCTTCGTCGCGCGAGTGGGCGTAGAACAACCCCTTGCGAGCCTTCCCGTTCGTGTACCAGGCGACGTGATAGGTTCCGTTCGGCGCAACCGTGAGGCTCGGCCCGTGGTGCGGGCAGGCATTGATCTGCCAGTCGTCGTTGCTGACGCGATGGATTTCCCCTGGCGTCGAGACGTCGGTGAACGTCATGATCGCGTGATCGCGCACGCCGCCATCGAAGATGTTCCTGAAAATCACGGCCGGCCGCCCGGGCGCCGCGAACGTCAGCCCCAATCGGCAGCACTCGCAGGTGCCGTCACGCGCGAGACTGGCCTCGGTGTAGGTGGCGCCGCCATCGCGAGACGAGGCAAAGAACAGCGCTGCTCCCTCATATTTCCGTCCCGCCTCCCTTGCGGGAACACGATTGCGTTTGTCGAGCCAGGCTGCAAAGACGGTTCCGTCCTGATCGAGCGCCAGCGCTTCGAAACGCTGGCTCTCGTTGTTGGCGGTGATGGGCTTCAGCTCGGCGAAGCTCCTTCCGTCATCGGCCGAACGCGTGTAGAGCACCTGGCCGTTGAAGGCTTCGTCCCTGAAGATCGAGAACGCAACGGCAATGCCGCCCTTGCGATCGACCACGATCTTCGGCCGCGCATCGGGCCCCCAGTCAAGGTTCAGCCGCTTCGTCGTGACCTGGATGGGGACCGAGAAATTGCGGCCCGCATCCTGCGAACTCGCGACCGAGACCTGCCCTCCCGCCATCCAGACCAGCCACAGCGTTCCGTCCGGAGCGAATGTGGGCGTCGCCTTGGTTGCGCAGCGCAGCGTCGGCTCTTCACACGCCGCTTCGGACGCATGCGGAGCTCGCATCTGTCCGAGCGCCGCACCTTGCAGGAATGCGAGAGCGACGATTCCAAGCAGGCCAGTTCGGATCATGGCCCTACTCCCTTCAAGAGCCCGGATCATTTGAACGCCACCTTCATACCTGCAACAAAGGTGCGCGGCGAGCCGGCATAGATCGATCCCGTGGTGTTTGCGAGCACACTCGCAGGATTTTGAACGCCAGCTGCCGTCACCGTGTTGGTGATGTTGTTTGCCGAAGCGATGTAGGTCCGGTCGAATACGTTCCTGACCTCGAGAAACAGGTTCAGCGATCTGAAGGTGTCCGACACCAGATCGGTCTTGTAGTGAACGTTCAAATTGACCAGCTCATAGCCGGGTGCCTTCAGCACATTCGCATTGTCCATGTAGAAGGAGTCCTTCCACTGCAGTTCGACAAAGCCTCCGAGACCTGCAAGCGGCCCGGCGAACTCGTCATATCCAATTCGCGCCGTCAGCTCGTGGGGGGAGATGCCGGGAATCTTGTTACCTGCCCGGTTGAAGCTGAACACGGCGCCATTGGTGATGTTCTCGACATACTCGGTGTAGACCTCGTCGAGATAGGTGTACGCCGCCGTGAACCGCCAGCCCGGATAGAACTTCCAGTCGGCGGCAAGCTCGATGCCGCGATGCTCCGATCGCGGCGCGTTGAACGTGTAGGTCGCGTTGCTCGCGCTGGGATTGCTGGCGGCCTGACTGACCAGCTCATTTCGGAAAAATTCGTAGAATGCCGTCGCGCTCAGCTTGACCGCGTTGCTCGGCGTCCAATCGAAGCCGAGATCATAGCCGACATTGGTTTGCGTCTGGAGCTGAGTGTTGTTGCCGAAATCACCGTTCGGAAGAACGAACAGATTCGACACCTGCGGCGTTCCGTATCCGGTCGCGACCCGTCCGCGAAACTGCCATTCTTGATTAAGCCTGTAGAGCAGCGCCAATTCGGGCGCCGTGTTCTCAATCCTGCGGTTGACGGCGGTGGGCGTAGGTATCGTCGCGACTGGAACGTTGATCGTGTTGTATTTGTAGAGCGTATTAACGCCCTTCAGAATGGTGGTTTCCCACCCAACTCCAGCGATCGCGGTCAGGTCCGGAGTGAGCTTCAGCTCCTCCCGCGCCCGTATCCCGTAGTTGGATGTATCGCTGTAGGTGTTGGCCGAGATCAGTCCCAGCGTGGCGTTTCCGCCCGGCATGACGTTGCGCGTATCGCTCGACGCCACGAGCGTATTGTACCAGGCGCCGACCAAAGTGGTGGACTCCATGCCGAAGATTTCACCGCGCTTGGTGATGTCGCTCATGTAGTTGTACGAGGGGAAATCGCCTATGGCGCTGGTCGCGCCGGTGGGCTGGCTGATGTTCCTGTCGTCGAACACGAACTGGTTCCGCCACGTCATCGTGTTATCGAAGTCGTGCTCCCATCGTGCTCCGACAATGGTTCGTCGATCGTTTCGCCCGAGACCGGCTTGGGTCGCCGTCTCGATGTCCTTGCCACCGTTGAAGCCGTTCCTGAAGAGAGACACGGTCGGACATCCGGCTGCCGCCGTTGCACCGGTCGTACACCCCTGCTGGAACGGATTGATGTAGAACTGGTTCAGCGACTGGCGAAGCGGGAGCCGCGCGCTGAGGTCGTTGTTGATGATCTTGACCGTGAAACGATCGTCCGGCGTCGCCTTGAGCGTGCCGAGGAAGTTGACGGTCTGGGTATTGTACCAGCTGTTGCCGATATAGCCATCGCCCCGCACGTCGCTCGCGAACAGCGAGCCCTCGAAATTCCCGACCTTCTTGCCGGCGGCGAGGTAGTCGTTGAGATAACCGTAGCTGCCGCCGTCGACGCCATATTCGACGCCGTCGATCGTGCCGCCCGGCCGCGTTCGAAAATTGAGCGCACCGCCGGTCGCATAGTTGCCATAGAGCGCCGATGAAGGTCCCCGAATCACGTCGATCGCGCCATAGGCGTGCGGATCGATCAGGTCGCTCCGCGACAGGCCGTCCGGCTGCGTCACCGGGAAGCCGTCCTCGAAGATCACGAGATTGCGGATGGCGAAACCGTTCCGGGCGTTGGAGCCACGAATCGAGATGCCGAAATCGCGCGGGCCGTTGCCCTGCTTGATCGAAATGCCTGGACTGTCCCGCAAGACGTCGCTGACCGAAAACGCCGGGCGATTGTCGAACTGGCTGCGATCGATGGTCGTCGCGGTCTGGCCGGCCGGGGACTGATTGAGACCAGCCCGCGCTACGCCGGCAGACTCGGCCAGGTTTTGGGCCGGCGGGCTGGCAACCGCGTTCCGCGCAACGGGTCTTGCCGCGCGTCCCGCTGAAGCCGAGCGCAGTCGCGATGGCCGGGTGATTGGTTGGGGACGAGAAGGCTGCGGCGCCTCAACGGTCACCGCGGGAAGCGCTTCCGAGGTGCCTTGGGCCAGCGCGTCTGAGCCGATCGAGGACACCAGCCCGCAAAGCACGGGCAAGCTCGCGCGGCTGATCGCACGAATGCGTAACATCTGTTGAATTCCTGACATCCGGCACATCGGCCGGTCCATTGAGCACGCCACCGGCACGGCAACGGCGCGCGCCAATGGTTCGATTTGTCGCTACGTCAGGAAAATCGAGGGGGCGCGCGAGCCTGGGCGCTCACGCCCGTATAGGAGGCGATGGCGGACACATCCGGCGCAAGCCACACCACACGTTCGGCGTGACGGAAGGGAGTGGCGAGAGCAACCTGCGGCGGCGAATCGAGCGTCGCGTTGGCCTGGGCCAGGCAACACAGGGCACAGGCGCCGGCATGCGCGGTCGGCGTGCCCGTCGGATTGTTCGGACCGCCGCCCTGCTCGCCCGCACTGTGGCAGATAACGGCGGCGGAAAGCGGATCGGCCATAGCCTGGCCGGCCGCCCAGCACGCGGCAATCGGCGCCAGCACCTGCATCACCAGCGCGAGCAGGACGATCGGAAGATATTTTTGCAGCCGTGCGCGCATTCGCCGAACCATTCGTTCCCTGCTAGCTTAAACACCCCGCTGGTTCCGAGTCGAGGGAACTTCGGCGGCCTTCTTGTCCCAGGACAAATGTCGGCAGATTCGGACCGGAGCGCCCTACGAAAGGCTCGGACCCAACCATTCGAGGCAATCCAGAGCGCCGACCGTCCACAGATTTCTTTTATTTGTCATACACTTATCGGAAGACAGCCCGATCATTTCGTCAGCTGCTCGAATTTTGAACATTCGTTGCCGAAAATGATGACAAGTGAGAAAAGTTGATTTAGCATTCCTCTTGCTCAGGCTGACCGCGAGGTCGAAGTCTGGTGGTCCAAGTCTCGGGAGGAGCCCCTGGCGCGCAAAACGCAGCGTCGCCCCGTCAATCAAGAGCAAATCTTAAGATCGGGGATAATAGGGTCGACACAATTTTCGAGCGGGGCCAGGGCCCCGCTCTTTTTTTGTCCGCGCGGCTGAACTGTCGATGAACGCGGCCCTCATCCAATCGAAGACGGCTTCGAACGCGCGACCTCGCGCTGCGCCGATCTCACGCCGCTCGTCCATCAACGTCTGTTCGAGTTGCATCCGCAAAACGCAGGGCGACATTCCGCTCGGACGGCAGCGACCTCGTGAAGGGATCGATGCCCGCAGTGACGATTGAAGCGATCCTCGACCTCGCCGGCGAGCGCGGCGGGCATTTCCGGCTGATCTCCTGCGAGCTCGCCTCGCGCGATGCTTACGGCACGCCGCGCGAGCTGTTCATCGCGTTCTTCGCCGCCGCTCCGGCCTGACGCTTTGCGCTGCACCAACACTGGCTGCCGCGATCGCGCGGTTGATTGCAGATTGAGTGCCAACAACTCTTGTGAGAGACTTTCGGGCATCGGTCGCGCAAGCAATGACGCGCCGACGACAAGATACATGGGAGCGAGCGATGTCCGGGACGAAAGATTTCTCGACGACGAGGCGCGATCTTCTTCAGGCGGCTGCGACCGCCGGCGCCGCAACTGCCATCCTCGGCAGCATGGGCATAAACCCCGCGCTTGCAGCCGCGGTCGGACGAAGCGAAAAGCCGCTGAAGGCGGCCTTTTCCAACGCAGGCCTGCAGGCGACCTGGTGCGCGCAAGGCAAGCAGGCCGCGGAATTCTGGGGCAAGCTGTTCAACGTCGAAGTCACCTGGTTCGACGGCCAGCTCGATGCGGTGAAGCAGCGCGCGGCGATCGACAACATGGCCTCGCAGAAATGGGACTTCGTCGCGATCCAGGCCTTCGGCATCGGCACCCTCACCCAGCCGGTGCAGAAGATGATCGACGCCGGCACGCCCGTCATCGACATGGACACGCTGATCGCGCCGCTCGACCAGATCAACGTCCACTCCTTCCTCGCCCCCGACAACGAGTTCATGGGCGCGTCCGTGACGCAGGCGCTGTGCAACGCGATGGGCGGCAAGGGCAAGATCATCATGACCCAAGGCGCGCTCGGACACACCGGCGCACAAGGACGCGCCAAGGGCTTCAACTCGGTGGTCAAGCAATTCCCCGGGGTCGAGGTGCTCGACACCCAGCCGGCCGACTGGGACGTCTCCAAGACCGCCCGCCTCTGGGAAACCTACCTGACGAAATACCCGCAGATCGACGCGGCGTTCTTCCACAATGACGACATGGCGCTCGCCGCAGCCAACATCATGAAGGCGCGGGGCCGCACCAATATCCTGATCGGCGGCGTCGACGCCATGCCGCCGGCGATCCAGGCGGTGAGCGAGGGTCGCATGTTCGCGACCGTGCGCAACCCGTCCTGCCGCATCCATGGCGGCGCCATCATCGCGGGCGTCTCCGCCGTGGTCGGCGGCGAGAAGAGCGGACAGGGCATCCCCAAGAACGTCGTTACCGACGGCCCGGTCGTGACCAAGGCCAACGCCGCCGGCATGCAGTGGATGCAGGATCACTTCCTGATCTGAGCCTCCAAGATCTGAACTTTAAGATCTGAACTTTCATGCCTGCGGGACAGCAACCCATCCTGGAGCTCCAGGGCATCACGAAGAGCTTCGGCGGCGTCGAGGCGCTTCGTGGTGTCGACTTCGCGCTCTATCCCGGCGAGATCCATGGTCTCGTCGGCGAGAACGGCGCCGGAAAAAGCACGCTGATGAAGATCATCGCCGGCGTGCACACCGAGTTCTCCGGCCGCTTCCTGATCGACGGCCGGGAAACACATTTCCGCTCGGCGCGCGATGCGCACGCCGCCGGCATCGCCATGGTGCATCAGGAGCTCAGCGTCGCACCCGACCTCACCGTCGCCGAGAACGTCTTCCTGGGCAATCAGCCGACCAACGCCCTCGGCCTCGTCCAATGGCGGCGGATGGCGCGCGAAGCGGGCGAGCAGCTCGCCCGCTTCGGCATCGACGTCGATCCGATGTCCCGGCTCGGCGATCTCCCGATCGGGCTGCAGCAGCTGATCGAGATCGCGCGCGTGCTGTTCTCCGGCGCGCGCATCGTCATCCTGGACGAGCCGACCTCCGCCCTCTCCCCGCCCGAGGTCGAGCGGCTGTTCGCCACTCTCCGGCGGTTGCGCGAGGCTGGCACCAGCATCGTCTTCATCTCGCATTTCATCGAGGACATCCTGCTTGTGTCCGATACGGTCACCGTGTTCCGCAATGGGCGGAAGGTTGCGGAGACGACAAGCGCGGCGACCAGCAAGGGCGCGCTGATCGAAGCCATGATCGGCCGCGGCGGCGAAGCGCTCGAGCACAGCTACACCGATGACCTGATGCTGCCGCAGCCGAGCGACAGCCCGGTCATCCTGAAGGTGGACCAGCTGTCGTTGTCCCGCAGCCTGAAGGACATCTCGTTCGAGGCCCGCGCGGGCGAAGTGCTCGGCATCTACGGCTTCATGGGCTGCGGCCAGCAGGAACTGTCGCGCGTCCTGTTCGGCAAGCTGAAGCCGGATGGCGGCACGCTGGCGGTCGAGGGCACGCCGAGAACCTTCGCCAGCACGGCGGCGGCGCGGCGCGCCGGCGTGGCACTGGTGCCGGAGAGCCGGCGCGACATGCTGTTTCACCAGGAGCCGGTCTACAAGAACATCTCGATCGGCATCCTCGATCGCATCTCCGCGCTGCTGCTCAAGCCGACTGAGGAGCGCGATATCGCGAAGCGCCAGGTCGAGCAGCTGCAGATCCGGCCGCCGGTGGTCGGCCTCGATCTCGGCATGCTCTCGGGCGGCAACCAGCAGAAGGTCGCCCTGGCAAAATGGCTCACCTATCCGCCCAAGCTTCTCGTGCTGTGCGAGCCGACCCGCGGCATGGATGTCGGCGCCAAGAACGACGTCATCAACATCGTCCGCGACCTCCGCGCCAGAGGGCTTGCGATCATCGTGCTGTCGACCGAGCCGGAAACGGTGCTGTCGCTGGCCGACCGCATCCTCGTGCTCAAGCGCGGCGCGGTGGTGCGGGAATTTTCGAACGAGCCGGTCAGCAAGGACCGCCTGCTGGAAGCGGCGTGACGGAGAAGCACAATGGCGAGCAGTGAGACGGCTTTGGCGGCGGGACAGCGGGCGCGCGGGCTGGCGCCCTTCCTGCGCTCGCAGATGCGCAACATCGCACCATTCCTCACCCTGATCTTCCTCTCCGCCTTCTTCGCCTTCGCCAGCCCCTCCTTCGCGACACTCGACAATCTCGGCAACATCCTGACGCAGGTGTCGGTCACCGGCATCATCGCGGTCGGCCTCACCTTCGTGATCCTCTGCGCCGAGATCGACCTCTCCATCGCCAGCATCGCCAACGTCACCGGCATCGCGGTCGCCTACTTCACGCTGCAGGAGTCCTACGTCAACATCGCCAATATCCCCCTGCCCGGCGCGGCTGCGATCATCCTGTCGATCCTGCTCTGCGCCCTGCTCGGCCTCGTCAACGCGCTGGGGCTGACCGTGATCGGCATCCCCTCCTTCATCATGACCCTGGCGATGATGCAGATCGCCGCCGGCATCTCGGCGCTGCTGGTGCGCGGCCAGATCGCCTACAAGGTGCCGAGCCTGATCACGACCCTCGGCTCGGGTTCGATCGGCGGCATCCCCTGGATCGTCATCGTCGCCGCAGTCATGCTGCTCGGCGGCCATCTGGTGCTGACCTACACGCGCTTCGGCCGCTACGTCTACATGGTCGGGGGAAATCGCGAGGCCGCCGAATATTCCGGCCTCAACGTCAAGCTCATCCTCGGTGCGGTCATGGTGATCTCGGCGGTGTGCTCCGGCATCGGCGGCATGCTCGGCGTCGCCCATTTCGGCAGCGCGCAGCAGAACGAGTTCGACACCTATTTGCTCGACTCCATCGCCGCCGTCGTCGTCGGCGGCACCAGCCTGTTCGGCGGCCGCGGCGGCATCGGCAACACCATCGTCGGCCTGTTCGTGCTCGGCGTCCTCAACAACGGCCTCGACCACGTCAACATCGACAGCTTCCTGAAGATCCTGATCCGTGGCCTGATCCTCTTGGCGGCGCTGGTCATCAATGTCTATGCGCAGCGCTTGAGGGAAAAGGCGGCGGAGTAAGGCCGCTGGAGAAGCGGCCATCTCAGGGGGACGGAAGACGGAGTAGCGCGCCCGCGCGCAGGTCCTACTTCTTCACCTTGCTCGCATCCATCTTGATGCTGGGATCCAGCATCTTGGTCGTGAACGCGGTCGTCACGTCGAACGGCTTCTCCATGCCGAGATAGGTCTGGACCAGCTCGTAGTCCTTCTTCATCCGCTCGCCGTCGATCCAGCCGAGACCCTTTGTGGTCGTGAACTCGTCCGTCATCAGGAACTTGATGCGCTCCCACTGGCGCTCCTGGTTCGCTTTGTCGAGGCCGGAGACCTGATCGAGCAGCGCCTTCAGGCAGGGCGTGACGTCGGCGACGCAGGCAGCAAAGGCCTTCTGCGTGACGCGGACGAAATCCTCGACGACCTTCGGGTTCTTCTGCAAGTAAGCACCGTTGACGATCAGCGAGTTGCCGTAAGGATTGAGCCCGATGTCCTTCCAGTTGAGGTAGCCGAGATCGCCTCCGAACTCGATGACCTTCAGGTCGTGCTCGTTGTAGAAGTCGCTGATGATGTCGACGGTGTGGCTCTTCAGCGCCGCGATCTTCGCGGTCGGTCCGACATTGACGAAGCCGACGGAGTCGGGCGCAAGCCCTGCCGCCTTGGCAAAGGCCGGCCACATCACCCGCGAGGCATCGCCGGGGGGATTGCCGATCTTGTGGCCCGCGAAGTCCTTCACCCCGTTCACGCCATAGCTCTTCAGCCAGTAGAAGGTCTGGCCGGTGTTGGCGTAGACGCTCATCACCGCGACGGTGTCGGCGCCCTTGCTCTTGGCCACCAGCATGGTGGCGAGATCGGCGACGCCGAACGGCGAGCCGCCGGAGCCGACCTTGGCGGCGGAGACGCCGGAGCCCTTGCCGGTCTCGATGGTGAGGTCGATCCCCGCCTTCTCGTACCAGCCCTGCGCCTTGGCGAAATAGTACGGCGAGTGATCGGCCGTCGGCGTCCAGTTCAGGATCAGATTGACGGCTTCACCCGCATGCACGGGCACCGCCGGCACACCGAGCCCGAGAGCCAACACCAGGGCCGAGCCCGCCGCCTGCAAACGCTTCATCGCATCTCTCCTCATTGCCGCGACCCGGCTTGTCGCTCTCCCCTTGTGAGGATACCAATGCAACAAGCCCGCCCTCCACTTGTCAACTGTTTGGTTGGAAATGCCCGCAAAACGATCTGGCGACACCGTGCCGCAGCGCCGCGACCCCGTCGCCACCCGCAAGAAGCTCCTGACCGCGGCGCGCCAGGAATTCGCCCGGCACGGCCTTGCGGGCGCCCGTGTCGACGAGATCGCCGAGCGCGCCGGCGTCAACAAGCAGCTCGTCTACCACTATTTCGGCGACAAGGACGCGCTGTACCTCGCCGTGCTCGAATGGGTCTATGAGGACATCCGCGAGCAGGAGCGCAGGCTCAATCTCGAAGGCCTGCCGCCGGAGAAGGCGATCCGCAGGCTGATCGAAGCATCGTTCGACCACCTGGCGGCAAACCCTGATTTCATCGTGCTCTTGAACGACGAGAACCGCGGCGGCGCCCGTCATGTCCGCGGCTCGACCCGGCTGGAAGCGATGCACTCGCCGCTTGTCAAGAGCGTCTCCCACATCCTCAATGAGGGGGTGCGCTCGGGTGTATTCCGCAAGGGGATCGATCCCGTCCAGCTCTATATCTCGATTGCGGGCCTCAGCTATTTCTTCTTCTCCAACACCCCGACGCTGTCGGCGATCTTCGGCAAGGACCTGTCGAGCCGCGCCCAGCGGCGCGCCCGCCGGCGGCACGTCGCCGATCTGGTGCTCCAGTCGCTCCGACCTAATCAACCAACTGGTTGAAACTTCCTTCGAGTCCGGCTAGGCTTGCGACCGGCGGCAGGGTGACCGCAGGCAACAGGGAGCAGTCGGTGGGAGGAGACGGGGCACGCAGCTGGCGCAGCTTTGCGGTCATCCTGATCGTGCACCTCGCCGTGCTCGTGCTGTGGCAGGTCGCGGTCGACGCCTTCCGGGTGCCGAAATTCATCCTGCCCTCGCCGCTTGCGACAATTCAGACATTGGGAACCACGGGCTATGCCTGGGGCGCCAACACGCTGGTGACCGCGGTCGAGATCCTCGGCGGCTTCGCGCTCGGCGCCTTCGTCGGCGTCGCGCTTGCGGTGATCTTCAGCTGGGCGCCGCTGCTCAGCCTCGTGCTGCTACCGCTGTTCGTCACGCTGAACATGATCCCGAAGGTCGCGCTCGGCCCGCTCTTCATCGTCTGGTTCTCCTACGGCATCGTGCCGAACATTCTGATCGCATTCAGCATCTGCTTCTTCCCGATCCTGCTCACCACCGCGCGGGGCCTGCGCGAAGTCGAGCCTGACCTGCTCGATCTCGTCAAATCGCTGCGCGGCTCGCGCTGGACGCTGTTTCGCAAGATCCAGCTGCCGGGATCGCTGCCTTACGTGTTCTCCGGCATGAAGGTCGGCGCCATCCTGGCGGTCGCCGGCGCCATCGTCGGCGAGTTCATCGCCTCCGAGCGCGGGCTCGGCTACCTCATGATCCAGGTGCAGTCCTCGCTCGACACGCCCGCGATGGTGATGGCCGTCGTGCTGCTGACACTGCTCGGCGTCGCTCTCTATGGCCTGGTGCTCGCCCTCGAACGCATGTTCGTGGTCGGCGACGCCAGACAGACCTGAAGACCAAGGACGAACCCATGCTGCTCACCCGCCAGACGCTGCCGAAGACCATTCCCGACATCGCTGCGCTGGACGACCTCCTGTGCCGGCCGAGCCAGGCGCTGATCGACGACATCGAGAAGGTCGAGGGCGACATCATGATCCTCGGCGTCGCCGGCAAGATGGGCCCGACGCTGGCAGGACTTGCGAAGGCCGCGGCGCCCGATCGCCGCATCATCGGCGTCGCCCGCTTCAGCGACGCCGGCGTGAAGGACTGGCTGCATGCGCGCGGCATCGACACGATCAATTGCGACCTGATGGACGAGACGGCGATTGCGGCACTGCCGAAGGCGCCGAACATCGTCTTCATGGCCGGCCGCAAGTTCGGCGCCGAGGGCGATCTGTCGCTGACCTGGGCCATGAACGCGCATGTCCCGGCGCTGGTCGCGCAGGCTTTCCCCTCCTCGCGCATCGTGGCGTTCTCGACCGGCTGCATCTATCCGTTCGTCCCCGTCGACGGCAAAGGCTCGAGCGAGGACATGGCGCCGAACCCGCCCGGCGAATACGCGCAGTCCTGCGTCGGCCGCGAGCGCATGTTCGAATATTTCTCGCGCAGGTTCGGCACGCCGGGGCGGTTGTTCCGCCTCAACTACGCGATCGACATGCGCTACGGCGTGCTGCACGACATCGCGACGAAAGTGCTGACGGGAACACCGATCGACGTCAGCCTCGGCCATGTCAATTTCATCTGGCAGGGCGATGCGTCCTCCCAGGCGCTGCGCTGCCTGGCGCATTGCACGACGCCGACCTCGCCGATCAACGTCAGCGGCCACGAGATCCTCGCGGTGCGCGATCTCGCGGCGAAGTTCGGCGCGAGGTTCGGCCGCGCGCCGGTGCTGACAGGCAAGGAGGAACCGACCGCGTGGCTGACCGACACGTCGAAGGCGGTCGAACTGTTCGGCCTGCCCGTCGTTGACACCGACCAGTTGATCGCCTGGACCGCGGATTGGGTCTCTCGTGCCATGCCTAGCCTCGGCAAGCCCACCAAATACGAGGTGCGCGATGGTCGCTACTGACGGGCCGCGCATCGTCCGGCTCGGCGTCGAGGACGCCGCGGCGGGCCTCGTGCTCTCGACCGAAGCGCACTGGAACCAGACGATCGAGGACTGGCGCTTCTTCCTGAGCGAAGGCTTCGTGTTCGGCATCCGCGACGGCGCACGGCTGGCCGCAACCGCGGCGCTGCTGCCCTATTCCGGCAACAATGCGTGGATCAGCATGGTGCTGGTGACGGAAAGCCATCGCCGCCGCGGTCTGGCCACGAAGCTCGTCGATGCCTGCCTCGATACGGCCCGCAAGGAGAGGCTGACGTGCTGGCTCGATGCGACGCCTGACGGCGCCAAGGTCTACGGTCCGCTCGGCTTCATCCCGACTTCGCAATTGCGCCGCCTGAAGCTGGTGAGCCCCGGCCATGCGGGCACGATGCCTGCGCCGGCGACGCTGGACGCGCTTTGCTTGCGCGATCTCCGGGCCACGGGATTGGATCGAACCGCCCTGCTCTCCGCCTTCGCGCAACGGTCTGGTTCGCGCATCGTGGCGGGCGACGGGTCGATCGCCCTGGTACGGGACGGCCGAACAGCGCGTCATATCGGGCCCCTCTTTGCGGATGACACCGCCGCCGCCCTGAACCTGGTCGATGCGATCGCATGCTCGGAGACCGGACCGGTGCTGCTCGATGCCGTCGCTTCCAGCGGCGCGTTCCTGGACGGCCTCTCCGTCGCCGGCTGGACCATCGAACGCCCCTTCCAACGCATGCGTCTCGGCTCCGCCACCGCCATGGCCGGGGAAATGCCATTCGCAGTCGCCGGCCCCGAATTTGGATAGGACATCATGCACCACAGCCAGATCAACAGCGACGTCCGCAAGCTGATCGCAGACGGCACCGTGCTGCCGGCGCATCCCCTCGCGCTGACCGCCGAGCGACAGCTCGACAGGACGCATCAGCGTGCGCTGACGCGCTATTACCTCGACGCCGGCTCGGGCGGCCTTGCGGTCGGCGTCCACACCACGCAATTCGCGATCCGTGACGTCGGCCTCTACCGTCCCGTGCTCGAGCTCGCCGCCGAGACCGCAGCACACTGGACCAGGCGGCCGCTGGCACTGGTCGCGGGCCTGGCCGGCCCCACGCGGCAGGCAATTGCCGAGGCCCGCACCGCGCGCGACATCGGCTATCATGCGGGCCTGCTCAGCCTCGCCGCGATGAAGAGCGCCTCCGAGGACGAGATCATCGCGCATTGCACGTCCGTGGCCGCCGAAATTCCGCTGGTCGGCTTCTACCTTCAGCCGGCCGTCGGCGGCGTCGTCCTGTCGAGCCGGTTCTGGCAGCGCTTCGCCTCGATCGACAACGTCATTGCGATCAAGATCGCGCCGTTCAACCGCTACAGAACTCTCGACGTGCTGCGCGGCGTCGCGGCCGCCGGCGCACTCGACCGCGTCGCGCTCTACACCGGCAATGACGACCACATCCTGCTCGACCTGACGCTGCCGTTCGATCTCCGCGACAAGGGCGTCACCACCCGCACCTACTTCAAGGGTGGCCTGCTCGGCCACTGGTCGGTCTGGACCGCGAGCGCCATCAGGCAGTTCGAACGCTGCAAGGCAGCGCGGCACAAGGAGGCCGTGTCGGCCGACCTGCTGGCGCTCGATGCCCGCGTCACCGATTGCAACAGCGCCTTCTTCGATGTCGCCAACCATTTTCACGGCTGCATCGCCGGCTGCCACGAAGTGCTTCGGCGCCAGGGCCTGATGAAAGGCTTGTGGTGCCTCGATCCGAACGAAGGCCTCAGCCCCGGCCAGAAGGAGGAGATCGACCGCGTCTGCCGCGAGCACGCCGACCTCAGCGACGATGCCTTCGTCGCCGCAAACCTCGGCAAATGGCTGGCATGAGCTCAGACCCCTTCATCAGCCTGCAAGGCGTGCGAAAAGTTTATCGCAGCGGCGGCGCGGAATTTCTCGCGGTGTCCGACGTCACCATGGACGTGCAGGAAGGCGAATTGGTCTCGCTGGTCGGCCCCTCCGGCTGCGGCAAGACCACGGTGATGAAGATCCTGGCCGGCCTGCATGGCGCCGACGGCGGCACCGTCAGGATAGGCAATGCCAGGAGCCCGTTCGACCCCAGCCGCGACATCGGCATGGTGTTCCAGCAGGCCTTGTTGCTGAAGTGGCGCACGATCCTCGACAACGTGCTGCTGCCGGCCGAGATCGTGGGACTGCCGATGAAGGCCGCGCGCGAGCGGGCGCGCGACCTGCTCAGCCTCGTCGGGCTCGCCGGCTACGAGCAGAAATATCCGCAGCAGCTGTCCGGCGGCATGCAGCAGCGCACCGCGATCGCGCGCGCCTTCATTCACGATCCAAAACTGATCCTGATGGACGAGCCGTTCGGCGCGCTGGACGCGCTGACCCGCGAGCAGATGAATCTGGAGATGCTGCGGATCTGGCGCGAGAGCGGCAAGACCATCATCTTCGTCACGCACTCGATCCAGGAAGCCGTCTTCCTGTCCTCGCACTGCGCCGTGCTGACGGCGGGCCCGGCGAAGATGGCCGACTATTTCGCGATCGACCTGCCCTTCCCGCGCGACCTTCCGCTGAAGACGACGGATGCGTTCGGTGCCTATGCAAGGCGCATCTATGCGAAGCTCGGCTTGGGCGCGGCGTGAGACACCGCGCCCCCGTTGTTGCGCTCAGGTCTTGTTGCGCATCTTGCTGAGCAGATAGTTGTCGTAGAAGTTCTCGGCGATCTGCGTGTAGAACAGCAGCTCCTTCATATACGCATCGTGGCTCTCCTTGGTCCGCTTGAACAGGTCGCTCTTGGCGGCGAGCTCGTTCAGGTGGTCCTGGGTCGCGTTGTAGCAGGCCTCCAGCACCGGCTGCGGGAACGCCTTCAGCTCCGCGCCGTTGGCGATCAATCGCTTCAGCGCGGCAGGATTCACGCTGTCATACTTTTCGAGCATCCAGGCGCCGGCCGCCGTGCCCGCCTGGTTGACGATCGCCTGATATTGCTTCGGCAGCGAAGCCCATTTCTCGTCATTGACGATCATGTGCAGCATGGCGCCGCCTTCCCACCAGCCCGGGAAATAGTAGTACTTGGCGACCTTCTGGAAACCGAGCTTCTCGTCGTCATAGGGACCGACGAACTCGACCGCGTCGATCGTGCCCTTCTCCAGTGCCGGATAGATGTCGCCACCCGCGATCTGCTGCGGGACAACCCCGAGCCGTGCCAGCACGTGGCCGCCCATGCCGGCGATGCGGAATTTGAGACCCTTGAGGTCGTCGACGGTCTTGATCTCCTTGCGGAACCAGCCGCCCATCTGCGTGCCGGAATTGCCGCAGAGGATGGCATGCGCCTTGAAAGGCTTGAGCGCCTCGTTGGTGAGGTCGGCGCCGCCGCCGAAGTGCCACCACGATTCCTGATGGCGATGGTTCATGCCGAACGGCGCGCCGGTGGCATAGGCGAGCGCCGGCTCCTTGCCGATGTAGAAATAGAGCGGGGTCTGCGCCATCTCCACCGATGCGGTGCTGACGGCATCGAGCGCCTGCAAGCCCGGAACGATCTCGCCGGCCGCAAAGGTCTGGATCTGGAATTTGTTGTCGGTGGCCTCAGCGATGTATTTCGCAAAGGTCTGCGCCGTGCCGTAGATGGTGTCGAGCGACTTCGGGAAGCTCGAGGTCAGACGCCACTTGATCTCGGGCGCGCTCTGCGCGATCGCGGGTGCAGCTACCAGCGTCGTGGCGCCGGCGACTGCGCCGCCCCTGAGGAATGTACGGCGTTTCATGATGTGGACTCTCCCTGGAAGTAAGTTTCAAACATATGGGCTTTGTGGCGACGGCCTTCGCTGACCGTTGCCCGTTCCTATAGCGGAGTTCAAGTTGCGAGGAGAAGGCCTGTACGGAACTCTCAGAGCAGCTTTGCGCTCACGAACAGCGCGCGAACGGCGTTGGTCGCCTGCACCGCCAGCATGGCGTTACCGGCGGCGCCTTCCAGAGCCGCGACGGCGTCCTCGTGCAGGGAGCGAAATTCCATCCACTCGACCGACTTGAAGTTGGTGAGGAATTGATAGGCTTGACCGACGGTCGCGATCGCCAACGTGTCACCGTTCAGCTTGATCTTGAATGTCGTGCGCAGCGGGGTCTCGGAACTTGATGGATCACTCATGGGCTGCTTCTGGACGAGGACGGCTTAACGAAGGGGAAACGGCAGCCCCGCCGTCGCAGGCAAATGTCAGGAATCGGTGCTCGCGCGCTGCGAAGCAGTCGCCGCCCCGCGCAGGTTCGGCACTACGACCAGGCGGTTGAACTCGCCATTGTCGTAGGCCTTGAGGAAGCGATCGTAGTCCTTGATCGAAACGCAGCCGTTGGAATCGCCGCGCGGCCCGAGCATGTAATTGTGCGTGAGCAGGCCGACGCGGCCAAGCGCGCTGGTGCCCTCAGTCGGCGTCATGCGCAGCGCCCGGACGCCGTGGAACAACTTTTCGCGCGGCTTGAGGTCGTAGGTCGCCGGCGGCGTCGCGCCAACCATGCGCTGATCGACATGGTCGGGGTCATCCATCAGCGCGCCCATGCCGGAATGGGCCTCCAGCGCCATGCCGTTCGGCAAATAGACCGCCTTGGCCGAGATGTCATACACCGCCGTCCGCGAATCGTAGCCGAGCGCGGCCAGGTCGGGCGCCTTGGCGAACAGGCCGTCGCCGGGGGTCAGCGATGCCAGCCTGATCTTGTCGGTGAATTTTTCGAAGAAGTTGCGGTTGTCGACCCTGGGGTTGGTCTCGGCATAGGCCTGGCTGGAAGCGATCTGGGCGGACAAGTCCGCCTGCGCCGGGCGCGAGCGCGGCATCGGGACGGCGTCCGCACGTTGCGAGGGCCTCGTCTCATCAACCGCGTGCCGGTCGTCTTCGGTCAGGGTCGAACGCCAATCGTCGCCCTGGAGCTTCTGGGCCAGCATCGCCTTGGCGTCGCGGAGCTTGAGCTGGACCGCATTCAGGGCGGAACGCTCCAGCGTCCGCAGGCCGAACTCCCGGGCCGCCGGATTGCCGGACGCAGAAGCGAAACGGTCGGCAAAGGAAGGGGTATTGGCCGGCGGCAGCGAGGCGGTGACCAGCGGGGACGAATCGCCCAAATGCGATGTCCCGATGTCCGCGACCCAGGCGGCGGCGCCCAGCGCCAGCGCGACGGCAGCCAGAGACAGCAAAACGCGCTCCGCCCGCCCGACACGGCGGCGCGACAACAGCCTCTCGGCGTGTGCTGCGTCGGAAACCATCAGATCCCCAAATCGACCCCCGGGGGGCACCCACCCCCTACCCGGAGACTCTATACCAGCTACCACATTGGGAGCCAAAAGTTAGGCATAATCGCGGCCGGCAAGCCTCCTAAAGGTATCGAATGACCGATCCCTTCGATCTCAACCGCTTTGTCCGCGCCCAGGACCCCGTTTATCGCGACATTCAGGGCGAGCTGGCCCGGGGCCGAAAGCAGACTCACTGGATGTGGTTCACCTTCCCGCAGGTCGCAGGCCTCGGCTTCAGCACCATGTCGCAGCGCTACGCCATCGGGTCCCGCGAGGAGGCCGAGGCCTATCTCGCCCACCCCGTGCTCGGGGGGCGCCTGATCGAATGTACGAGGCTCGTGCTCGCCGTCGAAGGCCGAACCATCAACGCGATCCTCGGCGCACCGGATGACGCCAAATTCCATTCGTCGATGACGCTGTTCGGCGCGGTGTCCGACGAGCCGGTTTTCGATCGGGCGATTGCCCGATATTTTGCGGGCGAACGCGACGGCGCCGCGCTGGAGATCCTGTCGAGGCTCGACCGCGCATCCGGCCGAGTTGGCCGCCAGGGAGCGTAAACCCAGGATTAACACGGGCACCATATCTTCCGTGCAAATTGAACTCTCTTTCACGCCCATTGCCGGACAGATCATGAAAATCGGTACGCTCCTGACCAGCGCCATCGTCTCGCTCTCGACCGTCGGCGGCGGCCTCGCCGTCTACGTTGCCGTGACCAAGTACCAGACGATCGAACGGATCAGCGAAGCCGAGGGCCGGCTGGCCATTGTCCGCGCCGTCAGCGACATTCCGCGTTACCTCAATCCCGAGCGGGGCTTTTCCACCAACATCCTCTATGGCCCCGCCACCGTCGACCCGGCCCAGCTCGCCCAGCAGGACAGGCTGCGCAAGTCGACCGACGGCGCGCGCCAGCGGATGAATGCGCTGCGCAAGGAACTGCCCGGCTCGCTCGACGACGGCAACACGATCGGCAGCAGCATCGATGGCATCAATGCGAAGTTCACCGGACTACGCGACGCGATCGACAAGGCAATCGCGGGGCCTGCGGACGCGCGCAAGGACGCGGCCCGCAAGGTCGTCGCCGACAATGCCGTGCTCAACGCCGACGTCACGGCGCTGCTGAACGAGCAGGTTCGCCGCATGGCGCTTCTCAATGGCGATGCCTACCGCCAGGCCAATTACGCCAACATCGCCATGACGCTGCGCGACATCGGCGGCCTCAATGCCAGCGTGCACAAGAACCTCGTCGGCGGCAAGAAGGTCGCAACCGACGCCGAGAAGGCCGACGTCGCCCGCATGCAGGGCCGCAGCGACCAGATCGTGATGGCGCTGATGGAGCTGCGCGGCAATCCGGCGACGCCCGCCAATGTCGGCGCCGCACTGGAGACGATGAATTCGCGCTACGTCGAGGAATTCGGCCGCGAGCTCAAGATGGTCAAGGACGGTGCCGTCAGCGGCAAGTATGAGCACGACGTCGACACCTATTACGCGGCGTCGCAAAAGGGTCTCGGCTCCATCATCGGCGTTCGCGATGCGTTCTATGACAACGCCGAGCAAATCCTCGCCGGCGCTTCCTCCGCCGCGCGCACCAGCTTCACCATCGCGCTCGGCGGCCTCCTCGCCGTGCTGATCGCCAGCGCCGGCCTGATCGTGATGGTCCGCCGCCGCGTCTGCGCTCCGATCGTCGGCCTGACCGCGCGCATGACACAGCTTGCCGATGGTGACGTTGCCGGCGAGATCCCCGGCTCCGAGCGCTCCGATGAGATCGGCGCGATGGCGGCGGCGGTTCAGGTCTTCAAGGACAACATGATCCGGGCTGACCGGCTCGCCGCCGAGAAGCAGGCCGAGAACGACGGCAAGATGCGCCGCGCGCAGGCGCTCGACGAGCTCACCCGCGCCTTCGAGGCCAAGGTCACCGAGCTGGTCGGCGGACTGTCCCAGGCCTCCGCGACCATGGAAAGCACCGCGCAGTCGATGACCTCGACCGCGGCCCAGACCAACAGCCAGGCCGCGGTGGTCGCCGCCGCCTCCGAACAGACCTCGACCAACGTGCAGACCGTCGCCAGCGCCACCGAAGAGCTGACCTCCTCGATCTCCGAGATTGGCCGCCAGGTCGCCCAAAGCACCGAGATCGCGGCCCGCGCCGTCGACAATGCCCGCCGCACCGGCGATACCGCGCGTGCGCTTGCCGAGGGCGCCCAGAAGATCGGCGACGTCGTCACGCTGATCCAGAGCATCGCCGAGCAGACCAACCTGCTCGCCCTGAACGCGACCATCGAGGCCGCCCGTGCCGGCGATGCCGGCCGCGGCTTTGCCGTGGTCGCCTCCGAAGTGAAGTCGCTGGCCGGCCAGACCGCCAAAGCCACCACCGAGATCTCCGAGCAGATCACGGCGATCCAGACCGCGAGCGACGAGACCGTGGCCGCGATCCGCAACGTCGCCGACGTCATCGCCGAGATCGACCAGATCGGCACCGCGATCGCCGCCGCGATCGAGGAACAGGGCTCAGCCACCAAGGAGATCGCCCGCAGCGTCCAGGAGGCCGCGCGCGGCACCCAGGAGGTCAACAGCAACATCTCCGGCGTGCAACGTGCCGCCGACGACACGGGAGCCGCCGCGAGGGAAGTGCTGGGCGCCGCCGAGCAGCTCTCGTCGCAGTCACGCGATCTCGCCGGACAGTTCGACCGCTTCCTCGGCGAGGTCAGGGCCGCTTAAGGCATGATCCGGAAAAGTGCGCAGCGGTTTTCCGAAAAGATCATGCTTAAACAACAACCTAAAGCGCGATGACGGTTCATCCTAGTCCCATCGCGCTTTAGTAAGGCGGCGCCTTCCGTGCCCGCTGCGCTTTCGCCGCCTCGATCCACCACAAGAGATCGTCGGCAAAGCGCGGGAACGCGCGCTCCAAGGCCTTGCCGCCCTCGCCGATCGGCTCTGCGTCCGCCGACAATGTCTGCGCGATCGGGCCGACCCCGATGGTGCTCGACACCACCACCATGCCCATCTCCGACAGCGTGCCGTGCCAGGCCGTCGCGGCGCGCGCGCCGGACAGCCGACCGGCGGAATAGCTCACGATCGCGGCCGGTCGCCAGAACCACTCTTCGAGGAAATGGTCTGTGAGATTCTTCAGGCCGGGCTGGATGCCCCAATTGTACTCGCCGGTGACGAAGACGAATCCGTCGGCGTCGCGGATCTGTCCGGCCAGCTTCTCCAGCGCATCGGGCGCCGAGCCCTTGGGATATTCCTTGTACATGCGGTCGAGCATCGGCAGGCCGATCGCCTTGGCGTCGATGAATTCGACGTCCTCGCCGCGGCCGCGCAGCCGGTTGATGACGAAATTCGCAAGGCGGATGCCCATGCGGTCGGAACGGTAGGAACCGTAGAGAACGAGAATGCGATTGCTCATGGCCGAACGGTAGCACGAAACCGGCGTCCGTCCCTACTCGATTTGTCGAACTATCGTCCGCGACCGCGCTCCAGGGTTTGCGACGGCGATTCGCCGAACTGCTCGCGGTAGCTTTTGGAGAAATCGCTGAGATGCCAGAAGCCGAACGCCAGCGCGACCGCCTTGACGCTCTCGGCCCCGGCCAGAAGCCGCCGGCGCACCAGCCACAGCCGGCGCAGGCGCAAATAGCGGTGCAGGCTCATGCCCCGATAGCGCCGGACGACGTCATGCATGGTGCGAACGGACAGCCCGAGCTTGCGCGCGATATCATCGCTGTAGATCGGCTGCGACAGGTCGTCGGAGAGTAGCGCGCGGATATCCTGGAATATCCTGAAACTCCGTCCGTCGTTGGCGCGCAGGGTCCAGCGGGCCGAAACGACGCTTTCGAAGGCGTCATCAACGGCTCCGAGCAGGGACTCCTTCATCGCTGCGCCCTTCAATGACAGCTCCGGTGCCTCGACCGGGTCGGACGCCTCGGCCAGCACCTCACGAACCACGGTGCGCAGCCGGTGCAAGCCCGCCGCGGAGATCTCGAAGATCTTGAAGCTCGAGAGCGTAGGCGGCCAGCCACGATCCCTCACCTCCGGGCTGAACACCACTGAGGCGATGTGCCGCTGCACCTCCTCGATGGCGGTGTAGGCCGCGCCGCCGCCGCCAATGACCACGACCGGACGAGCACGTTGCGAGCCATTGAAGCGAATGGGGACGTTGAGGTCGTCCATCGTGAAGCCGATCGCCGTGCAATTCCCGATGAGCTGCGCATCAACGACCCGGGGAAACGCCCGCGTCGAATTCACCTCGCAGCCGGGCAACGACAGGATCGTCTGCTCAGCCGAAATCTTCCGTACGAGGGGCGTGAACTCGAAATTCAGCCCGCGTATGGCGCTTCGAAATTCGTCGACATCTGAAAAGCGAAATGTCCTGAGTGCCGACCCAGGCACATCATCAATGCTGTTCATGGAAATAAGAAACCCAGCGTCGCAACCGACGCGCATCCGGCAATGGTGCCGATTCGCTTCGCCCTTTGCTTTCCCGTCGGATCTGAAGAATCAATCCTGACGTGTCCCGATCAGTTGGGAGGGATCGAGCTGAAAGGACAAGCCGGGACGTCGGGCCCTGCCAAATTTCGATAGCTTTTCCCGAATCCTGGAGGTGCATTAATACCCTGAAATTCAATTTTCAAAATTAAAAATTAACTCCTTCGAGATGCAATAATGCGCGTTAAATCGTCAAGTTATTTCATTTCAGGCTCCTGCCATGATGGCAAATTCGCCTGCCGATATTCTGGTCGAATTGGAAGACGCGGTCGCAACGTGTCCGCTGGACCGCTGCGCTCGCATCCTCTCCGGCATTTTGCAGCTGCTCACCAGCAGCCGCGACCGGCCTCAGGAATTGCTCACTCATGTGGCCGACCGTGTTCTGCTGCGATTGACAGAGCGGGTCGAGGCCGGTGCGCTGATTGATCTCAGCAAGGCACTCGCGGAGCTCGAGCTGGCTCCGCCGAAGACCGTGCGACGTCTCGCCTCGCACCACGCCCCGGAGGTGGCGTGCCCTGTCTTGCTGAGATCGCAGTCACTGTCCACGGCCGATCTCAGCTCGATCGCGGCCTCGGGCGGCGAACGGCAGCAACGCGCCATCGCCGCCCGCGCGCGGATCGATCCGCCGGTGATCGAGACGCTGATCCAGCGCGGCGCTCGCAGCGTCTGCATTGCGCTGGTCGGCAATATGGATGCCCGATTCTCCGATGCCGCCTACGTCGCGCTCGTCGAGAAATGCCTGGCCGACGATGAACTCACGAAGGCGCTGGCGCTCAGGCCGGACACGCCGGACAGGGTCATGCGGGAGTTGCTGTCGGCCGCGCCGGCTCCGAAATCCGGCACAGGGGCGAATGCTACCGTCTCGATTCAAGCCGTAACGGCCGCGCCGACGGTCCCCAAGCTGCCCTGCGCGGCCGCCTATGCAAGCGCGCGGCCGGAGATCGTCGCGCTCAACCGCATCGGCAAGCTGAACGACTCCACGGTGAACCGCTTCGCCATCCGCGGCGAGACCGCCAATCTTGTCACGGCGCTATCGGTGCTTTCGGGGGCTCCCATCGAGATCGTCGAGCATGTCATGACCGACGACGATTGCGAGGGTCTCGTCATGGCCTGCCGTGCCTCACGGCTGAACTGGCAGACCACGTTGGCCATCCTGAGCAACCGCTGCGGCACGAGGCTTTCCTTCGCCGAGCGCGAACGCGCGCAGCACATTTTCGAGACGCTGCTGCTGTCAACCAGCCAGTGGACGGTGCGTTGGGGAGAAATTGCCGCAAACGCCAAGGACAGCAGTCGGGAACATCGCGGCGCAAGGATGGGGATTAGCCGATGAGATTCGACGGTCGTAAAGCATCCCGCGTGAAAATGGACCACAGGCAGCCGGTCAATCTCATGGGATCGGACGGCACCTGGCGGCGCCGCTGCGTACTGCTGGACGTGTCGCAAAGCGGCGCCAAGATCGAGGTCGAGGGCACGCTCGACGTACTCCAGGCCAAGGAGTTCTTCATGCTGCTGTCGTCAACCGGCCTCGCCTACCGGCGCTGCGAACTGGTCTGGATCGACGGCACCACGGCCGGCATCCATTTCATTACCGTTGACAGCAAGAAGAAGGCTGCGGGTGCACCAGCGCCTGCGCAGAACGCGGTTCAGAGCAAATAGATTCGAACACTCCACCTACTGTTTGACATCCATACAGTCGCAAGGCGTAGGTCAGACCGTGCAGCACGCGCGAACCAGATCCGGTCCCGTCAGTGGTGACGGCGGCATCCCAGAGACGGGAACGGCCCGCCCCTTGCTGCATGTGCTGGCCGACACGTCCGACAAGCTCTCGGGCATCTGCTCGATCCTCGAAGAGAAATTCACCATTGCAGGCGAACGACTCGATGCCGATTCCAGGCTGTCGCAGACGCCGGCCGCCATCGTCATCCGCGCGGAGCTGCGCGACGTCGATAATATCGCCGCGATCAAGAAGCGGGCCGGCAAGCTGGCCAAGGCCAGGAAGCGCATCTTCCTGCTCGAGCACACCTCCCACGTCTGCATTTCGCAGGCTTACGCGCTCGGGGCCACGCTGGTCCTTCCCGGCACGGTCAGCCGGACCAGACTGCTGGCGGCGCTGACCGATCCGGCCGATCGGGCATCCGCCTCCTCGCGCGACACACTGCAACCGGACAACGCCATCGAGACTGCGGCGACCGCCATCGCATCGATGTTCACGGCTGCGACTCTGGGCCAACCGCTCGACGTCGACGGCACCAGGGAAGCCGGTCGCCAGATCGCCGATCGTATCAGCCAGCATGGCCTGACGGAGTGGCTCATGACGGTGCGGCGCCATCACGAAGGAACCTATCAGCACTGTCTGCTCGTGACCGGCGTCGCCATCGACTTCGGACTGAGCCTCGGCGTCGGCAGGGCCGACCTGGAACGTCTCTACTCGGCCGCCATGTTCCACGACATCGGCAAGGCGCAGATTCCACTCGCCATCCTCGACAAGCCGGGCCGCCTCGATGCCGCGGAACGCGCGCTGATCGAAACGCATCCGGCCACCGGCTACGAGTTTCTCAAGGGGCATGACGGCATCTCGCCGGAGATACTCGATGCCGTTCGCCATCATCACGAGTACCTCGACGGGAGCGGCTATCCCGATGCGCTCTGCGCCGAGAGCATTGGCGATATCGTGCGGATTCTAACGATCTCGGACATCTTCGCAGCGCTGATCGAGCACCGGCACTACAAGCCGACCATGCCGCGCGCGGAGGCCTACAACATTCTATGCGGGATGAATGGTAAGCTGGAAAAGGCGCTGGTCAACTCATTCAGGCAGGTCGCGCTCACGCGGTGAGCGCGGCGGACCCGTATCGAACGCGGCCTAATGAGTAGCGCGATAGCTGGCGCGGCGCGGGATGGAGCGGCAGGCCAGCCCTTCGGCCAGCAGCTTCATGTCCTCGTGCCGACCGCTGCGAATCAGCCGGCCGAACTCTTCGGGTGTGAAAGGAAGACTTGGATCATCATCGACCTTGAGCCGCAGTCGCGGACCAAAGAACCGTCGAACCAGGCTAGCCAGCCGCCGCATGTCAATTCCCTCGCGCCAGCAACGAACCTCTCAGTCCGCATATTGTTCCTCCTGCAACTTCCAGATTGCAAGAGGCCGCTCGCTAATCCGCACCAAAAAAATTTCCGCCGGAGAACAATCTCCTCTTCGTCGTGCTAATCGGCAAAACCCACGTAGCGCACGAACTCGTCGTTGTGCTCGCGCTCCGAGCGAACGGCGTTCGCGGCGAAGCCGTCGTCGGGGTAGCCCATCGCGACGCAGGTCATGATGACCTCGTCCGCCGGAATCCTGGCAACCTCGCGCACGATGTCGGAGCGCATGATGCCCTGCCCGTTGATGACGGAGCCGAGGCCGCGGTCCCATGCTGCGAGAACGATACCGTAGCAGAGCGCACCGAGATCGAAATGGCAGACCGCGCCGGGATCGAGCACGCGGTCGTAGGTAAGGACCAGCGAGACCGGCGCGTCGAACTGGCGGAAGCCGCGCAGCACCCAGTCCTGCCGCATCGGCTTGTCGTCGCGCGCGATCCCCATCGCGCCGAACAGCTTCTTGGCGATGTCGACCTGCCGGTTGCGGTGCACACCCTGGTACTCGCCGTGGCTGACGATGTCGCGCTTGACCTTGGCGCCGCCGGCCATCTCCTCCATGTTGCGGCGGCGCACCTCTTCCAGCGGCGCACCGGTGAGCACGTGGACATGCCAGGGCTGGGTGTTCATCGACGACGGCGCGCGCTTGGCGCTTTCGATGATCGCCTCGATCACCGCGCGCGGCACCGGCTCGTTCCTGAAGCCGCGCACGCTGCGGCGCGACTGGACCAGCGTTTCGAATTCCACCTCGCGAACCTCCCTGCCCGTTCCTCCCGCAACATTGCAACGCGATCCGGTTGCCGATGCGGCGCGCAAAACCTATGCTAACAGCCAAGCAAGACCAAGAACCCCGTGTGGACCCGCCACACCCCGTGAGGACTCAAAATGGCCGCGCCGCTCGATCCCGTCATCGCCGAGATCATTCCGCTCATGCCGATGCGCGATCCCACCACGATGACGCCACAGAGCGCCCGCGATTCCTTGCGCGCACTGGCTGCCTCGCGCGCGGCAATCCCGCCTCCGCGCGTCGATACCGTGCAGGACATCAAGGTCGACGGCGGCGTCGGGCCGCTCGATGCACGCGTCTACCGGGTCGGCACCACGCCGGCACCGACCGTGGTATTCTTCCACGGCGGCGGCTGGGTCGCGGGCGACCTCGAGACCCACGACCGGCAGGCGCGCAATCTTGCGATCGAGACCGGCGCGGTCGTCGTCTCCGTCGACTATCGCCGCCCGCCCGAGACGCGCTTTCCCGGCGCCTTCGAGGACGCCTTTGCCGCGATGCGTGACGTCTTCACCCGCGTCGCGGAATTTGGCGGCGACGCAAAACGCCTCGGCGTTGCCGGCGACAGCGCCGGCGGCAATCTCGCCGCGACCACCGCAATCGCCTGCCGCGATGCCGGCATCGAGCTTGCCGCTCAATTGCTGGTCTATCCCGTGACCGACGTGCTCGGCGCCTACGCCGATGCGCGCGAGAACGCGCGCTATCCCTCGCGCGCGGAGAACGCGGACGGCTACTTCCTCACGCGCGCGACGATGGAATGGTTCTGCGGCCACTATCTCGCCGATCCCGCTCACGCGACCGACTGGCGCGTCTCGCCGCTGCGCGCCGCATCGCTTGCCGGGCTGGCCCCTGCGATCGTGACCACGGCCTGGTTCGATCCCCTGCGCGACGAGGGCGCGGCTTACGCGCGGGCGCTGGAGGCGGCGGGCGTGAAGGTCAAGCACCACGAGGGCCCCGGCCTGATCCACGGCTATTTCGGCATGGGCGACGCCTCCGAGGTCGCGCGCGCCGAGGCACAGCGCGCCCGCGCCGACTTCAAGGCCCTGCTCATGCGGGGCGCTTGAATTCGGTCAGGTGCTCCGCGCCCGCTGCGCCGCGGTGTGCCCCCAGGTTTCGTCCCAATCCTGGCCCGAGGCGTCGACGACGCGGCCATCGGCTTCGAAGAACTTGTTCGGCACCTGGAAGATCGCCAGGATCAAGGCCCCGTCCGGACACCAGGCGGCGTGCCGGCTCCCCGCCTCGCGCCAGATAAATTCGCCGGCCTTGCAGGCGATGCCCTGAGCAGGCCCGTCCTTGTCGACGAGCGCGCCTTCGATCACCCAGCTCTGCTCGATGCCGACATGCTCGTGATCGGGCAGCACCGAGCCCGGCGCAAAGCGCATCAGGGCGGTCATCAGACCGCTGCTCCGATCGAACAGCAGCGTCTTGGCCTCGCACCCGGGAAAGCGAGTCTTTTGCCAGTCCATGTCCTGGGGCCGAACCAGGTGAGAATGCCGATCGGCAGATCGTTCGCCCTTCGGGATCGTGGCGTCCATGACGATGCTCCATCCAGCTAAGCCGATCGAAGCTAGCAGAATCGCCCGACAGGGTCAGCGAGCAGTGCAACAGACGCGACAGTGCCGAGCCGGCGTTGCAAAATCACCAGGCAGACCGGACGATCGGTGCTCGTCCTGCTTGATTGCGCCATGATTCCCGGCTCCAATCCGGCCGCCATTTCTGGTTTAGGGAGACACCCATGATGAAGCGGATTTTCCTCGCAGCGATCGTTGCCACCTTTGCGGCGGGCTCGGCCTTCGCGCAAGAAACCTGCGAGAGCAAGGCCGTCGGCAAGGATGGCAAGCCGCTGGCCGGCGCAGCCAAGACCTCGTTCCTGAAGAAGTGCAAGGCCGATGCCTGCGCGCCCAAGGCCGTCGGCTCCGATGGCAAGCCGCTCGCCGGCGCAGCCAAGAACAGCTTCATGAAGAAGTGCGAGACCAACGCGTAAGCGCCCGGAGAGATCCTCGGTATTCTTCGAAAGACGTCATCGGGCTCGATCCAGACCGTATCGAGCCCGATTAGCTGTTTCCCTTGTCTCCGGTTTAGCCGCTTCGATGCCTTTGCGGCTTCAGCGTCGCGACTGGCGAGTATCCTGATCTTGATCACCACAAGTTCGCAAACCACCCAGGCGGCTGTGCTGACGACCGCGACGATGGTTTGCTTTGCAGCCAACTCGCTGCTGTGCCGGCTCGCGCTGGGGCCCGGACTGATCGATCCCGCGAGCTTCACGACGGTGCGGGTGCTTGCGGCGGTGGCAATTCTCGCGCTGGTGGTCTGGCAACGCTACGGGCATCTGCCGTCATTTGCCTATGCCAAGGTCAGGTCGGTGGCCGCCCTGTTCGTCTACCTGATCTGCTTCTCGTTTGCCTATGTGCGGCTGCCGGCAGGCACCGGCGCCCTGATCCTGTTCACTGCCGTGCAGCTCACGATGTTCTGCGTCGCGCTGCGGGAGGGAGAACGGTTCTCCGCAGCCGGCTGGATCGGGCTTTCGATCGCGAGCTTGGGCCTCGTCTATCTGGTTCTGCCCGGCGTCAGCGCCCCCGATCCCATCGGCGCGGTCCTGATCGCCATGTCGGGTATCGCCTGGGGCGTGTTCTCGCTGTCGGCGCGGGGCGTTGATCATCCCATCGAGGCCAACGCCATCAATTTCCTCTGCTGCCTGCCGCTTGCCGCAGCCGTGAACCTCTGGCAGCTCTCCGATCTCCACGTCACGCCGATCGGGCTCGCCTATGCCATCGCATCCGGCGCGATCGCCTCGGGGCTCGGCTATGTGATGTGGTACGTCACCTTGCGCTACCTGACGGCGGCCCGCGCGGCCTCCGTCCAGCTTTCCGTCCCCGCCATCGCCGCGATCGGCGGCGCGCTGTTCCTGGCCGAGCCGGTTACGCTCCGATTGTTGCTCGCCTCCCCCGCGATGCTCGGCGGCATCGCGTTGGTGCTCGCGCAGCGCAGCAAGCGTTGACCGGGATGTTCGCGCCTCAATCCCGCTTGAACCGGTAGTCAAACGCCCCGTCCAGCGGCTTGATCAGCCCGACAGTCGGCGCCGGGAAATGGATCGGCAGGATCAACGTGTCGGTGTCGGCGACGGAAGCGAAGAACTTCCGCCGCGAGATCGCCGACTGGTTTGCATCCCAGTCCGGCTTCGCCGACCAGTCCGGCTCGCGGCACTGGATCTGGTGATGCATGAGGTCGCCCGCGACCACCGCGCGTTGACCTTTGGAGAAGATGTTAACGCAGCAATGACAGGGCGAATGTCCCGGCGTCGGTGTCAGCGTGACCGTATCATCGAGCGCGTAATCATCGTCGACCAGCAGCGCCTGCCCGGCCTCGACGATCGGCAGGCAATTGTCGCGGAAGACGGTGCCGGGCGGATTGTTGCCCTTCGCATTCTCCGCTTCCCACGCTGCGTATTCGCCCTTGTGGAAGACGTATTTCGCATTCGGGAACGTCGGCACCCAGCGGCCGTCGCGCAACGTTGTGTTCCAGCCGGTGTGATCGATATGCAGATGCGTGCAGAACACGTAGTCGATCTGCTCGAAGCCGATGCCGAGCGCGAACAATTCGTTGCGCCAACGCTCCTTGCCGGGAAAGTCGAACGGCGGCGGATGACCCTTGTCCTCGCCGGTGCAGGTGTCCACCAGGATCGTGTGGTGCGGCGTGCGCACGACGAAGGTCTGGTAGGTGATTACCATCATGCCGCGCGCGGCGTCGAACACCTCGGGCTCCATCGTCGGCAGATGGCGTTTGAAGACACCCTCATCATGGGCCGGGAAGAAATCCTGCGGCCGCCGCCACGGCCCTTCCCGCTCGATCACCGCATCGATGGTGATGTCGCCGATCCGGAGTTGCTTCATGGTTGTTCGCTCCCTTTTTTGAGGGAGCGTAACGAGCGGCAGTGACGCGTCAAGGCACGGCGCAGAATGCTAGCTCCGTAACCCCGGCGCCTCCTGTCCGGTCCGGGCGACGTATTCGGTGTAGCCGCCGCCATACTGGTGGATCCCCTCCGGCGTCAGCTCCAGCACGCGGTTCGACAGGACGCTGAGGAAGTGGCGGTCATGCGAGACAAACAGCATGGTGCCCTCGAAATCCGACAGTGCCGTGATCAGCATCTCCTTGGTAGCGAGGTCGAGATGGTTGGTCGGCTCGTCCAGCACCAGAAAGTTCGGCGGATCGAACAGCATCTTCGCCATGACGAGCCGCGCCTTCTCGCCGCCGGAGAGCACGCGGCAGCGCTTCTCGACATCGTCGCCGGAGAAGCCGAAGCAGCCGGCGAGCGCACGCAAGCTGCCCTGCCCCGCAGTCGGAAACGCATCTTCCAGCGACTGGAACACGGTGCGCTCACCGTCGAGCAGATCCATCGCGTGCTGGGCGAAATAGCCCATCTTGACGCTGCCCCCTAACGCCACCGTGCCCTCATCCGGCTCGCTCGCACCGGCAACCAGCTTGAGCAGCGTCGACTTGCCGGCGCCGTTGACGCCCATCACACACCAGCGCTCCCTGCGACGGATCATGAAATCGAGCCCGTCATAGATGCGCTTGGCGCCATAGCCCTTGTGCACGCTCTTCAAGGCGACGACGTCCTCGCCCGAGCGCGGCGCCGGCGGGAAGTCGAAAGCGACCGACTGGCGGCGGCGCGGCGGCTCGACCCGCTCGATCTTGTCGAGCTTCTTGACCCGGCTCTGCACCTGCGCCGCGTGCGAGGCGCGCGCCTTGAAGCGCTCGATGAACTTGATCTCCTTGGCGAGCATGGCCTGCTGGCGCTCGAACTGGGCCTGCTGCTGCTTCTCGTTCTGCGCCCGCTGCTGCTCGTAGAACTCGTAGTCGCCGGTATAGGTGGTGAGCGAGCCGGAATCGATCTCGATCACCTTGGAGATCACGCGGTTGATGAACTCGCGGTCATGCGAGGTCATCAGCAGCGTGCCTTCGTAATCGTGCAGGAACTTCTCCAGCCAGATCAGGCTTTCGAGATCGAGATGGTTGCTCGGCTCGTCGAGCAGCATGACGTCGGGACGCATAAGGAGAATCCGCGCCAGCGCCACGCGCATCTTCCAGCCGCCGGAGAGCTTGCCGACATCGCCGTCCATCATCTCCTGGCTGAAGCCGAGGCCGGACAGCGCTTCGCGTGCACGACCATCGAGCGCGTAGCCATCGAGCTCCTCGAAGCGGTGCTGCACCTCGCCGTAGCGGGCGATGATCTCGTCCATCTGGTCGGCCTTGTCAGGATCGGCCATATCCGCCTCGAGCTCACGCAGCTCGGCCGCGACCTCGCTGACGGGACCGGCGCCATTCATCACCTCGGCCACGGCGCTGCGGCCGCTCATCTCGCCAACGTCCTGGTTGAAATAGCCGATGGTGATGCCGCGATCGGTCGAGACCTGGCCCTCGTCCGGCAGTTCCTCGCCGGCGATCATCCGGAACAGCGTCGTCTTGCCGGCGCCGTTCGGGCCGACGAGGCCGATCTTTTCGCCCTTGTTGAGGGCGGCGGAAGCTTCGATGAAAAGGATCTGGTGGCCGGCTTGCTTGCTGACGTTGTCGAGGCGGATCATGAGGTCTTTTCGGGGGATTTTTTGCGTTGCAGCGTCATAGGGCATGCGGGGCGCGAGGGGAAGCCCGGCCAGGCCCGGATCTCACGCCTCCGGGCAATCCCGCCGCTTCACCGCGTCGCGCTCGTCCGTACAGCTTCGACAACCGCTGAAACTGCCGGCCGGCTCTTCTACCGCTTGATAAGGCCGGCCGAAGGGTACCCCATCGCGGCTCGCGCGGGTGCGGCCGGCCCGACAGCTGCGGCGGATGTCGAAAGTGCCAGGAAATCGCGGCGCGACAACGCGGACATAGCGCCCCCATCTGCTCTCACAAGGTCGGCTTCGACGGGCATATCCGCCTCCGGTGCCGACGAGTTCGAGATGAATGCGATTGGAACTGGAGCCTCTTCGCCCGGATGATGCAATCCTATGGCTGCACAGATACGCTGAGGAGCCGCGAAATTTTCTGCTTTGCAGCTAACGCCTCACGGTCGATGGCGGCAATGCGACGTTCCGCTCACATCAACAAATCGTTCTGATGTGGCGCGAAAATGAAATCCTGAGGCCTGAGTGCTTCCTCGCTGTGAACGGTGACATCGTTGCCTGGGCTGAAGGTAATCAGACTCTCTTGCGTTATCGGATCGAATTGCGAGATGGCAAGATCACCGAAACTCTCGATACCGAGCGCAGAGACATCGATGCGGTCGATACCCAAATTTGAGAGACCCTGTCCGAAATCCTCGATCCTGTCGTGGCCGTTCTCGAAATTGAATACGATCCTGTCGTTTCCGCCTTTCGCAAAATCGAGCATCATCTGGGCGTCTCCCCAGATGTCATCATTTCCGGTGCCGCTGACAATCTTGTCGCTGCCGCCGCGCGCGTGGTCGGACATGGATCGGGCATCGCCGACGAGAATGGTCTCGTAGCTGCCTGCCGGATGTGGATTCGAATCATCGCCGCCGACCAGCGTGTCGTTGCCGCCTTTCGCGCCGCCTGACATGGTCAGCGCATCCCCATAAGCCTGATTGGCAAGCTGAGGGAATACGTTGCCACCGATATAGATGTCGTCGCCGCCGACGGCTCGATCACCCATGTTGCCGCCGGCGTCTCCGTAGAAGATGTTCTGATGTTGCGTGCCTGAGGCCTCGAATGTGTCATCGCCGCCCTCGGCACGATCAGACATGTCGCCGGCGGCATCACCATAGAATGTACTTCCCCCCAAGCCGGTCTTGTTGAACGTGTCATCCCCGCCCCGGGCGGAACCGGACATGTTCCCGCCAGCGTCACCGGAGAAGACATTTCGATCGGTCAGTGTTGCGTCGCTCGAGTCATTGAACGTGTCGTTCCCACCGGCGGCGGAGGCGGACATGCTCCCGCCGGCATCGCCAAAGACGAAATTGAACGGATTGGTTCCGCTCGCCGCGAAATTGTCGTTGCCGCCGGCCGCATGACCGGCCATGTCGCCGCCGGCGTCCCCATAGAGATAGCTGTTGTACTCAGATCCGCTCACAGTAAAGCTGTCATCGCCGCCGCGGGTGTGCCCGAGAAAGCTACCGCCGGAGTCGCCATAGAACACTACATTGCTATCCGGTCCGATGTGGCCAACGAACCTGTCGTTGCCGCCCGCCGCGCAATTGATCAGGTTGCCACCCGCGTCTCCATACACGGTGATCGTTTGATGCCCGCCACCGGAAACGCCAAAATCGTCGTCGCCACCACGCGCTTGACCGGACAAGATTCCGCCGGCATCACCATAGGCATTCACTTTCACCCCCGACGTAAAGGTCCGGGGCAATTCGACGTTCAGGACATCATCGCCGGCAACGGCCAGGTCCGAGATATTACCGCCAGCATCGCCGTACATATTCAGGGTGAATGTCTCGCCAACGACGACAGCAGAGGCGATCACCTGGGCCGACAATGCATCATCGCCACCCCGCGCATGCCCGGAAATATTTCCACCCGCGTCACCGAACAGACTTCCTGCGCCGAAAGTTACCAATGTGTCGTTACCGCCGACGGCGTGGTCGAGTAAGTCCAGTCCAGCATCCCCGAACAACGTGTTCGTCGGTTCCGAACCAACCAGTGTCTGGCTTCCGCCATGCCGTCGTCCCGCGAGGGACCCACTCGTATCGCCAAATAGAACAGTCATGGGCCCTCCGTCTATTCCAATGGCGTGGAGATGCGCGATGGACGTCTACAACGTTTCGTTGCTGAAATTAAATCACATTTTAAATCAAATAAAATCACGCCTTTAAATGAAAATATTTCCCACTGAGGCCAGCGACTCGGCTGCTGGTCTGCCGCCGCCATATGTCGGAATCGGCATCTGCCTGTGTCCGGCGATCTGGTTTGCGTCGGGGCTTC
>NZ_AJQE01000065.1 GCF_000261685.1 Bradyrhizobium genomosp. I (2014) | reverse complement strand
TGCCCCCCCGCCACTTCGCGGCCTGTCGACATTGGTTTGGGTCAGCTGCCTGCTTGGCATCCGAAACCCTTCACACCTGCCGAAATTGGCAAAGGCGACGCGTGAGGCCCGCCTCAGGTCAGAAAACGGACATTCGCCATTCGTGAGTGCACGTCCTACGCCCGCCGCATCAACCTGAGCGAGGCCGCGAGGCGCAGGCTGCGCTTGCCGGCGAGCGCGATGCCTTCGAGCTCGCCGCTATCCGCCGTGCAGGTCCCGGAGAAGCCGATCCCGACCTCCAGGCCGCCAAACACGGGGTTTTCGCCTTTCGCCGGCGTGTGCTCCTGGTTCAGCATCTCGCCCTTCCAGCGGCCGTCTGCCGAGGAATAGGCGCCGAGATAGTAGAAGAACGCATCGCCCCCGAGGATGCGCCCGTCGATCAGCAGCATCACGCCGGACAGTCCGGCATCGACACCATCGAGCGCGCGCAGCCTCACCCCATAGAGCCCGTTGGCGATGCCGCCCGGCCCGACCGCACCGCTCGGAGGCAACCCCTCGTCGTCAAGTCGCGTGAGATTGGCCCAGAACCTCGCGCCCGGCATCGTATCCGCGCCGCCCGCAAGCCGGATCTGGTTGCCGTGCCGCCGGCCGCGTGCGCCGATCCTGGCGACGTCGGCCCCCATCAGCGGCTTGTAGTGGGGATCCTCATTGTGCCGCTCGGTGATCACCTCGGCGATGATCTCGCCATCGCGCTCGACATAGGTGCCGAGATGCGCGAAGGCTGAATTACCGCCCAGCATCTTGCCGTCATGCATGCACATGATGCTGCGGCCGAACGCATCGTTGATGCCGTATTCAACCTTGTAGAGTCCGTCCAGCAACGCCCTAAACCCGCAAAATCGAAAAAGAATAGCGGCTACCTAGCATTGCCGCCGCCCTTCGGCCATCCGGCTTTTCCAAGCAGGGGACCTGCGTCAACCTGCGCTGCCATCATGCCTCTGTTTTGCCCGACGGGTCAATCGATCATTTTCGTCAAATCCGCAGAAGGCGGATTCAATGTCTTGCTGTTTCAAGACCTTGGCTACTGTGCATGGGGTTGTTTTCGCGTTTGTTGCTGCCAGGCCGGAAGGGCACCATCAGCGTCAGTGACGCTTGAAATACTGCACCTCGCGCTCGTGCTTCTCGGCGGCCGCACGGCTCTTGAAGGTGCCGAGGTTGCGACGCTTGCCGGTCTTCGGATTCACCTTGCGTGAGTAGAGGCGGTATTGGCCCGATGCCAGCTTGCGGATCATGATCGCGCTCCGTTTCGTCTGGAGTTCAACGGCGCACGGGCGAGCCTGGTTCCATGACGTCCTGGCCCGGTTCGCGACGTGCTGCGCAATCGCGATGGCTTCAGAAGCACAGCGTGGTGACGAGCTTGCCCTGCTTGTCCTTGATCGCATAGGGACAGCGAATGCGCTCCAGCGCCTTCTTGGCATCCTCGTCGCCGAGCGCGGCGGCGCGCTCGTAATAGGCTTTCGCGGCGTCCTTGTCCTTCGGACCGCCGCGGCCTTCCTGCGCGAAGGCGCCCATCCGCTCCAGCGCGCCGGGATGGTTTTGTGCGGCCGCCCTCTCGAACAGCGCGCGCGCCGCGGCGTCGTCCTTGGCACCGCCCGTGCCTTCGGAAAGCATCAGGCCGAGCTGGTACTGCGCTTCCGCGTTGGTCTCGGCAGCCTTGCCGAGCAGCGCGCGCGCCTGCGCGGGATCGGCCGGCGCGGCGCCACCTGCGCCGCCGAGCGCGGCGAGATTGCTGACGCCGCGGGGGTTGCCGGCCTGGGCCGCCTTCTCGAACAGTTTTCGCGCCTGCGCTTCGTCCTTGGCGACGCCCGAGCCGGTGGCATAGGCGACACCGAGCTCGACCATGGCCGCGCTCGATCCCTTGTCGGCGGCCCTGCGCCAGGCCGCGATCGCCTCGCCTGTTTGCCGGTTGGCGGCATAGGCGCGGCCGAGCGCGAACATGGCGCGTCGCGACGATGCTGCGGCCTGTTTGCAGAACTTGATCGCGGTCGCGATGTCGGAGGACGCGATCTCGGCCACGCCCCTCACGTCGGTCGGCTTGTCGGGATCGCTGGGATCGGCGGCGACCCGGTCGCACAGAACGAGATCGGCGGATTGCGCGTGCGCCGTCAGGGGCACGGCGAGCGCGAAGAGGATGGCAAGGAGGTAAGTCCGCATGGTCGTCACGTTGCGTCTCCGCCCCGGCAAATTCAAGGCTCAAGTCCCGACTGGCGCAGGATCGGCGCGACCTCGGGCGAGGCCAGATAGCGCAGCAGCCGATCGGCGGCTTCGGCATGTTTCGCGTTCGCCGTGCGGCCGGCGGAGAACACGGCCGGCGTCTGCAAATCGCGTGGGATCGGGCCGACGACCTCGATGCCGGCAACCTGCTTCAGCTCGCTGATCTGCTGCACGGCGAGGTCGGCCTCGCCGCTGACGAGCCGCTCCGCGGTGAAGCCCTGCTCGACGACGGTGGCCCTGGCGTTGATCTCGGCTGCGATGCCCATCCGCTCGATCAGCTTGACGAAGTAGACGCCGCTCGCCCCCAGCCGCGAATACGCAACGGACCGCGCTGCGAGCAGGGTTGTGCGCAGCGCCGCTTCGCTTCCGATGTCGGGGTGCGCCCGCCCCGCCCGCACCGCGACGCCGACGAAGGAGCGCGCCAGATCGGCCGCGCTCGCGGCGAGCACGCGCCCCTCGCCGACCATCTCGTCGAGCCCTTCGCGGGTGAGGATGACGAGGTCGGCCGCCTCGCCGTCGCGCAGGCGTCTCAGCAGGGCCAGGGTCGGCGCAAAGTCTGCGTCGATGCGAATGCCGGTCGCAGCCTCGTACGCGGACGACAGGCCGCGCATCGCGCCCATCAGGCCGAGCGTGGAGAGCATACGAACGTTTTCCATGAGCCATTCCCGTCGCGATCAGGCGCGATGCATCAGCTTGAGCGCGGCGGTCAGGCGCAGGCTGCGCTTGCCGGCAAGTGCGGTCGCCTCCAGCACCGCCTGCTCCGCGTCGTAGCTGCCGTGTCCCCGGCCCTTGCGCGCATCCCGGAGCACTCTATCCCGCTTTCGGCGGCGATGGACAAGTTTCGCGGAGCCGAAGTCCGGCAGCCACGGGAACGGCTGTCATCCACATGCAAAAATCCGCCGGAGCCTTCGCTCCGGCGGATTGAGCACCAACCCGGGCCAGCCCCTGCCCGGGCCGGGAGGATCTCAGGCCGCGGCCTTCTTGTCGGTCGGCACGGAGGCGATCGTCTTCAGGATCTGCGAAGCGATCTGGTATGGGTCGCCCTGCGAGTTCGGACGGCGGTCTTCCAGATAGCCCTTGTAGCCGTTGTTGACGAAGGAATGCGGAACGCGGATCGAGGCGCCGCGGTCGGCAACGCCGTAGCTAAACTTGTTCCAGGGCGCGGTCTCGTGCTTGCCGGTCAGACGCTTGTCGTTGTCCGGACCGTAGACGGCGATGTGGTCCATCAGGTTCTTGTCGAAGGCGGCCATCAGCGCCTCGAAATACTCCTTGCCACCAACCGTACGCATGTACTCGGTCGAGAAGTTGGCGTGCATGCCGGAGCCGTTCCAGTCGGTGTCACCGAGCGGCTTGCAGTGGAATTCGATGTCGATGCCGTACTTCTCGGTCAGGCGCAGCATCAGGTAGCGGGCCATCCACATCTCGTCAGCGGCCTTCTTGGAGCCCTTGCCGAAGATCTGGAATTCCCACTGGCCCTTGGCGACTTCCGCGTTGATGCCTTCATGGTTGATGCCGGCCGCGAGGCAGAGGTCGAGATGTTCTTCGACGATCTTGCGGGCGACGTCGCCGACGAACTTGTAGCCGACGCCGGTGTAGTACGGGCCCTGCGGCGCGGGGTAGCCGTATTCGGGGAAGCCGAGCGGACGGCCGTCCTTGTAGAAGAAGTATTCCTGCTCGAAGCCGAACCAGGCGCCGGCGTCATCGAGGATGGTGGCGCGCTTGTTGGACGGATGCGGGGTCTTGCCGTCGGGCATCATGACTTCGCACATCACGAGCACGCCGTTGATGCGGGCACCATCCGGGAACACCGCGACCGGCTTCAGCACGCAATCGGAGCTGTGGCCTTCGGCCTGCTGGGTGGAGGAGCCATCGAAGCCCCAGAGCGGAAGCTGCTCGAGCGTCGGGAACGACGCGAATTCCTTGATCTGGGTTTTGCCGCGCAAATTCGGAGTCGGCGTATATCCGTCGAGCCAGATGTACTCGAGCTTGTACTTGGTCATTGAGCCTCTCTGTAGATGATGCGAAAGGTGGGGTTGAGAGCCCCCGCACGTTTGTACCCGGCCATCATCGGCCGGCCCCTTACAAGCATTTTGCGTGCCAAAAGGCCGCATGGCTGACGGTTTTCCACAGTGGCCAGCGTCTCCCCTGGTGCGAGCAGATCGCCCCTGGCGACATGCGTCATAGCCGCGCACCTTCGCGTGAAGCTGCAGTGCAAAAACCCCGCGAAAATCGCCCGTTTCTCAAGCAGGCGGCGGAGGACCCGAACTTGCCGATGAAACGCGCATCAGCCGCCGGCAATTTTCGCAAAGTCTCCTGCCCCTACGCAGCAACCTTTGGAATGGCCCACGCGTTGGTCACCGACAGCGTGCCTTAGGGGATGCAGACCTCAGACTGCCTACAAATTGAGCGGCAACTGATTTCCTTTTCAGCACTTTCCAATCCGGGAGCCGGGGTCGATATGGGGATTCCGGTAACCACAATCGAACGAGTCGGGCGCACCATGGAGGCCAAGGCGCTTCGACCAAGGAGAATCGTAATGATGAACAATGGTCTGAGTCACGGATCGGCAACGATCTATCAATTCCCGGTCGGGGGCCGCGCGGCTCTTGCCGGACGCCGTTATGGCGAGACCCGCCTTCCTGCCGATCACGCCTCGCTGCCCTCGAACGTCTCGATCTGTAGCGACAGCTGGTATCATCAGGATGCGGTCGACGAAGCCAAGCCGAAATGGGATCGCTGATGCCTCGGGTTGGTTCGAAACCGCCGCGCTCTCGCAGTCGCCCGGCGGCAGTTTGAAAAGGGCCGAAACAACGATGTTTCGGTCCTTTTTAATTCTTGCGTGAACCACGCCGCTCAGATCACCGCGCAGGCCGTGACCGGCCGCTTCAGATGCTTGATCGTGGCGGTCCCGGCCTTCCCGATGGTCAGCGTGATGCCGGCCCCCGAATAGCGCGCGCCAGAGACCGCCAGTCGCTTGCCGAGCGTGACCGGCTCGCCGTCGATCTGAACAAAAGCGCGCTTGTCGCCATCATAAAAACCGACGATGAACCGGGTACCATCGGTACAGCGATAGGCTTGGAACGTCTGCGCATCAGCCTGCCGCGCGTAGCAAATTCCGCCCGCCAGCATGGTGACCGCCAAAAGAATGGCCTTGTGCCGGCCCATGATAGCCCCCTCTAGTGCTCTCAAGGACGCCCCTCGCGCGTCCAGTGGAACATAACCCAAGCCGATCTCATGTCAGCCTCCCCTGCCCGCCATCTCGCCCTGCAAGGCGCCAGCAATTTTCGCGATCTCGGCGGCTATCCGACCACCGATGGCCGCGCCACGCGCTGGCGACACATCTTCCGCTCCAACCACCTGGGGCAGCTCACCACTGCCGATGTCGAGATCGTGCGCGCGCTCGGCGTCAGAAGCGCATTCGATTTCCGCGGGCTGGAGGAGCGCGCGGCCGGCGTCTGCGTCATGAACGAGATCACGGTGCATTCGCTGCCGATCGAACCGACGGTCGTGGCCGCGCTGCGCGCCGAGCTCGCCCGGGGCACGCTGACCGCGCCGGTCGCGCTGGAGCTCATGCGCGAGTCCTACCGGAACTATGTCCGCCGCAATACGCACAGCTTTCGCGCGCTGTTCGGCCATCTGCTGGAAGACCGCGCGCCGCTCGTCATCCACTGCACCGCCGGCAAGGACCGCACCGGCTTCGCCAGCGCGCTGATCCTGCATGCGCTGGGCGTGCCCGACGACGTCATTGCCGAGGACTACCTGTTGACCAACCGGCACTACAAGCGCGACGCGTCAAACGCCTCCGATCTTCCGGCCGACGTTCTCGACGCGATCGGCAGCGTCGAGGCCTCGTACCTGGCAGCCGCTTTCGAAGCGGTCGGCAGCGAATATGGCGATCTCGATGCCTATTTGCGCGACGGGCTCAATCTCGGCGCGACTGAGCGGACCGCGCTGAAGGAGCGCTATCTGGAATCTTAGCCCCCGCGCCGGGAGAACGATGATGCAAGACAAGGTCCTGGTCGTGACGGGCGCACTCGGCGCGCTCGGCAAGGTGGTCGTCGAGACGGCGCAGGCACGCGGCGCGCGCGTGGCCGGCATCGATCATGCACCGTCGCAAGCCCCCGCAGGTGCTGACCGCATCGAGATCGGTGGCGTCGACCTGTCCGACGGGGCGCAGGCAAAGACGGCCGTCGAGACGGCAGCAAGGCATTTCGGCCGGCTCGATGCGCTGATCAACATCGCCGGCGGCTTCGCCTTCGAGACCGTCGGCGACGGCGACATCGCGACGTGGCAGCGCATGCATGCATTGAATGTCCTGACCGCGCTGAACACCTCGCGTGCGGCGCTGCCGCACCTCGCCGCGTCTAAGGCCGGCCGCATCGTCAATATCGGGGCGATGGGCGCGCTCCAGGCGGGCAGCGGCATGGGCCCTTACGCGGCGTCCAAAGCGGCCGTCCATCGCCTGACCGAGGCGCTCGCCAGCGAATGGAAAGGCAAGATCACCGTGAACGCTGTGCTGCCCTCGATCATCGACACCAGAGCCAATCGCGCCGACATGCCGAAAGCGGATTTCTCCAAATGGGTGACGCCGCTGGAGCTCGCCGAGGTCATCCTGTTCCTCGCCAGCGACGCCGCGAGCGGCGTCACCGGCGCGCTGATACCGGTCGGCGGGCGTGTCTGATTGCGTTTGATCGGATGGTTTGAACGCCGGCTCGATTCAATCGGAGCCGAGAAGGCACTAGACTGGCCGCAACTGATTCTCCGATCGGAACTCCCTTGGAAACCGCGCTCTACCTGCCCGTCAAACGCTTCCTCGAAGAACTCGGCTTCACAGTCAAGGGCGAGATCGGCGGTTGCGATCTCGTCGGTCTCGGCGCCGGCGAGCCGCCGGTCGTGGTCATCGGCGAGCTCAAGCTTGCCTTCAATCTCGAGCTGATCCTGCAGGCAGTCGACCGCGCACCGGCGGGCGACGAGGTCTGGATCGCGGCGAAGATGTCGGCGCGTGGCAAGGGACGCGAGAGCGACGCGCGCTATCGCAATCTCTGCCGCCGTCTCGGCTTCGGCATGCTCGGGGTAACCGATCGCGGTCAGGTCGAAGTGCTGGTGAAGCCGCCGACCGCGGCGCCGCGCCGCGAGCCGAAGGTGCGCTCGCGCCTCGTCGCCGAGCATCAGCGGCGCCAGGGCGATCCCGTGCTCGGCGGCAGCACCCGCGCACCGATCATGACGGCTTATCGGCAGCAGGCACTGGCCTGCGCGTCGGCGCTCGCCGAAGGCCCGAAGCCCGTGCGCGAGCTGCGGGAACGTTGTCCCGATGCCGGCAAGATCTTGCTTAACAATGTGTATGGCTGGTTTGAACGCACTGAGCGAGGAATCTACCGGCTCACCGAAGCCGGAGACGCAGCTCTGAAACGCTGGCCTCAGCAACGCGTTGAGGACGGCGCAGGTGCTGTGTCACCGCCATGACACCCGACCGGTGCATAGCTGAGCTGCCACACCGATTTCATATTGCAATGCAACATTTGGGGCACTAGGTATCCCGGCATCAAACGAGGCCGTTATGAGCGCAGACTGGAATACCAAATATGGCACGCGGCGCGTGCGCCACGATCCGCCGACCCTGGACGAGGCGATATTCGCCGCCGTCGGCATCACCGACGATCAGGCGCAGCAGGCCGAGATCGCCGCAGCCTTGATGGGGATGCCACTCGACGTCGTGCAGGCCGAGGTGAAGAAGCAGGCCCGCACCAACGGCCGCATCACCGCCACGCGCGTGATCGCCGGCGAACAGGGCGCGCAGCGCTCCGTGGTGGTCGAGCGCCGCGTCGTCCGCCGTTTCGGCAACGACAAGCGCACCGGCACCTGAGCGTTCATTTCAACCCGGAATACGAGAGCGGACCGGCCTTGCCGGTCCGCTTTGTGATTCCTGTCCGCTATCGTTTTCGGGCTATGCGGCGCGATTGCCGTACATGCTGGAGATCAACTTCCAGCAGGTGCTGTTGAAGCTGAGCAGAGCGCGCCCGGCCGTGAAGGGCGAGGCCGCGAGATCTGCGAGCTTGGCCTCAGGAGTCTTGGCGAGGTCGATCGTGCCGGTCGATTCACCATGGCGGAAAGCCAGATGCGCGCCGAACTTCCCGGCGAGCGCCCGCATCGCGTGATTCTCGGCGCCCGTCGTGATGCGCAACCGCTTGTAGCCTTTCCAGCGCGCCTCCGCGATCAGGCGGCGGAACAGCACCGTGCCGACGCCCTGGCGCCGCGCGGAGGCTTCCACGCTGAACGCGACCTCGGGCAACGAATCATTTTCCGGCGGATGCAACTCGGCCGCACCGCGGACCATACCGTCGACGATATAGGCAACGATCACGGTGCCGTCCTCGGCGCAGCGGGCGGCGTAGCGCTCGATGAAGCTGTCGTCGAGAAAGCCGTTGAAACGGTCGTGCCGGCTTGCGGCATCGAGCCTCAGCAGATGATCGCGCAGGAGCGGCAATTCTTCCTGCTGGATCAAGGTCCGCACATAGCCCGGGGCGGTGCGGACGGTCTCTTCAAGTGCCACGTCAGAACTCCTCTTGGTGTCCCTCGAGGAGGCGTTCGAATCCCTAGGCCCCCTATATTGTGCATCGCACCATAATTTTCAAGGCGGAGACCTGCCCAAGTTAGAGGCACTGAGAACGACTAATTCGTTAATAATATCAAGGTCCCGTAGTCTTACAGGACAAGCTGCGTCTGGGTCACCACGGCAACCAGCTTGCCGTCCTCGGTTTCCAGCCGGGTGGTCCAGATCTGGGTCCGCCGGCCACGATGAACCGGAGTGGCCGTGGCGATGACCGCGGTTCCTTCCCGGGCCCCGCCGATGAAGTTGGTCTTGCTCTCCAGCGTCGTGGTGCCCTTGGCGTCCTCGGGCAGATTGAGCACGGTCGCTGCCGTGCCGACGGAATCGGCCAGCGCCATCACCGCCCCGCCATGGATGGTGTGGTGCAGCGTGCAGAGATCGGGCCGAACCGTCATCCGCGCCACGACGCGGTCCTTCTCGGCCTCGACAAACTCGACGCCCTTGAGCTCGGCGAACGGCATCTTCATCGCTTTGAGTTTCTCGAGCGGCGTCATCAAAAGCCCTCCCAATTCATTGTTGTCTCAACGTGAATGGCTTCGCGCGGCAAAGCAATGACGTCCGAGGTAATGGCCGGCTGACATCGGCGCACCGCCGACACTCTCGTGTCCCGGACGCGCTGCAACGCGCTGGCGTTGCTGCGCAGAGCCGGGACCCATCTCGCGACGGAGCACGGTGCGGCATGGGCCCCGGCTCTGCAGCGCATCACGCCGCGAGTGCGGCGCGCCGCGCTGCGTCCGGGGCACGGCTTCGCTCACGTCACCGCATTCACGACCTGATATTCCGCCCGCCGCCACACCTCGCCTGCGATCACCTCCTCGATGATCTCGGCGGCACGGACGATCTCGCTCTCGCCAATATACAGCGGCGTAATCCCGAACCTCATGATGTCGGGCGCGCGAAAATCGCCGATGACGCCGCGGGCGATCAGCGCCTGCATCGCGGCGTAACCGCCGTCGAAGGCAAAGGAAACCTGCGAGCCGCGGCGATCATGCGCGCGCGGGGTGACGAGCCTGAGCTGCGGGCAACGGCGTTCGACCTCAGCGATCAGGAGATCACCGAGCGCCAGCGAGCGCGCGCGAACCTCCTTGATGTCGACCCTGTCCCAGATATCGAGCGAGGCCTCCAGCGCCGCCATGGCCAGCACCGGCGGCGTGCCGACGCGCATGCGCTCGACGCCGCCGGCGGCCGCATAGGCGAGCTCGAAGGCGAACGGCTTTGCATGGCCCATCCAGCCCGACAGAGCGGCGCGAGCGCTATCGGCATGGCGCGGCGCGACGTAGAGGAACGCCGGCGCGCCGGGACCGGCGTTGAGATATTTGTAGGTGCATCCCGCGGCGAAATCGGCGCCGCTCCCGGCGAGATCCACTGGCAGCGCACCGGCGGAATGAGCGAGATCCCAGACCGTGACGATGCCGCAAGCATGCGCCTTTGCCGTCAGCCTTGCCATGTCGTGGCGGCGGCCGGTGCGGTAATCCACCTCGGTGATGTAGAGCACCGCGACCTCCTGCGACAACGCAGCCTCGATCTCCTCCGGTCCCACCAGACGCAATTGATGGCCGCGCCCGAGTGTCGCGATCAGGCCCTCGGCCATGTAGAGGTCGGTCGGGAAATTGCCGGTGTCAGACAGCACGACCTTGCGCGACGCGTTCATGTCGAGCGCGGCGGCGAGCGCCTGATAGACCTTGAGCGACAGCGTGTCTCCGACCATCACCGAGCCGGCCGCAGCACCAATCAACCGCGCGATGCGATCGCCGACATGGCGCGGCTGGACGTACCAGCCTGCGGTGTTCCAGGCGCGGATCAGCTCGTTGCCCCACTGGTCGGTGATCACGCGGTTGACGCGCTCGGCAACGCCCAGCGGCAGCGCACCAAGCGAGTTGCCATCGAGATAGATCAGGCCGTCGGGCAAATGGAACAACGCCCTGGTGTCGTCGTAGACGCGAAGCCGGGTCATGGACATCCCTACAGAATCGTACGCACGCGCCAGAGTTCGGGAAACAGCTCGACCTCCAGCATGCGCTTGAGATAGCTGACGCCGCCAGTGCCGCCGGTGCCGCGCTTGAAGCCGATGACGCGCTCGACCGTGGTCACGTGGTTGAAGCGCCAGCGGCGGAAATAGTCCTCGAAATCGACCAGCTTCTCGGCCAGTTCGTAGAGCATCCAGTGCGTCTCCGGCGCCTCGTAGACGATACGCCAGGCCTGCAGCACGCCTTCGTTGAAGCTGTGGGTCTCGCGAACGTCGCGCGCCAGCACCGCCGCCGGCATCTTGAGCCCGTTGCGGTCGGCGAGCCGCAGCACCTCGTCATAGAGGCTTGGCGTCGCAAGTTCCGCTTCGAGCAGCTTCGTCGTCTGCGCATCGTGCGCGTGCGGCTTCAGCATGGCGTGGTTGCGGTTGCCGAGCAGGAATTCGATCAGCCGGTACTGGCGCGACTGGAAGCCCGAGGATTGCCCGAGCTGCGAGCGGAAGCGGGTATACTCGCTGGGCGTCATGGTGCGCAGCACGTCCCAGGCGCCGTTGAGCTGCTCGAAGATGCGCGACATCCGCGCCAGCATCTTCATCGCAGGCTGCACCTCGTCCCGTGAGATCGCACGGCGCGCTGCACTGAGCTCGTGGATGGCAAGCCGCATCCATAGTTCCGTGGTCTGATGCTGGATGATGAACAGCATCTCGTCATGCGCTTCCGACAGCGGATGCTGCGCGCCGAGGATCGCATCCAGCGCAAGGTAGTCGCCGTAGGACATCCGCCGGGCGAAATCGGTCTCGGCGCCTTCGCTGGCGGGATCGTAATCGCTGGACGTCATGACAGGTCCTTTCGATCGATCTTCCCCGGCCTTGCTCAGTCGAGGCCGATCAGGCGGGCGGTGATCGGCGAGGATGGGTCCTTCAGCCCGTCGATCACGGTAAAATGGTTGAGGCCGGGATCGATGACGAGGTGTGTCGGCACGTCGAAACCGGTCCAGACATTGGCCATCAGATCGGACTGGCGGATGAATTCGGGCCGCTCGCTGCCGCCGACCCAGGCGGTCACGGGCGAATGCCCACGCGGCAGATGCAGCGCCGCGCTTTCCAGCGTCGCCTCCTCCATCGTCATGCGCAGCGTCTCGTTCATCCTGGTCTTCAGGAGCGGCCGCAGATCATGCAGGCCGCTGATCGAGAGCGTGCCGGCGATACGGTTGTAGACGGCGGACTGGAGCCGGCTGTCGTCGCACAGCATGCGCGTGACGAGATGGCCGCCGGCGGAATGGCCGGCGAGCCGGATCGGCCCCGAGACGAGGGATGCCGCCTCGGCGATCGCGGCGGCGATCTCGGCGGTGATGTCGGAGATGCGTGCGGCCGGCGTCAGTGTGTAGCTCGGCAGCGCCACCGTCCAGCCATGATGCCGCGCGCCTTCGGCAAGATCGGTCCAGGTCGATTTGTCGAAGCGCATCCAGTAGCCGCCATGGACGAACACGACGAGGCCCTTGCTGTCGCCGCCGGGCATGATCAGGTCGAGCTTCTGGCGCTCGCCTGCGCCATAGGCGATGTCGGGGCGAAACTCCTTCAGCCCGGCGCGGTAGGCCGCCGCCCGCTCCGCCCACAAGGCCGGCAACTTCTCCGATCCCGGGACATGGGCCGAATTGGCATAAGCATCATCCCAATCGCGCATCATGACTTCCTCGATGGACTCAAAGCCCCGCGAACCGAACGCCAGTCTGCCACCGGCAAGGCCGCCATCCTAGTCTTTATTTTAAGCTTAAAGGATTTGGGCGCATCTGCGTCTGGGACGGCGGACCGCATCTGCAGGACATTTCCCTTGCCGCGGGGAGCGGCCGTCGCACTCCGTCATTGCGGGCGAAGCGCAGCAATCCAGAATCTCTCCGAGGCGGCAGTCTGGATTGCCTCGTTGCCAGCGTAAAATTGCTTCGCAATTTTGACGCGGGCTCCTCGCAATGACGGCGAGAGAGCAAGGCGCGGTTGCTTACGCCTTCTCCACCCCGCACCAATCCGCGATGAACAGCGCCATCGCCTTGGTCGTCTTCTTCAGCGACTCCAGGTCGACGAACTCGTTGAAGCCATGCATCTCGCCTCCGCTGGCACCAAAACACAGGCTTGGAATGCCGTGGTTGAGGCCGTAGAAGCGCGTATCGGTGAGCGCGGTGAAGACGAGATCCTCGACCGCGCCGCCATAGACGACGTCGAAGGCCTTGCCGAACGCGGCTTCCGGCGCGGCGGCGTCGGTCAGTTCATAGCCTTCCGACAGAAAGCCCGACCATTCGATCTCCGGCGGATTGTTGGCGAGGAAGCGGTGGTTGCGCGCAGCCGCAGCGACGCAAGCCATGATCTCCTTCTGGTGATCGGCGATCGACCAGCCCGGCAATACGGCAATGCGGCAGTCCACGTCGCACCAGGCCGGCACGCTCGAGGCCCAGTCGCCGCCCTTGATGATGCCGGGGTTGAAGTTGATGGGATGATTGAGCGTCTTGAAGTGACGATCGGCCTTGGCGCGCTCGTTCCATTCGATCTCGAGCTTTTGCAGCGCCTGGATCAGGTGATACGCCGCCATGATCGCGTTCGCGCCGGAGCCTGCGAAGGCAACGTGGGTCGGATGCCCCTTCACGCGCAGGCGAAACCAGATCACGCCGACCTGCGAGCGCACCATCTTGCCGCCGGTAGGCTCCGGAATGAAGCAGGCGTCCGCGCGATAGCCACGCTGCAGCGTCGAGAGCGCGCCGACGCCGGTGCTCTCCTCCTCGATCACGGATTGGAAGTGGATCCGCGCCGTCGGCCTGAGGCCAGCCGCCTTGATCGCATCCAGCGCGTAGAGCGCTCCGATCGTGCCCGACTTCATGTCGCAGGCGCCGCGGCCGAACATCTTGCCGTCCTTGATAACGGGCGAGAATGGCGGCGTATCCCACAATTCCAGCGGGCCCGCCGGCACCACGTCGCAGTGCCCCTGCAGAATCAGCGATTTGCCGCCGTTGGTTTGCGGACGGTAAGTTCCCACCACGGAGCGAGCCTTCGAAAAGTCGTGCTCGATCGGACCGAAGCCGCGCAGATCCTTCAGATCGTCGACATTGATGTGCCAGTCGTCGACCTCGTAACCACGTTGGCGCAGGAGGTCGCCGATCATGTCCTGGCATGGCCCCTCCGCTCCGCGGGTCGAAGGGATCGCGACAAAATCTCGGGTGGTTGCAAGCTGAGCTTCGAAGCCGCTATCGACGGCGTCAACAATCCTCTGCTGCGTTTCGGCATTCATCTAGGCAACTCCAGGCATTCCAATGGTTCCCAAGGAGTGCGCAAACTAGCCGATTTCAGCCGTTCGGGTACTCCACAAAATAAGCATCCCGCAATGCATCTTCGAGCAGCCGGCCTTCGGAATAGCCATTCAGCGTCGCGGGCCGGCTCACACCGTCGAGCAGGCGCGGGCACGGCTCCGGGGCGCCGAGCACGGTGCGGACCGGAATGCGCTCCGCATAGATCGGCAACGCATAGTCCTCGTCGTCGTCAGCGACACCCTTGGCGCGTATCTTGGCCGAGGCTTCCTCGATCTCCATCGCGATGAAGGACGTTGCCTTGATCTCCTGCGTGGTGCTCTGTCGCAGGCCAGCGGTGCGATCCGGGAAGAAGCGATCGACCATGGCGATCACCGCCCGCTCCTTCTCCTCTGGATCGGTGACGAGATAGGCCGTGCCGAATGCCATGACCGCGCGGTAGTCCGCGGAATGGTTGAAGCCGCATCGTGCCAGCACGAGGCTGTCGAGATGAGCGACCGTCAGGCAGACGCGCTCGCCCTTGGTCTGGTTGCGCAACATGCGGCTGGCGCTGGATCCGTGCCAGTAGAGCCTCGTCCCCTCGCGCCAGAAGAAGGTCGGCGTGCAATAGGGCTGGCCGTCGATCACATAGGAGACGTGGCAGAGCATCGAGGAATCCAGGATGCGGTGAACCGTGTCGTGATCATAGAAGCCGCGGTCGTGACGACGCTTGACCTGGTTGCGCGCGGACATCGGATAGGAATTGGAGGTCTCAGTCTGGCTCACGGCCGCTCCTGCGCGAATTGGAACAATCTGAGAGCGGTTGTAGCGGCGCATTTGGTCTGCGATAGTTCCAATTCCATGCAAAAAATTCCGACCAATTCGTCCCCCTCACCGGCTAGGACCGAGCTGCCGCTCGACCTCATCGGCCCACACGTCACGGCCGGCGCCTCCGCCGCGCACCGGCTCTATCAGGCGCTGTGCGAGATGATCGTCTCCGGCCTCGTCAAGCCCGGCGAGCCGCTGCCGCCATCGCGGACGCTGGCCAGGCAGACCGGCTTCCGGCGCAATGCCGTCGTCACCGCCTATGAGCGCCTGATCGCCGACGGCTTTGCCGACGCAACCGTCGGCTCCGGCACGTTCGTCGCCGCGCATATCCCTGCGCGGGCGGCCGAGCCGAACAAGGCGAAGGTGGTTGTGGAAACGCCCAGGCAAGGCGCGTTCGCGCTCGGCTGCACCCATATCGACGAGCGCGCGGTGCAGCGCTTTCGCGCTTTCGTCGGCCGCCGCATGCGCGCCTTCGGCTCCGAGCACCTGCATTATGGCGATCCCCGCGGCAGCCGCGAGCTGCGCTCGGCGATCGCCAACCATCTGCTGTCGGCGCGCGGCCTGCGCTGCGATCCCGATCAGATCATGCTGACCTCGGGCACGCTGCACGCGCTGCGCATCGTGCTGAGCGCGATCCTGCAGCCCGACGATCAAGTGTGGTGCGAGGACCCCGGCTATCCCGCCGCGCGAAAAACCATCGCGCATTGCGGCTATCGTGCCGTGCCTGTCGCGGTCGACGAGCACGGGATGCGTGTCGCCAAAGGCCGGATCGCAGCGCCGTCCGCGCGCGCGGCCTACGTCACACCGTCGCACCAGTTTCCGCTTGGCGTGCAGATGTCGATGCCGCGCCGGCTCGAGCTGCTGGACTGGGCGAGACAAGTCGGCGCCTTCGTGCTCGAGGACGATTACGACAGCGAATTCCGCTATGACGGCGCACCGCTGATGTCGCTCGCCGGCATCGATCGTCTCCAGCGCGTGATCTACCTGGGCACGTTTGCCAAGACGCTGTTCCCGGGCCTGCGCATCGGCTATTGCGCCCTGCCCGAACGGCTGATCGCGGACGTGACGGCAGCGCGCGCGGCGCTCGACCGCTTTCCCGGCACGCTGATGGAAGGCGCGGTCGCCGACATGCTCAATTCCGGCGCCTTCGCCGCGAATCTGAAGCGCGTGCGAAAACTCTATCGCGAGGCGCGCGATGCGCTCGCCGCAACGCTTGAAGCCGCATCCGATGGGGCGCTTGCGGTGCCGGTGCCCTCGCAGGGCCTGCATCTTGTCGCCCGGTTCGATCCCTCCGTCGATCTATCGGTGGCAGCGCATGCCAAGCAAGCGGCCGGCGCGGAAGGCTGGCTGTTGGCCGACACCTATTCGCGCGGGCGTCCTCTGCCCGGCTTCGTGCTGGGATTTTCCGGGCACCCGGTTCCACAACTCGTGGCCTCCGCCGAACGTCTCGCGCGGGAATCGCGCGCAGCCTTGGGCACAAGGGGAAGATCGGCCCGCCGGGCGTGACGAAGGTTCACTATCAGAATCGCCCGCCGCTCCCTAGACTGCGGCATCGTTGCCGGGACCTCAAATCATGCTGCTGCGCCAAGCGACCTGCCTCTCGCTGCTGATCTCCATCACGCTTGCCTCGACGGCACACGCGGTCACCGTCGGACGCGAGCAGGACATCGTCGATCTGAAGCTCGGCCAGCGTGTGCTCGTAGATGACGGAACCTGCCCCGCCGGCCAGGTCAAGGAAGTGCGCGGCGCGAAGATGACCGACAAGGGAGTCTCGCGCACGAGTTCCTGCGTGCCACGGCACGGGCCGAAATCGAGATGAAGATCTGGGAAGCTACTTCGCCGGATCGAACATGCATTGCAAGGTCGGTTTGGCGATCTTGGTGAAGGTCGGGCCGATCTCGCCCTGCTTGGAGACCGGCACCCAGTCGGTCTCGATGGTGGGCACGCCGGTCTCGCTGATGCCGCGCAGCAGCGCTTCGCGCAGATCGCGATCCTCGACGGCCGCGGCGGCATGATCGTGCAGACAGCCGCAAACCTCTTCCGGATGCTCCCAGCGCCCGAGCATACGGGGCGCGCACTGGCGCACGAATTCGCTGCGAGGATCGGGCAGCCTGGAGGGTGCGCGAACTTGCGCCTGAACGGAACTGATCGTCAGGAAGGACACGAAAGCTGCGGCGCAGAGACGAAGCAACATGATGGCCTTTGCCGGCTGTTCTCTTTTATGCCGTCAGAAGCGCGCGGCGACCATGATCGGCTGTGCCGGCGTGATCGTGACGGGCGTGCCGCTGTACTGGAAGGTGCCGACACCGGGGAGATTGCCGTCGGGTGAACCCGCGAACGAGGAGCCGGCGAGCACGAAACCAAAAGCTAGGATAAGGCTGAGTGCGCGCATGATCTCGTGTCCCAATTCGGCAGCCGGCGGTGCGCCGTCGTCGTTGTGGCGCTGATAACCATGGCCGGTTTCGTGCGTGATGCGCGAAAAGCTGAAAATGGTTTCGTCCTGGTGAGAATTGTTTCGTCCCGTTCGGCGGGACGAAACAATTCTCGGAAAATGTCAGTCATTTCAGACAGGTCTCGCTACAGGTCAAAGGTGGCCTGCCAGGCTCCGGCACCAGCGCGGACACATGCCTTGCACGGCCACCGTCATGCTCCCGCCTCGCACGCTTCACACGCATTTTACGTTTTTCTGCTGAAGAGGTCGGCAAACGAGGGTTGGGCTCGATCGAACCGGGGGTGGCTCGGCAGCGACCCAAGCCATCGAGACCGAGACGCCCGGGTCATCGGGCGCTTTCACGTGAGGGATGGCCACCATGATGGCGGGAAATCGCGCAACGCCGCGCGATGCGGATGCACGGACGGACCGCAGAGATCAACCACCCGTTCGCGGCAGCGCCGGCGAAATGGCGCTGCAATCGAACCGCGGCTTCGAGGCTGCGCCGCAGACATTCGTGCGGCTGACCGGTTCGCATCTCGCAAAGCCGCGCGATCGTCACTGAGTGAACGCAAGCGCGTCACTGAGTGAAGAACTCGCCGCACTTCTGGACGTTTGCGTCCGCCGATCCCCACGGCATGATCGGCACGGTCGAGGTCGAGTTCTTGGGCGAGCCCTCGATCAACTTGTCCGAATAGACCATGTAGACCAGCACGTTGCGCTTGGCGTCGCAGCCGCGCACGATCTGCATCTTCTTGAAGAACAGCGAGCGTCGCTGGCGGAACATGTCGTCGCCCTGCTCCATCTTGTGCTTGAACCTGATCGGAGCGACCTGGCGGCAGGCGAGCGAGATGTCGGAGACTTCCTCGGCAAGCCCCAGCCAACCCTTGAAGCCCCCCTTCTCCGGCACCGTGAAATGACAGGCGACGCCCTCGACTTCCGGATCGTCGAGACCATAGGTCGCGAGCTTGTCGTTCGGGCTCATCCATTTGAACACGGTCGAGCGGCGGAAGATCAGATCGGGCTCATCGGCGGCCCACGCTGGCACCATTGGCGCGGTCAAAGCCAGGAGAAATAAGACGAGGCCTTTCAAGCGGATGCCGGAAAGACCGGGGAAACGAGATGACATGAAGTTCTCCGGTAACAAGTCCCCGCAATGTAGGAACGCGACGGCCCGACAGGAAGACGACGGCAGAGGCGCGGCCGCCGTTTACCGCTCCGTGAGGCTTTTTTGCTACGTCCTGAACAAAAGTAACTGATGGCAGAACCACCCTGCTGGTGAACGCGTATCCCCGTCGTGAGACTAACGTCTGATTTGGATTTTGGATTCGAGAATGAACAGCGTGAACGCGTCGGGTTCTTTCGCCAAGCCAGCGCGGCTTTGGCAGGTCGCCATTTTGGCGGCGGCGGGTGCGATCGGCACGACCAGCCAGGCAGACGCAGCGTTCTATTATTGGACGGATTATTCCGACGGATCCTATTATTACGCGCGACAGGACCGGCATCCCGAGATACCGCGCCAGAAGCCGCAGAAGCGAGGCGCCGCAAGCAAGAAACCAAGCGTCGCCGGGAAGGAAGCCGGCACCAAGCCGCAAGGGCCGCTGGTCATCGTCGTGTCGATCGACCGGCAGAAGGTGACGGTCTACGACAGCACCGGCGTGTTCGCGGAATCCCCGGTGTCGACCGGCATGAAGGGCCATTCGACGCCGATGGGTGTGTTCAGCGTCATCCAGAAGCATAAATTCCACCACTCCAACATCTATAGCGGCGCGCCGATGCCGTACATGCAGCGGATCACCTGGTCCGGCGTTGCCATGCATGCCGGCGTGTTGCCGGGCTATCCGGCCTCGCACGGCTGCATCCGCATGCCGATGGCGTTTGCCGTGAAGATGTGGAACTGGACCAGGATGGGCGCGCGTGTCATCGTCGCGCCCGGCGAGATGACGCCGCGCAGCTTCTCGCACCCCCTGCTCGCCTCCGTGCGCGTACCGCCGCCCACGGCGAGCCTCGAGCCGCAGACCAATGTCACCGACACCAATGTCACCGACAAGGCCGACAAGGGCGCCGCCGAAACCAAGCCGGTGGAGACGAAGACTGCCAGCGCCGACAGCGTGATCGAGTTGCGCTCGTCCATCGGCCACGCGGCAATCTCGGATGTGACCACGGGCAGTGCGCCCGCGCGCGAGGAAGCCGCCGCACCGGCCGACAAGGCCAGGACGGCCGCCGTATCCGATACGGCCAAGCCGGGCAACGACGACGAGACCGCCGGCAAGGGGGCTGTCGAGGCCGAGCCGGTCAAGACGGACGCAGTGGACGCCGCGAAGGGGCCCGTTGCGCCCGCCATCACTGCCTCGCCCGACGCAAGGAAGGACGAGACCCGCGTTGCCGACCCGGCGCCAGCCGCAAAGCCGGAAGCGCCCAGGCGGGCCGGCCAGATTGCCGTCTTCATCAGCCGCAAGGATTCCAAGCTCTATGTGCGGCAGAACTTTGCGCCGCTGTTCGAGGTGCCCATCACGATCGCCGCGAGCGACCGGCCGCTCGGCACGCATGTCTTCACTGCCGAAGTCGACAAGGCCGATGCCAACGCGCTGCGCTGGTCGGTGGTGTCGCTGCCCGTCTCCGCCCGTTCCGCAGCACGCGAGGAGGCCAACCGCCTCGCGCGCCGCCAGCGCGGCGCCGACGTGATCCCGGTCGCTGCCAAGCCCGTGGTCACGCCAGACAGCCCGGCCGAAGCCCTCGACCGCATCTCGATCCCCGCCGACACCATGGCGAAGGTCAACGAGATGCTGACGTCGGGCGGCTCGATCATCGTCTCCGACCAGGGCATCAACCAGGGCGAGACCGGCGAAGGCACCGACTTCATCGTCCGCCTGTATTAGGCCTCGTTGCTCCCGATAACGCGGTGTTGAGCAGCCCGGTCGCGCCGGCGGAGTAACATCCGACCCGGATCATTTCGGGGGGACGCCGTCATGATGGACCGCAGGACCATGCTCGTTGCGACGCTCGCCGGCGCGCTCGCGCCGGTAACCGGTGCTGTCGCCGATGGTGGCATGAGCCGGATCTCGGCCTACGCCTTCTCCTTCGCTGCCTTGTCAGGTGACGACATCCGCCTTGCCGCGTTCACCGGCAAGCCGCTGCTGGTGGTGAACACCGCCTCACTCTGTGGCTACACCCCGCAATATGCGGGCCTGCAAGAGCTCTGGAACGAGTTTCGCGAGCGCGGGCTCACAGTGATCGGCGTGCCCTCCAACGATTTCGGGGGCCAGGAACCCGGCGGCGTCAGCGAGATCACGGAAACCGCGCACCACCAATATGGTGTTACCTTCCCGGTGACGGCCAAGGCCGTGGTGGTCGGCCCAAAGGCACATCCATTCTACAAATGGGCCGCCGAGGCGCGACCGAAGGAAGTTCCGAAGTGGAACTTCCACAAATACCTGATCGGCCGCGACGGCTATGTCGCCGACGTGTTTCCATCCGCGGTCGAACCGGCCGACACACGGATCAAAACGGCCATTGCCAGGGCGCTGGCCGACACTTGACGCAAGGCGCGCGCCATCCGGTTGGGCACAATTGGGGAGCTGCGTCAAACAGCCGTTGCAATGGCGATGGCCCACCATCTAGGCTAGGATCGTTCGGCGCAGGACGGTTTTTGCCGCAGGCGAAAAGCCGCGGGGGAACAACGGGATCAATCTCGAGGACAACACCATGCGTGTGGCGGCAGGACTGATTTTGGCAGGGGCAATGTCGGTGGCGATGACCAGCGCTGCATGGTCGCAGG
>NZ_AJQE01000064.1 GCF_000261685.1 Bradyrhizobium genomosp. I (2014) | reverse complement strand
CCGCGGCGCAAGCCGCACCGGCGACGCCAGTCGCGTCGGCGCCCGCGACGGCTCCGGCCGCCGCTCCCGCTACGGGCGCCGCGCCGGCGGGGTTCGTCAATCCGCCTCCGCCCAAGCAGCCGCCGCAGCCGGCGCGCGCGGCCTGCAACACGCCCGGCGCGCTCGGTGTCGCCCGCACCGTCGAGATTGACACCACGGGCGGTCCCGGCTTCGGATTCGAGCATTTCAAGGAGCTCGACTTCCTGCGCGACCACGAGGTGGTGCTGACCTTCGACGACGGCCCCTGGCCGCGCAACACGCCCGCGGTGCTGAAGGCGCTCGCCGACGAATGCACCACCGGCATCTTCTTCTCCATCGGCAAGCACGCGACCTATGAGCCGGAGATCCTGAAGCAGGTCTACGCGGCCGGCCATACCGTCGGCGCCCACACTTGGTCGCACGCCAACCTCAACAACAAGAAGCTTAGCGAGGCGCAGCGCAAGGACGAGATCGAGAAGGGCTTCAGCGCCGTGAGATGGGCGCTCGGCGGCATCTCGCCCTCGCCGTTCTTCCGCTTCCCGGCGCTCCAGCATCCGCCGGAGATGGTCACCTATCTCGGCAACCGCAATGTCGCGATCTTCTCCTGCGACATCGACTCGTTCGACTTCAAGGCCTCTAAGCCCGAGAAGGTGATCGAGACCGTGATGAAGAAGCTCGAGACCAAGGGCAAGGGCATCATCCTGATGCACGACTTCCAGAAGCACACCGCGGAGGCTTTGCCCGAGCTGCTCAAGCGGCTGAAGGCCGGCGGCTACAAGGTGGTGGCGATGCGCGCCAAGTTCCCGGCATCGACGCTTCCGGAATACGACCAGGAACTGCTCAAGGACATCAAGCTGCCGACGGTCAGCCAGCGCCCGGTCAATTCCGTGGTGACGACCGTTTCCGAATAGAAGGCAATTGTCTTTCCGTATCGAAGGCTACGTCATCGTCTCGGCGGACGGTATGCTTGCCGACGCCGGTCGCGTCATGCCCGACAACCTGAAGTTCGAAGGCGACAAGCTGTTCTTCGAGCAGGCGCTCGACCGCGCCGCGCTGATCGTGCATGGCCGGCACTCGCACGAGCAGCAGCCGAATTCGCCGAAGCGCAAGCGGCTGATCCTGACCCGCAAGATCAAGGACCTCACCGTCGATCCGGAGATGCCGAATGCGACGCTGTGGAATCCGGAGCACGCGAGCTTCGAGGCGGCCTGCGCCTTCGCGGATGTCGCCTCCGGCATGATTGCCGTCATCGGCGGTCCCGCGGTGTTCGACCTGTTCATGGAGCGCTACGACACGTTCTGGCTGTCGGAGGCTCCGCATGTGCGGCTGCCCGGCGGCGAAGGCTGTTTTGTCGGCGTGCCCCAGCGGACGCCGCACGAGGTGCTGGCTTCGCACGGGATGAAACCGGGCACGCCGTACCTGCTCGACGCGGCGCACGAGGTGACCGTGACCCCATGGCGGCCGGGTTAGCCTGTCGGCATTGCCGATCTCGCTCGCACCGGGGGGCTCCGATTCAAAATTGGAAAAACAACCCCATGCAAAGTACCGGCAACAAGATACCATTGGGTATCCTGCAGTTCAGCAATCCAAAATTGGTCCCGCCGCCGGCCAGCGCAAAGCCGGCTAGCATATTTGCCGAGACCCGATAATCGGCCCCGACGGCGGTCGTGGCGCTATAGCCAACGTCTGTGGCGCTGCGTCAATACGAGCCGGCCATTCCGAAACACCGCATCAACAGACTGAGACAAAAGCGCAAGAACGGACGGCTTGGGATCGAGGCTGCGGCCTGCGGGCGGGAGGATTCGTACACGAACGAACCCTTCGCCGGATATCAACCTACAGCCGGGTATGATTGGCCCGGCTTCGCCCTTCCCCGCTCCTTAACGACGATCGAGACGCGACCACGGCCACCATGACCGACGACGGTACGACGACAGGTCCGACAAACGCCTCCGGACTGACTGATGATGCAGCCCCGATCTCGTCCTTGCTGCCGGCATTCGGCTTCACGGCCGATCAGATGGAGACGGATGCGAACGTCGCCGCCTGGCGGGAGGCTGTCGCCACGCTGTTCGAGGTCGACGAGCTTGCCGCCGACGAACCGGGCCCGTTTCGCGCCGACATCAGCTCTTACGCCATGGGGCCGGTGCTGATCGGGCTGAGCCGCGCCAGCGGCCAGCGTTTCCGCCGCACACCTGAAACGATCGCGCGCAGCGGCGTCGACCACATCATCCTCCAGCTCTATCTGAGGGGTGGCTATGACGGCGTCGCGGGCACCCGGCCCATGCGGGTGCGCGCGGGCGACATCTGCCTGTTCGACCTCGCCCAGACGCTGGAGACCAAGGCGACGGCTTTCGAGAATGTCACGCTGGTCGTGCCGCGCCCGATGTTCGGCACCCATCTGTTGCGGGTCGACGATTTGCACGGGCTGGTCCTGCCGGGCAGCAGCGTGATCGCAAGGCTCCTGGCAGGACATCTCACCGCGCTGTTCGAATTTGCACCGCGCATGACGCTCGACGAATGCCAATCGGTGGCCGAGGGCACGGTTTCGCTGCTGGCCGCCTGCCTGCGCAACGAGCTCGAGCGTGGCGACGCTGATGCCGACCATGCCGTCGCCGCGAGCCCGCCCTTGATGCGGATCCGCCAATATATCGAGGCCGGCCTTGCCAGCGGGGATCTGTCGGCCAATTCGATCGCGGCCCATTTCGGCCTGTCCCGGGCCTCACTGTACCGGCTGTTCGCACCCGTCGGCGGCATCGCCGACTACATCCGCAGCCGGCGGCTGCATCGCGCCTTTTTCGATCTCGCCAATTCGGGCGCGCGTGGTCCGCGGATCAGCGAGGTCGCGCGGCGCTGGCAGCTCGGCACCGACGCGCATTTCACGCGCTCGTTCAAGGCGGCCTATGGCATCACGCCCCGCGCCGCGCGCGAGGCCGCATTGCTCGGCCTGCAGCGCGGCACCGATGCAACGAGCAGCGCGACGATTTCCCGCTGGATGCGCGAGATTGCGCCGCCGAGAGCGGATTGACCGCTACACGTCGCCGTAGGCCGCCTCGGCCGGACGCGTGGTGCGGCCGTAGCCGATGATCATGCAGAGCGCACCGATGATCGACAGGTTCTTGAGCGCGTCGACCAGCATCTTGGCGTTGTCGGGAGCCGCCATGTTCCAGAAGTCGTAGAACAGGACGGTCGCGACGGCAACGTAGACGATCAGCAGCATCGCGAAGAAACGCGCGCCGAAATTCAGCGCGATCATCAGCCCTGCGATGACCTCGAGCCCGCCGACCGCGATCGCCAAGAGCTGCGGCGTGGTCATGGCCGTCGCCGTCTCGACCTGCCTGGCGTAAGGCGCGATGACGTCGGGCACCACGACCCTGGTAGCGATGAAGTCGGCGGTCGCCTGGATGGCAAAGAGCTTGGTCGCGCCCGTGTAGATGAACAGCACGGCGAACAGGATTCGCCCGAAAGTCACGAACGCAGGCATGATCGGCCTCTTGGCAAGCTCAAAGCGTGGGACGCGTCGGCGGATTATGAAGAGTCGTGCGCCGGTTTACAAACGTGGAAATGGAGAACCGCGAGGAATTCAAAGTTGGCGGCGCAGCGGTGACGTGGCGCTCCCTAGCGGAATCGAACCGACCGCGCAAAGTTCGGCTACCGCTCTATCGGCGTCATGGCCGGGCTTGTCCTGGCTTGTCCCGGCCATCCACGACCTGCTCCACGGCGCGAAGATCGTAGATGCCCGGGACAAGCCCGGGCATGACGAGTTCGCGGAGCGCGCTGTCCCAAAATGCCTGGAAAACGGGAAGCAGCTACGTGAACAACGTCGGCTGCTGCCGCGAGGCGCGCTCCTGCGCTTCCACGACTGCAACGGCCGTCATGTTCAGGATGCCGCGCGCCGTCACCGATGGCGTCAGGATATGCGCGGGGCGCGCCGGGCCGACCAGGATCGGGCCGACGGGCAGCGCGTCCGCCAGCGACTTGATCATCTGATAGGCGACATTGGCGGTGTCCAGCGTCGGCATGATCAGGATGTTGGCCTCGCCCTCCAGCTTGGAGTGCGGCAGCACCATTTTTCGCGCAGCGGCGGAGAGTGCGGTGTCGCCCTGCATTTCGCCGTCGGCCTCGATCTCCGGATGCTTGTCCTTCAACAGCTGGGTCGCCAGCCGCATCTTGCGCGAGGAGTCGGTGTCGTAGCTGCCGAAATCCGAATGCGAGACGAAGGCGATCTTCGGCTTGATGTTGAAGCGCTGCACGTGGACCGCGGCGAGCGAGGCGATCTCGGCAAGCTCCTCCGCGCTCGGGTTGGGCCGAACCTGCGTGTCGGCGATGAAGAAAGCACCCTTGCTGGTGATCAGCAGCGCAAGCGCCGCGTAGTCGCTGATCCCAGGCGAGAAGCCGACGATCTCGCGGACATGACGCAGATGGCTCATGTAGCGGCCCTCGACGCCGCAAAGCATGGCATCCGCCTCGCCGCGCGTCACCGCGAGCGCGGCGATCACCGTGTTGTTGGTGCGCACCACCGTGCGGGCTGCATCCGGCGTGACGCCGCGGCGGCCGGCAACCTCGACATAGGACTGCACATAGGAGCGGTAGCGCGGATCGTCCTCGGGATTGACCAGGTCGAAGTCCTTGCCGGCGCGGATCGAGAGGCCGAACCGCTTGATGCGCGCCTCCACGACCGAAGGACGGCCGACCAGGATCGGCCGCGCCAGGTTCTCCTCCAGCACCACCTGCGTGGCGCGCAGCACGCGCTCGTCCTCGCCTTCGGCATAGATCACGCGCACCGGCTGGGTCTTGGCCTTGGCGAACATCGGCTTCATGACGAGGCCGGAGCGGAAGGCGAAGCGCTCGAGCAGCGCGGTGTATTCGTCGAAATTGGTGATGGGTCGCGTTGCGACGCCTGATTCCATCGCCGCTTTCGCCACGGCCGGCGCGATGCGCAGGATCAACCTGGGATCAAAGGGGCTCGGGATCAGCGAGCCCGGACCGAAGCCTTGCGTCTCGCCGGTGTCGAAGCCCTGCGCGACGGCGTCCGACGGCGCCTCGCGCGCGAGCTGCGCGATGGCCTCGACGGCGGCGTGCTTCATCTCCTCGTTGATCGCGGTGGCGCCGACGTCGAGCGCGCCGCGGAAGATGAAGGGAAAGCAGAGGACGTTGTTGACCTGGTTCGGGAAGTCGGAGCGGCCGGTGCAGATCATGGCGTCGGGGCGCGCCTTGCGCGCCTCTTCCGGCATGATCTCCGGCACGGGATTGGCGAGCGCCATGATCAGCGGCTGGTCGCCCATGGCCTTGGCCATCTCGGGCTTGAGCACGCCGGGTGCCGAGAGGCCGATGAAGATGTCGGCGCCGCCGATGACGTCGGCGAGCGTGCGCTTGTCGGTCTTCTGGGCATAGACCGCCTTCCAGCGGTCCATCGAGGTGTTGCGCCCCTCGTGCACGAGCCCGTCGATGTCGCAGACCCAGATGTTCTTGCGCTGCGCGCCCATCGAGACGAGCAGGTTCAGCGTTGCGAGCGCAGCGGCCCCTGCCCCCGAGGCCACGATCTTGACGTCGGACAGCTTCTTGCCGTTCAGCCTGAGGCCGTTGGTGATGGCGGCGGCGACGATGATGGCGGTGCCGTGCTGGTCGTCATGGAAGACCGGGATCTTCATGCGCTCCTTCAAGCGCGTCTCGATCTCGAAACATTCCGGTCCGCGGATGTCCTCCAGATTGATGCCGCCGAAGGTCGGCTCGAGCGCCGCAACCGTCTCGACCACGCGGTCGATGGTATCGGCGGCGATCTCGATGTCGAACACGTCGATGCCGGCGAACTTCTTGAACAGGACCGCCTTGCCTTCCATCACCGGCTTGGAGGCCAGCGGGCCGATATTGCCGAGGCCGAGCACCGCGGTGCCGTTGGAGACCACCGCGACCAGATTGGCGCGGGTGGTGAGCGTGGCCGCCTCGGCCGGGTTCTTGGCGATCTCGGTGCAGGCCGCGGCAACGCCCGGAGAATAGGCCAGCGCGAGGTCGCGCTGATTGGCAAGCGGCTTGCTTGCCTGGATCTCAAGCTTTCCGGGGCGCGGCAGACGATGATAGGCCAGCGCCGCCTGGTGGAGATCATCAGAATAGGACGACATGCGCAGTCTTGCCTCGCGTTACCGGCATCAAAATGCATGCTCCGGAGCTGCCGCCCAAGCGGAACGGTATTTCCGGGTCATGAAAACGGGATGAAGCACGCCGGGTGCCCCGGTGGCAACATCCGATTGCTGCCCCATCAACAGGGCGCGCGGTCAAATATTTGAAAACCATAGCTTTCCCTGGACCGCGCCACGTTTCGCGAATATGGCAGGTTGCACGGTTCAGAACGAGCAACTGGGGCAACGGCATGAAGCGAATCCTGATCGGCCTGATCATGGCAGCCGCGCTCGGCGCGGGCGGATGGTTCGGCTTCGATCTCTACGTCCAGCACCGGGCGACCAGCAAGGTCGAGGCGGTCTTCGAGCAGATGCGTGCAGGCGGCGGCAAGGCGAGCCACGGCAAGATCGGGTTCGCGCTCGCGACCCGGACGCTGACGATCGAGGACGTCGTGATTGCGCCCGGAAAGGAGCCGCAGGCGCAAATCAGGATCGCGGGCATCAAGGGTACGGGCGTTCGCCAGATCGACGAGACCAGATTTTCGGCCGACAGCATCGACATCACCGGGCTCGAGGTCGCGCTGGACCAGCTCGGCCCGACCAGGCTGAAGGTCGCGTACAGGATCCCGCAACTGACGATGCGCGACTATGCCGGTCCCGTTCACGCCATGAATGCGCCGACGGACGGCTCCCTGATCGACATATACCGCTACGCACTCAATCAATATGCGAGCGTCACCGCATCGTCGCTTGCGGCCCCGACCCTGACGATAACCTTCGATTCCGGCGCGGCCGCCGGCAGCGGCGAGATCACCTATGCCGGGCTCGCGATCCAGAATCTGAAGCACGGCAAGATCGACGCGATGAAGGCGGACCGCGCCGCCATCTCGATCGACGTGAAGCAGCCGGGCAAGCCGGACAAGCTGACGGGCGAACTCTCCAGCATCATCATCAACGATTTCGACGCGACCGCGATCCTCGCCGCGCTCGATCCGCAGACGACCAGCGACGACAG
>NZ_AJQE01000063.1 GCF_000261685.1 Bradyrhizobium genomosp. I (2014) | reverse complement strand
CGACAGCTCCCGCCGCGTCTATCGGCAGGTCTCGACCGGTCCCTATGCGCTCAAATCGGCACAGGGAATGCGCGTCGATGTCGACGGCTTCACCATGCAAGACATCGCCGTGCAGCCGTCGAAATTCCGGCTGGCCGAGATGCTTACCGCGCTGCCGCAGGATCAATCGACCCCACCGACGCCGGCGCAAGCGCGCGAGCTGCTGGAGAAGCTCGCCGGATTCTACGAGGGTCTTCGCATCGGCAAGGCCGAAATCGGCAAGATGTCGGTTGGCACGCCGCAAGGGACGGCCAGGATCAATGCCGTCAGATATCGCGAAGGCGAGCTCGCGGTCGAAGGCGTCGACACGCCGTCACCGCAGGGACAGTTCAAGATGGAGCGCTTCGCGCTGAAGTCATTCAGCGCGGCAAACCTGATGCGCTGGGCGGCGAGCCTTCGAACGCCCGGGCAACCGCCCTCGCCCGATCAGATGCTGGGCCTGTTCCGCGTGCTCGCAGGCGCCGAGGTCAAGGGCGTGATTGCGCTCCATAGGAACACGCGACAGCCCATCACCGTCGACACGATCAGCCTGAACTGGGGCCAGCTGGTGGGATCGATCCCGAGCAAGGCCAGTCTGGTCGTGAAGATGGTCACGCCGACCGATCCCGCCAATCCGGCGCTGCAGCCGCTGATCGTGGCAGGCGTGGACAAGCTCGCGATCGACCTCGATCTCGGCGCGGCCTGGACGGAATCGTCGGGTGCATTCGCGCTCGCGCCGGCCACCATCGATCTCGGCAACCTCGCCAGGGCGCAGGCCCGCCTCGCGCTCGCCAACGTGCCGCGCGGCCTGTTCACGACCGATCCGGTGCAGGCGATGAGCCAGGCCGGGCAGATCGAGACCGGCCCGATCGAGCTCTCCTTGCGCGACAGCGGCGTGGTCGATCTCGTCGTGGCGCAGTTCGCCCGCATGCAGAATGTCAGCCGCGACACCGCGCGCGGCGCCATCGTCGAGATGATCCGGGCGCAGGGCGAGAAGATCGCGGCATCCAATGCCGACGCCAAGGTGGCGGTGGATGCGCTCGCCGGCTTCGTCGAGACGTCAGGGCAAACGCTGACCATCAAGCTGACGGCCCGCGCCAAGGTGCCGCTGATGCAATTGATGCAGCTTTCACAAAGCGACCCGGAGAGCGCGCTGGCGCAGTTCAGGATCGAGGCCTCGACGGGGCTGTAGTTTGATCTCGTGTCCCGGACGCGGCGCAGCGCGAAGCGGTGCGACGCAGAGCCGGGACCCAGAACGTTTGCGGTTCGCCGAAAGCTGAAAAGCTGGGCCCCGGCTCTGCAGCGCATCACACCGGACGATGCTTCGCATCGCCGGGGCTGCACTGCGTCCGGGGCACGAGACCGAAGTCCCGTTGAGCCCCTCACTTCTGCGGCAGGTTCACCCGCACATGCAGCTCGCGCAGCTGCTTCGTCGTTGCTTCCGAGGGCGCACCCATCAGGAGGTCCATGGCCTGCTGGTTCATCGGGAACAGCGAGATCTCGCGCAGATTGGTGGTGCCGCAGAGCAGCATCACGATGCGGTCGACGCCCGCGGCCATGCCGCCATGCGGCGGCGCACCGTACTGGAAGGCGCGGTACATGCCGCCGAAGCGGTCGACCACTTCCTGCTCGCCGTAACCTGCGATCTCGAACGCCTTCACCATGGCTTCCGGCACGTGGTTGCGGATGCCGCCCGAGGCGATCTCGTAGCCGTTGCAGGTGATGTCGTACTGGAACGCCTTGATGGTCAGCGGGTCCTGCGACTTCAGCGCATCGAGACCACCCTGCGGCATCGAAAACGGGTTGTGCGAGAAGTCGACCTTCTTGTCGTCCTCGTTGTACTCGTACATCGGGAAATCGACGATCCAGGCGAGCTCGAACCGCTCCTTGTCGGTGAGGTTCAATTCCTCGCCGACCTTGTTGCGGGCAAGGCCAGAGAACTTCCAAAACTTGTCGGGATCGCCCGCGACGAAGAAGGCGGCATCGCCTTCCTTGGTGCCGATCTGCGCGCGGATCGCAGCGGTGCGCTCGGGCCCGATGTTGTTCGCAAGGGGACCTGCGCCCTCGCCGCCCTCGCGCCACATGATGTAGCCGAGGCCGGGTTGGCCTTCTCCTTGCGCCCACGAGTTCATGCGGTCACAGAAGGCGCGGCTGCCGCCGCCCGGCGCCGGGATCGCCCACACCTGGTTCTTGGGGTCCTCGAGCATGCGTGCGAACACCTTGAAGCCGGAGCCGCGGAAGTGCTCGGAGACGTCCTGCATCTCGATGGGGTTGCGCAGGTCCGGCTTGTCGCTGCCGTATTTCCGCAGCGCCTCGGCGAACGGGATGCGGCGCCAGTTCTTGGTGACCGGCTTGCCCTTCGCGAACTCTTCAAAAACGCCCGTGATCACCGGCTCCATCGCCGCGAACACGTCTTCCTGCGTGACAAAACTCATCTCGACGTCGAGCTGGTAGAACTCGCCCGGCAGACGGTCGGCGCGCGGGTCCTCGTCGCGGAAGCAGGGCGCGATCTGGAAATAGCGGTCGAAGCCCGACATCATCAGCAGCTGCTTGTACTGCTGCGGCGCCTGCGGCAGAGCGTAGAACTTGCCGGGATGAATGCGCGAGGGCACCAGAAAGTCGCGTGCGCCTTCCGGCGAGGACGCGGTCAGGATCGGCGTGTTGAACTCGAAGAAGCCCTGCCCCTCCATCCGCCGGCGCATCGACTTGATGATCTCGACGCGCGTCATGATGTTCTGGTGCAGCTTTTCGCGACGCAGGTCCAGGAAGCGATACTTGAGCCTGATATCCTCAGGATATTCCTGGTCGCCGAACACCGGCAGCGGCAGGTCGCCGGCGGGGCCAAGCACCTCGATCTCGCTGACATAGACCTCGACCTTGCCGGTCGGCAGGTCGTCATTGTCGGTGCCGTCGGGGCGGCGGCGGACCTTGCCGTCCATCTTGACCACGAATTCCGAGCGCAGCTTCTCGGCCAGCGAGAACGCCGGCGAGTCCGGATCGACCACGCATTGGGTCAGGCCGTAGTGGTCGCGCAGGTCGATGAACAGCACGCCGCCATGGTCGCGAACGCGATGGACCCAGCCCGAGAGGCGGATGGTCTCGCCGATGTTGCTCTCGCGGAGCGCGCCGCATGTATGTGACCGGTAGCGATGCATGGTCGTCCCAAAATCAATGTCGAAAGGAAGCGAATCGGACGGCCTGAAACGACCGGTCCGAAGTTGCGGCAGGGTTTACCCGACGAGGCCGGAGGCGGCAACCAAGGGAACGGCCCGATTTGGGCAGGAGGCGCCCATTTTGGTTCATTTGGGCTCCGAGCCTTTGCCATCAGGCGTTCCAGCCCTATCTTGGGGCCATGACGGTCCATTTCCCCTTCCAGAACTCCTATTCGGCGCTGCCGGACAGCTTTTTCGCCCGCGTCGCGCCGACCCCTGTCGCCGCCCCCCGGCTGATCAAGCTGAACCGGCCGCTGGCGGTTCAGCTCGGGCTCGATCCTGATCTTTTGGAGACCCCGGAAGGGGCCGAGATCCTGGCTGGGAAAACGGTTCCCGCCGGGGCCGATCCGATCGCCATGGCCTATGCCGGCCACCAGTTCGGACAGTTCGTGCCCCAGCTCGGTGACGGCCGCGCCATCCTGCTCGGCGAGGTCATCGACAGGGACGGTGTCCGCCGCGACATCCAGCTCAAGGGAAGCGGCCCCACCCCGTTCTCCCGCCGCGGCGATGGCCGCGCCGCGCTCGGGCCGGTGCTGCGCGAATACATCGTCAGCGAAGCGATGTATGCGCTCGGCATCCCGACCACCCGCTCGCTCGCCGCCGTCGTCACCGGCGAGCACGTCATCCGCGAGACCGCGCTGCCCGGTGCGGTGCTGACCCGCGTCGCCTCAAGCCATATCCGCGTCGGCACCTTCCAGTTCTTCGCCGTGCGCCGCGATACCGATGCGATCCGCCGGCTCGCCGATCACGTCATCGCCCGTCACTATCCGCACCTGCTTCATGCGGAGCGGCCCTATCACGACCTGCTCGCGGCGGTCGTCGCCCGCCAGGCCGAGCTCATCGCGCGCTGGCTGCTGGTCGGCTTCATCCACGGCGTGATGAACACCGACAACTCATCGATCTCGGGCGAGACCATCGATTACGGCCCCTGCGCCTTCATGGACGCCTACAATCCCGCGCAGGTGTTCTCCTCGATCGACGAGATGGGCCGCTACGCCTATGCCAACCAGCCGCGCATCGGCTTGTGGAATCTGACGCGCCTCGCCGAATGCCTGTTGCCGCTGTTCTCCGACGATCAGGAGAAGGCGGTCGCGGAAGCCCAGGAAATTCTCGGCGCCTTCGCCGAGACGTTCAGCGCCGCCTATCAGGCCGGCCTGCGCAGGAAGGTCGGCCTGTTCGCGGAGCGCGACGGCGACGACGCCCTGATCCAGGACCTGCTCGACGCCATGGCGAAGAACCAGGCCGACTTCACCCTGACCTTCCGCAAGCTCGGTGACGCCGCGGGCGATGAAGGCGCGGACGTGCGCGCGCAGTTCATGGAGCCCGCGGCCTTCGACGAATGGGCCGGCCGCTGGCGCGCGCGTCTTGCGCTGGAGCCGCAGACCCCGGCCGAGCGGCAGGCCGCGATGCACGCGGTGAACCCGCTGTTCATCCCGCGCAACCATCGCGTCGAAGCCGTGATCCAGGCAGCGGTGAATGACGACGACTTCGCGCCGTTCGAGGAATTGGTGAAGGTGCTGGAAAAGCCGTATCAGGATCAGCCGGACTACGCCGCCTACGCCGATCCGCCGCTGCCGGAGCAGATGGTGCTGCGGACGTTCTGCGGGACGTGAGGCGAGTTCGACCGCGCACCACGGCCTCTAATTGACGCACCTCATGGATTGCGCCTTGCGCGGTCCATCCCTGTCCCGCGGGCCTTGTGGACACATCCCGCCCGCGGGAACCGTTGTCATCAAACTGAAACACACGCGCTCTAACCGCCTGTCAGGGTCGTCTTGCCGGAGACGTCCATCCTCCAACAGTCCCGACAAGCGCGCATGCCATTCAAGTTCATCCACATCACCGACACGCATCTCGCCAATCCCGGGCTGACACTGTACGGCCTCGATCCGCGCGCCCGGCTGGATGCGGCGATTGCCGACATCAACAAGCACCAGTCCGATGCCGCCTTCGCGGTCGTGACCGGCGACCTCACCCATTGGGGCGAGGCCGAATCCTACGTCAACTTCGCCGAGGCCATGGCCGCGCTGAAGATTCCCTACATCGCCATGGTTGGCAATCACGACCGCCGCGTCACCTGCCTCGACGCGCTGAAGGCCGCGCCGCGGGATTCAAACGGCTTCGTGCAGGGCACGCGGACCACCGAGCACGGCCTGTTCGTCTTCCTGGACACGCTGGACGAGACCAGCCATGCCGGCGAGATGTGCGCAAAGCGCCTCGGCTGGCTGGCAAGCACGCTCGCGGCCGCGCCCGCCGACCAGCCCTTCGTCGTCTTCATGCATCATCCGCCCTTCCCGGTCGGCGTGCACGCGATGGACGAGATCGGGCTGAAGCAGAGCGCGGAGTTCGCCGAGGTGATCGCGCCCTACCGTTCGCGCATCCGCCACCTCTTCTTCGGCCATGTGCACCGGCCGATCTTCGGCAGCTACGGCAAGATCCCGTTCTCGACGCTGCGCGGCACCAACCACCAGGTCTGGTTCGAGCTCGACGCCAGCGCGCCGCACCTCGCAAGCCACGAGCCGCCGGCCTATGGCGTGGTGCTGATCGACGACGAGAACCTCGTCGTGCACAGCCACGACTTCCTCGATGAAAGTCTGCGCTTCCCCTTCGCCCCGCCCGCAGGAACGGACGGCCGCGACTATGCGCTCAATTTCCCGGCGCGGTGAGATGAGCCTCGCCGAACCCGCGACGCTCCCGGTCGCGACGACCTCGGTGGCGCCGCGCCTGGACCTGCTGACGCGCCTCACCGCCCGCGTCAAAGCCTCGCTGCCGGCCTATCTGCTGCTGCTGCCCTCGCTGGTCTTCCTCGCGCTGTTCACCTATGGCGCGATGGGCCGCGTCCTCATCGATGCGCTCTATCAGCGCGCCACACCGAAAGCACCGCTCCGCTTCGTCGGTCTCGACAATATCGCAGCGGTGCTGGCCGATCCTGCCTTCACCGGCGCGGTCGTCAACAACCTGATCTACGCCGTGGGCACGGCGGTGCCGAGCATCGCCCTTGCGCTGTTGTTCGCGCTGGCGCTTGCGCGCACCCATGCCGTGAACAGCGCGCTGCGCGCCGCGCTGTTCCTGCCGGTGCTGATCCCGATGGTCGCGGCATCAGCGCTGTTCCTGTTCATCTTCCTGCCCAATGTCGGCCTGCTCGACTACTACATCGGCCGGCTGCTTCCGGTGCTGCCGAACTGGCTCGGCGACCCCGACATCGCGCTCTATGCGATCATGGTCATCACGATCTGGAAGAACGCCGGCTATTACATGCTGTTCTTCCTCGCCGGCCTCCAGGCCGTGCCCGAGGACGTGATGGAGGCCGCGCATCTCGACGGCGCCGGGCCTTACATGCGCCTGCGCCACATTATCCTGCCGGAGCTCAAGCCCACCTTCCTGTTCGTCACCGTCATCGCGATCCTCAACGCGGTGACGCAGGTCGACCACGTCTTCGTCATGACGCAGGGCGGGCCGTCCAATTCGACCAATCTCGTGCTGTTCTACATCTACCAGCAGGCGGTCGAGCACTACGACATCGGCAAGGCCTCGGCGGCGACGCTGCTGACGCTCGCCGCGCTGATGGGCCTCACCGCGCTCTCCTTCCGCACCATGGCGAACCGCGAGGGCGCGCCGTGAAGCTGATCGACAGGCTCTACAAGGACGCCCCGCTCGCCACGAGGGGCGAGATCACGCCGAAGCTCGGCTTCGCGCTGACGGTGCTGCTTGCGATCGTCTGGCTGATCCCGTTCCTGTGGATGGTCGTGGCGACGCTGCGCCCGGCCTCCGACGGCATCAACGCCATGGCCGAGCTGACGCCGAGCCTCAAGCCGACGCTCGACAATGTCAGGGATGCCTGGGAGATCGGCGATTTCCCGCGCTACACGCTCAACACCACGATCATCTGCGCCGGCATCCTCTTGGTGCAGTTCGTCACCATCACGCTGGCGGGCTTCGCCTTTGCGCGCCTCGCCTTCGCCGGCAAGACGCTGATCTTCTACCTGTTCCTGATGCAGCTGATGCTGGTGCCGGTGCTGCTGATCGTGCCGAACCTGAAGCTCGTGGCGCAGCTCGGCCTCTACGACACGCTCGCCGGCGTGATGATGCCGTTCTTCGCCTCCGCCTTCGGCACCTTCCTGATGCGGCAGGCATTCGAGGCGATCCCGACCGAGCTGGAAGACGCCGCCCTGATCGACGGTGCCGGCCTGTTCCAGCGCATCCGCCACATCTACGTGCCGCTGTCGATGCCGAGCTTCTCCGCGTTCGCCATCATCTCCGTGACCAGCCACTGGAACGACTTCCTGTGGCCGCTGATGGTGATCAATTCGCCGGACAAGCGGCCGCTCACGGTTGGCCTGTCCGTCTTCACCAAGACCGCGGAGGGGACCCAGGCCTGGGGCACCATCGCCGCGGGCACGCTGATGGTGATCGCGCCGCTGCTCGTCACCTTCCTGATCTTCCAGAAACGCTTCATCAGCTCTTTCGTCACCTCAGGCATCAAATAGGAGATTTTCCGATGCTGTTCTCCCGCAGGCTCATGCTCGGCCTTGCCATGGCTGGCACTATGGCTGGCGCCCTCGCCTTTCCGGCCCTCGCCGGCGAAGGCCCGACCGAGATCGATTTGTTCTTCCCCGTCCCCGTCGACGGCAAGCTCGCCCGCGACATGGGCACCTTGATCAAGGAGTTCAACGAGGGGCACCCCGATATCAAGGCGACCGCCGTCTACACCGGCTCCTATGACGACACGCTGATCAAGACGCGCGCCGCGATCAAGGCCGGCAAGCCGCCGGCCGCCGTGATCATGTCGGCCAACTTCCTGCTCGACATGCAGATCGAGAACGAGCTCACCAATCTCGACAGCCTGATCGCCGCCGACGGCACCACCAAGGAGAAGTTCCTCGGCCAGTTCTTCCCGGCGCTGCAGGGCAACGCCGTGATCAACCGCTCGGTGTACGGCGTTCCCTTCCACAATTCGACACCGCTGCTCTACATCAACGCCGACAAGGCCAAGGAAGCCGGCCTCGATCCGAACAAGCCGCCGCAGACCTGGGCCGAGCTCACCGACTGGGCCAAGAAGCTGACCAAGCGCGAGGGCGACAAGGTGACTCAATGGGGCATCGCGATCCCCTGCGCCTACGACTATTGCGGCTGGATGATGGAAACGCTCACCATGAGCAATGGCGGGCGCTACTACAACGAGGAGTTCGGCGGCGAGGTCTATTACGACACGCCCTCGATGCTCGGTGCGCTCACCTGGTGGAACGATCTCATCCACAAGCACAAGGTCCACGCGCCCGGCGCCACGCCCGGCCCTGCCGTCAGCACCTCCTTCATCTCCGGCAACGCCGCGATGATGATGCTGTCGACGGGCTCGCTGACTTACGTGCGCGACAACGCCAAGTTCGCCTACAAGGTCGCCTTCATCCCGCGCAACGTCCGCAACGCCGTGCCGATCGGCGGCGCCTCGCTGATCATTCCGGCTGGCCTCGAAGCCGACAAGCAAAAGGCCGCCTGGACCCTGATCAAGTGGATGACCTCGCCCGAGAAGAGCGCCTGGTGGAGCCGCGCCACCGGCTATTTCGCGCCGAACATGGCGGCCTACAAGACGCCCGACATGGTCGAGTTCCTGACCAAGAACCCGGACGCCAAGACCGCCGTCGAGCAGCTCGACGTCGCAAAGCCGTGGTTTGCGACCTACAAGACCGTGCCGGTGCGCAAGAACCTCGAGGACGAGGTGATGCTGGTCCTCAACGGCAAGAAGCAGCCGAAGGAAGCCCTCGCCGCCGCCCAGAAGGCCGCGGATGAAACGCTCAAGCCGTACAATGCGGAGACGTCGCTGAAGCTGCCGTAAGGCCTCCTTCAACGTCAAGCGAACATCGGCGCTCCCGCCATGCGGGGGCGCCGAATTCGTTTGCACGGCCCCGGCCCGTTAACCCTCCGTCCACCATCCGGCCCGGCGCGCCGCCGGTAACCACGAGAATTAACAGACCCTCAATTTGCGCCAGACAAGTCTAGCAATGTTTCTCGGAGGGATTTCGCCGTGGATCTGTTGGTTATCGAGTTCCTGGGACTGGCTCTTGTCGCCATGTGCGTGCTCGTGGTGGCATTGCCGTGCGCCCGGAAATCCTCTCAGCGGGTCCGCTACGAATAGGATTTTCGGCCGGTTGAGGCGATTTCGGCCCGATGCAAGCCTCGAATTCGCTCCAACCCCCTTGACATCACAGCACTTTCGGCAGAACGGCTCATGTTAAGTGTCATGGGCCGTTCATGGATTTGATTACCACCACCGCTGACCTCGCGGCTGCCTGCAGCCGGCTGGCCACGCACCCCGTCATTACCGTCGATACCGAGTTCCTGCGCGAGACCACCTACTACCCGCTGCTGTGCGTGGTGCAGATGGCCAGCGCCGAGGAAGCCGTGGTCGTCGACGCCCTGGCCGAGGGCATCGACCTCAAGCCGTTCTTCGAACTGATGGCCAACGAGGGCGTGCTGAAGGTGTTTCACGCCGCCCGCCAGGACATCGAGATCGTCTGGCACCAGGCCAACATCATCCCGCATCCGGTGTTCGACACCCAGGTTGCCGCGATGGTGCTCGGCTACGGCGACAGCATCGCCTATGACGCGCTGGTCGAGAAGGTCACCGGTCACCGCCCGGACAAGACCCACCGCTTCACCGACTGGTCGCGCCGGCCGCTGACCAAGGAGCAGATGCATTACGCGGTATCCGACGTCACCCATCTGCGCGACGTGTTCGCAGCGCTCGACGCCGACCTGAAGAAGCGCCGCCGCAGCGAATGGGTCTCCATCGAGATGGAGGTCCTGACCTCGCCAAGGACCTACGACTTCCACCCCGAGCGCGCCTGGGAGCGGCTGAAGACGCGGGTGCGCAAGCCCAAGGACCTCGCGGTGCTGATGGAGGTCGCGGCCTGGCGCGAGCAGGAGGCGCAGAGCCGCGACGTGCCGCGCGGCCGCGTGCTGCGCGACGAGGCGATCACCGACATCGCGACCCACGCGCCGACCACGCTGGAGAAGCTCGCGCATCTGCGCTCGGTGCCGAAGGGGTTCGAGAAATCCAAATGGGGCGCTGACATCGTCGCCGCGGTCGAGCGCGGGCTGGCGCGGGATTTCTCGAAGCTGCCCAAGCTGGAGAAACCGCGCAACAACTCCAACGGCGCCGCCATCGTCGAGCTCTTGAAGGTGCTGCTGCGCATGACCGCGGAGCGCCATGCGGTCGCCAGCAAGGTGATCGCGACCGTCGACGATCTCGAGGAGATCGCCGCCGACGACGAGGCCGACGTGCCCGCCTTGCGCGGCTGGCGCCGCGAGCTGTTCGGCGATGCCGCGCTGAAGCTGAAACGCGGCGAGCTGGCCCTGGCAATCGAGAAAGGCCGCGTGATCGGGGTGCAGCGGGCGTAGCGATCAGCCTCGCTGCTTCCACATCGTCATTGCGAGCGGAGCGAAGCAAT
>NZ_AJQE01000062.1 GCF_000261685.1 Bradyrhizobium genomosp. I (2014) | reverse complement strand
CGGAGCCTTGACGGCCGCGACCTTCAGGCCGCCGCGGAGGCGGTTCACGACCAGGGTCGCGAGGGCTTCGCCTTCGACGTCCTCGGCGACGATGACTAGCGGCTTGCCGGTCTGCACCACGGCCTCGAGCAGCGGCAGCAGTTCGTTCAGCGAGGAGAGCTTCTTCTCGTTGATGAGGATGTAGGCGTCGTCCATCTCAACGCGCATCTTGTCGGCGTTGGTGACGAAGTAGGGCGAGATGTAGCCGCGGTCGAACTGCATGCCCTCGACGACGTCGAGCTCGGTCTCGAGCGACTTGGCTTCCTCGACGGTGATGACACCCTCGTTGCCGACCTTCTTCATGGCGTCGGAGAGGAACTTGCCGATCTCCTGGTCGCCGTTGGCCGAGATGGTGCCGACCTGGGCGATCTCGTCGTTCGAGGTGACCTTCTTGGAGTTCTTCTGGAGGTCCGCAACGACGGCTTCGACCGCGAGGTCGATACCGCGCTTGAGGTCCATCGGGTTCATGCCGGCGGCGACCGACTTGGCGCCTTCCTTCACGATCGCCTGGGCGAGCACGGTTGCGGTGGTGGTGCCGTCGCCGGCCGCGTCAGCGGACTTGGAGGCGACTTCGCGCACCATCTGCGCGCCCATGTTCTCGAACTTGTCGTCGAGCTCGATCTCCTTGGCGACGGTGACGCCGTCCTTGGTGATGCGGGGAGCGCCGAACGACTTGTCGAGCACGACGTTGCGGCCCTTCGGACCGAGCGTGACCTTCACCGCGTTGGCGAGAACGTCGACGCCGCGCAGCATCTTGTCGCGCGCTTCAACCGAGAATTTGACTTCTTTGGCTGCCATCTGGATTTTCCTTGAGGTGTTTGACTGGGGAGGGAGAGGAGGCTCTTAGGCCGCCTTCTTCTTGGACTCGCTGACTTCGAGAACGCCCATCACGTCGCTCTCCTTCATGATCAGCAGGTCCTGGCCGTCGATCTTGACCTCGGTGCCGGACCACTTGCCGAACAGCACGCGGTCACCGACCTTCAGGTCGATCGGGATCAGCTTGCCGGCCTCGTCGCGGCCACCCGGGCCAACGGCGACGACTTCGCCCTGGGAGGGCTTTTCCTTGGCAGTGTCGGGAATGATGATGCCGCCAGCGGTCTTCTCTTCTGCGTCGATGCGCTTGACCACGACGCGGTCGTGAAGCGGACGGAATTTCATGCAGTCCTCCTAAGCAATTGCACGTGTTGAGGATTTTGGATTATTAGCAGTCGTTGCCCGCGAGTGCTAGCACGAGCGAGGCAGAGATAGGACAGGATTTTTGCGGGGGCAAGGGCTTCTAGCAGAAAAATCAGCACCCGGAAGCGCGGACTGCCAGAATCTCATGTCCATCGTTAACCCGCGCCCGAGACCGTATTAGCACGGAGTCATGTCTGCTGCTAACGCATTGAATTTCAACAGCTTGTTAAACTTTTGGGCTTGAGATGGATTGTCAGTTTGCGTCACATTTCTCTCATGTGAGCGCATCAGTACCGGGTGGCTCGTAAGGCGCACACCGATCAGGCCGCCCCTTGAATGCGCTCCTGCAAAGGAGGTTTGGCATGGGACTGCGGAGTGGGGGCGTTTCCGAGGATTTCCGGAAACAGATGCTGGGCTACGGGCTGACGACGGCGCAAATTCTCTATCGGATGCCGGATCATCCCTCGCTACTCCAGACCTACGTCTGGCAGAACTACGACATGTTTCCGAAATTTCCGGCGCTGAAGGATTTCCTGGCGTTCTGGCAGGAGAAGCTCGATGGCCCCCTCCATTCGGTCACCGTCGCGCACTCCAAGCTGATCAAGCCGGCCGAGCTGCGCGCCGTGGATGGCGTGTTCCGGCTGCATTGAGGCGGAGATCAGACGCCGTCCTTGCAATAGCGTGTCCACATCGCGCGATAGGCCTCGTCCACCGCTCGCGCATATGAGACAGGGTTGCCGGCGGCCGCAGCGTTGATCTGTCCGGGCAGTCCTCGGCGCAATCGATCGAGGTCGCCGATCTGCGCCGCATGGCCAGCCGCGATTTCGACATACGCCTCATCACTTTCCGCGACCCAGTCCGGCAGGCCAAGCGCCGCAAGGATGGAGCCGGCCGCACGGCCGGGCAGGCTATTGCCGAGCCTCGCGACCACCGGCACGCCCATCTGCAAGGCTTCCCAAGTGCTGACGCCGCCATTCTGCGGGAACGTATCGAGGCAAACATCGACGCGATTGAACGATGTCAGGTGTTCGTCTCGCGAGGTGGCGCCGACCAGATCGACGCGTTCGGCCGGCAACCGGCAAGCTGCAAACCGAGCCAGCAGGCTGTCGCGGACCAGTTGATCGTCCAGCGCAAAATCCTTGACCAGAAGTCGTGAACCCGGCACCCGCCCGAGAATCCTGGACCAGGCTTCAACCGCCTCGTCCGAAATCTTGCTGATGCGGTTGAAGACGCCGAACGTGACGAAGCCGTTCGAGAGAGCCGGCGCCTCCGCCCGCGCAATCCCGGCCGGCAGCGGCACCAGCGTCACAAAGCACGGCAGGTCGACAACGGTCTCCGCAAACAAGTGCCGCACCGCGACAGGGATCGCGACCGGGTCCGAGAACAGATAATCGATCGTTGGCAGTCCGGTGCCGGTGCCGTGGCCCCAGCCATGGACCTGGATCGGTGCCGGCTTGCGCGCAAACACGCCGAGGCGGTTTCCTCTGGTGTGGCCGGACAGGTCGATCAGGATGTCGACGCGATCGGCGCGGATCTGAGCGGCGAGGCGATCGTCGGTCCATTGCGAGGCGTCGCGCCAGCGATCGGCGATCCCTTGAAATTCGCTGGTCGTCGCATCCATTTTTGACGAACACGAGTAGCACACGATCTCGAACCGCGCCCGGTCATGGTGTTGCAGGACCGGCTTGAAAATGAACGCGGCCGAATGCGCGTTGAAATCCGAGGAGACATAGCCAAGCACGAGACGGCGATCCGGGTCTCGGCTGTTGTCATGCGGTGCCGCAGCTTCTGACGCGATTTTCGCGCCGATCCGCTCCCACCATACCTGCCGCGCCAGCTGATGCTGTTCAACGCTGGCGTCCGTCACGAAGTCGAGCGTGAATATCTTGCTGGAGATCGCGCTCTGGAGGTCAGGCTGGATGTCGAGGGCCCGGTCCAAGCTGGCGAGCGCTTCGTCGACCCGGCCAAGTCCGGCGAGACAAAGGCCGAGCACCAGATGAGCTTGCGCGGAATCGGGAGCGATCGCGAGAGCCCTCTCGCAATCGGCCATTGCCTGGGCAATTTGCCGGGTCTGGAGCAGGACATTGGCGCGCCAGAGCCACCCATTCACGTCGTCGGGCGCCAGCGCGATTGCCCGATTGCAATCCGCCATGGCTTCGTCAAATCGCTGAAGCTCCCGCAAGGCAACGGCGCGGTTCGCCAGCGCCGCGGCATAGTCAGGCTTGATCGAGAGCGCGCGGTCGAGGCTTGCGAGAGCCTCATCATAGTTGCGCAGTCGGCAGAGTACCCCACCCCGGCCGTTGTGGGCTTCGGCAAGGTTTCCGTCGATTGCGAGCGCCCTGTCGTAGCTCTCGAGCGCTTCCTGGTGCAGATCAAGGGCCGCGCTCGCATTGCCGAGATTGGACAGGGCCAGGGCGTAGCTGGGCCGCAAGGCGAGGGCCTTTCGATAGCTCTCGCGGGCCTCGGCGTGGCGTTTTAGCCCATTCAGCGCGACACCCAGGCTCATATGAGCCTCGGCAGATCGCGGATCCACGGCAACCGCCCGGCTCAGTAGAGTTTCGGCTTGCTGATAGTTTTTGGCATCAGACTCCAGAACTCCGAACATATGCAGTGCGATGAACTGGTTGGGCGCGATCTGGAGGAGTTGGCGATAGGCAGTCCGGGCCTCGGAGAGTAGTGCCTTCTTGTGCAGCTGCAGTGCGCGCCCGAGCAATGGCAGCACTTCGGCTTTTTGCCGCTTCTGAAGCCGGGCATTCTGAAATGCACGCTGACCGACGCTGCTGCTCATGAATCAATTCCCCCAGAATCTCGCGGTGAGATTATTTCAGCGTGAGAACCAATACGAGACGATGACCGTTCGCCACGACAGCCTGCGGCAAGCTACGACCGATCGGGGCATCGAGTAGTTGGCCCCAAGCTCCGCAATTGCTGCCTCGTCCAAGACTGGATAGTCTGCCTTCGGGCTCGTCCGGAGGGCGCGGCTCAGATCAGGGAGGCAGACAATGGCCAAGCAAAAGGCATCAAGACCGGCAACGAAGACCGCGGTGAAGAAGCGGAGCGGCGTGAAGGCTGCGGCACGATCCTCAGCGCGCAAGGCGGTGAAGGCGAAGGCGCCCACCGTCGCTCCGAAGAAGTCCGTGCGGCCGAAGCAGCGCATCGCCATCAGCCATCACCGCGAGGAAGACTTCAAGGCTGACGGCCTGCGTGCCTATGCCAAGTACCGCGATCTCGGCATCGCCGAGGCGACCCATGGTCTCGCGCAGGCGCACGTGATCCGGCTGCAGGGCCCGTGCAATCCGGCCGAGGTTTCCAAGCTCCACTATCACGACGTCGAATTCCAGATGGTCTACGTGCTCAAGGGCTGGGTGAAGACCTATATGGACGGGCAGGGTGAGACCTTGATGAAGCAAGGCAGCGCCTGGACCCAGCCGCCGAAGATCAGGCACATGATTCTGGATTATTCGGACGACGTGGAACTGCTGGAAGTGATTTTGCCGGCAGAGTTCAAGACGGTGGAGTTGAAGGCGTAGGGTTCTCTCCGTCGTCATTGCGAGGAGCTCTTGCGACGAAGCAATCCAGACTTGTTCCACGGATACATTTCTGGATTGCTTTCGCTTCGCTCGCAATGACGGCGGGGAGGTAGCCTAACCCAGCACCCCCACCATCGCACCCATCAGACACGTCGTCAGTGTCCCCGACACGATCGACTTCAGCCCGAGCGCGTTGATTTCCTCGCGCCGCTCCGGCGCCATCACGCCGAGGCCGCCGATCATGATGCCGAGGCTGGCGAAATTGGCGAAGCCGCACATCGCGTAGAGCATGATCAGGCGCGAGCGCGGATCGAGCGCATCAGGTGGAAGCTTCGAGAAGTCGACATAGGCGATCAATTCGTTGAGCACGGTCTTGGTCCCCATCAGGCTGCCGGCGGTGACTGCCTGATCCCACGGCAATCCCATCAGCCAGCATACCGGCGCCATGACGAGGCCGAGCAGGCGCTGCAACGAGATCGCGGCGCCACCGATATCAGGCAAGAGACCGAGGGTGGCATTGACGAGATGGACCAGCGCCACCAGCACCAGCAGCATGGCGACGATGTTGAGCAACAATTCGAGGCCGGCGGTGGTGCCCTTCACGATCGCATCCATCGTGCCGGACACGTTCATCCCGGGATCGCTGGCGACCCAGGGATCCTCCAGCGCGCCGCCGGTGCGCTTGTCCGAGGTCTCCGGCACCATGATCAGGCTGACCAGGATCGCGGCCGGCGCGCCCAGCACCGAGGCGATGACGAAATGCGCGGCGGCGTCGGGGATGAGGGGCGCAAGCAGCGTCGCATAGAGCACCAGCACCGTGCCGGCGATGCCCGCCATACCGCCGGTCATCACCAGGAACAACTCGCTGCGGGTCATCTGTGCCAGATACGGCCGCACGAACAGCGGCGCCTCGACCATGCCGAGGAAGATATTGGCGGCGGTTGACAGCCCCACCGCGCCGCCGACGCCGAGCGTGCGTTCGAGCAGCCAGGC
>NZ_AJQE01000061.1 GCF_000261685.1 Bradyrhizobium genomosp. I (2014) | reverse complement strand
AGCCCCCGCCAATGGAACAGCAATGTCGTCAACACGCTCATGACCAGCACGATCGGCAGGGCCTGGAACGCCAGGATGAAATCGACGCCCGGCACCTTCAGATCGAACGGCAGGGGGCCGCCGCCGACATAGCCGAACACGAAGGAGGAGCCGGCGCGCGAGGCCGCGGAAATCGCGCCGACGGCGTCGTTGATGGCGCCGAAAGCATGTGCGACGACCGGAAGCTTCAGGAGGATGACTGCGGTGACGAAAGCGACGACGAGGCCGATCGCCGCCTGGCGCAGCGAGACCGCGCGACGATTCTCACTGAGCGCCCAGGCGATCAGCAGCAATGCGAAAATGCCCAGTGCCGATTGCAGCCGCAGCATGATGTTCCCAAACCCTCAATGATTATGGCCGGGCAGGCGCTGCAAAGGCAATGCCGGCAAGCGGCGGAGAGCGTCTCGCTGTTGACAAGCAAATCCGCCTCAGCCACGCGGGGCACGTCGAGATCAGGGCGCAAGCGACCCAGGGGTGCACCGAGAGGCGATGCCAGAGCAGCCATCAGCAGCGAATTCGCCGGTTACCGCCCGCGTGCTCCTGTCCCACCACGCCTTCCTGTTCTTCCTGCTCTCGCGCAGCCTGTCGCGGTTTTCCAGCCAGATCGCGGCGGTCGCGATCGGCTGGCAGATCTACGATCTCACCGGCTCGGCGTTCGACCTCGGCATGGTCGGCCTCGTGCAGTTCCTGCCGACCGCGCTCCTGGTGTTCGTCGCCGGCCACGCTGCCGACCGCTACGAGCGCAAGCGCGTGGTCCAGCTCTGCCAGCTCGTGGAGGCCGCGACTGCGCTCTATCTCGCATTCGCCACTTGTTTCGGGGCAATCGGGGAGGTGCAGATCTTCATCGCGACCTTCGTGCTCGGCATTGCCGGCGCATTCGAGAGCCCGACCACGGCCGCGCTGTTGCCGCTGATCGCACCGCAAGGTTCGCTCCAGCGCGCCACGGCCATTTCCAGCGGCGCGGCGCAGGTCGCGACCATCATGGGGCCGGCGCTTGGCGGTTTCGCCTATGCGGTCGCCCCGCATCTCGCTTATGCCGTGATGGTGCTGTTCTGGATTTTGGGGATGATTTTGACCGGCTTCATCCGGCCGCGTCCGCAGGCCATCGCGACGAGCTCGGACAATATCTTCGCCGGCGTCCGCTTCATCCGCGGCAATCCCGCCATCCTCGGCACCATCTCGCTCGACCTGTTCGCCGTGCTGTTCGGCGGCGTCACGGCGCTGCTGCCGATCTATGCCCGCGACATCCTGCAGACCGGCCCGGTCGGGCTCGGCGTGCTGCGCGCCGCGCCGGCTGTCGGCGCGCTGCTGATGACCATGGTGCTGGCGCGTCACGCCGTCTCGCGGCATGTGGGCCTGCGCATGTTCCAGGCGGTGATCGTGTTCGGTCTCGCCACGATCGTATTTGCGCTGTCGCCGTGGATGTGGCTGTCGGCGCTGTCGCTCGCCGTGCTCGGTGCGGCCGATACGATCAGCGTCGTGATCCGCTTCTCGCTGGTGCAGCTGTCCACCCCCGACGAGATGCGCGGCCGGGTCGGCGCGGTCAACTTCCTCTTCATCAACGCCTCGAACCAGCTCGGCCAGTTCGAGAGCGGGGTGGCGGCGGCACTGTTCGGTGCCATGCCCGCCGCCGTGCTCGGCGGCGTCGCCACCGTCGCAGTGGCGCTGCTCTGGATGAAGCTGTTTCCGAGCCTGCGGAAGGTGGAGAGCTTGGAGTAGGGATGGTCTCGTGTCCCGGACAAGCTGCAACGCGTCAGCGTTGCGGCGCAGAGCCGGGACCCGGAAGATCCAGAACAAGATCGCGGTGGCGTGGGCCCCGGCTCAGCAGCGCGTCATTTCATGCCGCGTTGCGTCCGGGGCACGGTCGTGGATAGAGCGTAGGGAAATCAATGGCATCCCTACTGTGCATGGGGTTGTTTTCGCGTTTTTGAGTTAGCCCCGTCCGACGAACGGCATCTTGGTCGCCATCACCGTCATGGTCAGCACATTGGCATCGAGCGGCAGGCCGGCCATGTAGGCCACGGCATCACCGACCGCCTTGGCGTCCATGCGCGGCTCGTGCTTGGTGGTGCCGTCGGGCTGCAGCACGCCGGGGCCGTTGACCATGCGGTCGGTCATCGGTGTCGCAGCATTGCCGATGTCGACCTGGCCGACCGCGATGTCGTACATGCGGCCGTCGAGATTGCTGGCCTTGGTCAGGCCGGTGATGGCGTGCTTGGTCGAGGTGTAGGCGGCCGAGAACGGCCGCGGCGCGTGAGCCGAGATCGAGCCGTTGTTGATGATGCGGCCGCCGCGCGGGGTCTGGTCCTTCATGATGCGGAAGGCGTGCTGGGTGCACAGGAACGGGCCGGTGAGGTTGGTGTTCACCACCGCCTGCCATTGCTCGAGGCTGAGGTCCTCGAAGTTCACGGCCGGCGCGCCCATGCCGGCATTGTTGAAGAGCACGTCGAGGCGGCCATAGGTGTCCTTCACCTTGGTAAACAGCGCAGCGATGGAGTCCGGCTTGGTCATGTCGGCGGTGACGCAGAGGCTTTTTCCCGCGGGACCGAGCTTCGCCGTCTCCTCGAGCATGTCGAGCCGGCGGCCTGCGAGCACCACGGTGAAGCCGGTGTTCATCAGCGCCAGCGACGCCGCGCGGCCGACGCCGGTGCCGGCGCCCGTCACCACTGCGACCTTTTTCGCTTCACTCATCGTTTCCTGCCTTTTCTCTTCTGCTGTCAGGTTTTGGGTTCTTTTTCGTTCTTGTAGGGCGGCCGCGGAATGTTCTGATGCGCCGCGCGCAAAGCCGCCGACCAGCGCGAGCGCAGATCGTGGAAATAGGGCTCGCCCGCCTCGATGCGGTGGTTGAGATCGGCTTCGCAGGCGTCGGTGCGCACCACCAGCACGTCGATCGGCAGGCCGACGCCGAGGTTCGAGCGCATCGTCGAATCCATCGAGATCAGGCCGGTCTTCAGCGCCTCGTAGAGCTCGACGTCGTAGTGCATGGCGCGGTCGAGCACCGGCTTGCCGTATTTGTGCTCGCCGATCTGCAAATAGGGCGTGTCGGTGGTGCACTCGATGAAATTGCCGGCGGTGTAGACCATGAACAGGCGCATGCGCGCGCCCTTGATCTGGCCGCCGAACAGGAAGGAGACGTCGAAGGACACGTCCTCGGATTTCAGCGCCGGTCCTTCGGTGGCATGCACCGCCCGGATCGCCCGGCCGATGCGCTGGGCGGCCTGGAACATGGTCGGCGCGTTCATCAGCGTCTCGATCTCGCCCGTGTTGGGATCCTCCAGGCCTTCGGTCAGGGTGGAGAGCACCGACTGGCTGATCGCGAGATTGCCGGCGCTGGCGATCGCCATGATGCGCTCGCCGGGCTTGGAGAAGATGTGGAGCTTGCGGAAGGTCGAGACGTTGTCGAGGCCGGCATTGGTGCGGGTGTCGGCGATCATCACCAGACCGTCCCGAACCAGGATTCCGCAACAATAGGTCATTTCCAGTCCCCGAACGCGTTTGCGCGGATTTACTAGCCAATTTCGGGAGCCGCTCCAACCCCCGATTGCCAGGAGCAGGTCGTCATTCCGGGGCGCGACGAAGTCGCGAGCCCCGGAATGACAGTCAGCTTTGTCGCTCAATCCGCGGCATCGACGAGAAACGCCTCGTCGACGGGGACACCGAGCGCCGTGACCAGCCGGTTTGTCTCCGCGGCCATGCCGACGATGGCGAGCAGCTCGCCATATTCGGCCTCGGTCATGCCCTTGGCCCGCGCCGCGGCGGTGTGCGAATGGATGCAGTAGCTGCAGCCATGGGCGATCGAAACCGCGACATAGAGCATTTCCTTGACCTTGGGATCGAGCGCACCCGGAGCCATCACTTCCTTGATGCTCTCCCAGGTCCGCCGCAGCGTCTTCGGATCATGCGCCAGCGCGCGCCAGAAATTGTTAACGAAATCCGACTGCCGCACCTTTCGGATATCGTCGAAGACGGCGCGCGCCTCGGCGGAGAGTTCATCATCCGAAAGCAGTTTTACGGTCGTCATGGGCTACCTCGCGGGTCTGATCTGATCCTGCAATTGTAGCACGGCGCATGCGCTCGGCCGGCAGTGCCTAGCTCTGCCGCTGGGACTGCGATTGCGACTGCCCGCCGCGGCCGGCCTGTTCGACCTTCACGGCCACCGCCAGCGTCTCCGTGCCGCCGCCATAGCGCGTGCCGCGCACGGGAGCCGCGCCGAGATAGTCGAGCCCGATCGCGACGCGGACATGGGCGTCGGTGGCGCAGATGCTGTTGGCGGGATCGAAGCCGACCCAGCCGAGATCGGGCACGTAAGCCTCCGCCCAGGCATGGCCGGCCTCCTGATGCACCGTCTCGTCCGAACGCAGAAAGTGCCCGGAGACGAAGCGTGCCGGAACGCCGCCGGCGCGGGCGCAGGCGATGAAGATGTGCGCGTAGTCCTGGCAGACCCCGCGCTTGAGCGCGAACGCCTCCGCCGCGGACGTGCCACTGTTGGTGGGGTCCTCGTCGAACGTCATGTGATCGGCAATTTGCGTCATCAGCGTGTGCAGGAAGCCCAGCGTGTCGCTCTCGGCCTCGCTGCGCAACTGGCGCGCAACCGCCGTCATCGCCGGATCGACGGAGGTGAGATCGGTGGAGCGCAGGAACATGCCGGCCGGGAAACGCTCATCCGTGCCGCGCAGCACGCCGCCGGTGTCGTGGGTCTCGATCAGCCCTTCGGCGATGATCTGGATGTCGCCGACAGGCCCGCAGGACAGCACGTGGGTGACGTTGCCGAACGCGTCCTCATGCATGTCCAGCTTGGTATCGGTGGAGACGTCGATCTGCCATTCCGCGACGTATTGCCCGTCATGGCTGCCCGGCGTCATGCGCAGGATTTGGATCACGCTGGTGGCCGGCGGCTCGTAGCGATAGGTCGTGGTGTGCTGGATTCGCAGGCGCATGGTGTTTCGATTCCGTCATTCCGGGATGGCGCGAAGCGCCCGACCCGGAATCTCGAGATTTCGGGTTCGATGCTTCGCATCGCCCCGGAATGACGAAAAGTGAAGGTTTCAGTCTCGGTCAGATCAAATACTGCTTCGTAACGATTTCGCCCAGCCTGGAATTGTCCGCGATGAATTCCTGAATGAATTCATGCACGCCATGCTGGAAAATGTCGTTCATGTTGCTGTGTTCCAGCCGGTTGCGGATGCCGCGGGCGTGGCGCTGGGCCGGGCCCTGGCGGCCATAGGCGACGCCGATCTGGTCGAGGTTGCGCACGAGATTGCCGTAGCAGCTGGCGAGCGAGCGCGGCAGCGTGTCGTTGAGGATGAGCAGGTCCGCGATCAGCCACGGCTTCAGCGTCTCGCGATAGACCCAGTGATAGGCCGTCAGCGCCGAGACCGAGCGCAGGATCGAGCTCCACTGATAGAAGTCGAGCGGGCCGCCGACGTGCTCCTCCTCGGGCAGCAGCACATGATATTTCACGTCGAGAATGCGCGCGGTGTTGTCGGCGCGCTCAAGATGCACGCCCATTCGCGAGAACCAGTAGGCGTCGTTGCGCAGCATGGTCCGGTAGGCGGAGCCGTCGAAGCGCAGCGAGGTCTCCTGCACGAAGCGCAGGAACTTCGCGAGATCCTCGCGCGTCGAGGTGCCCTTGCTCCAGACCGCCTGAAGCTCGATCCAGGCCGAGTTGATGGTGTCCCACATCTCGCTGGTCAGCGCAGTGCGCACCGAGCGCGAGTTCAGCCGCGCCGCTTCGATGCAGTTCCTGATCGAGGACGGGTTGTTCGGCGAGAAGGAGAGATAGTCGACGACGTTGTGCTCGTTGGCTTCCTCATAGGTCTGATAGAAGCTGGCGGCGACGCCGGCGGTGAGCAGCGCCGAGTCCCACTCATTGGTCTTGCCGATATAGGCGGCGGGAAGCGCGGTGACGCGCAGCGTCGCGTCGATGGTGCGCGCGAGATATTCGGCCCGTTCGACGTAGCGGGCGAGCCAGTAGAGGTTTTCGGCGGTACGCGACAGCATCTCTCTACTCGTCCAAAATCCAGGTGTCTTTGGTGCCGCCGCCCTGGCTCGAATTCACCACCAGGGAGCCTTCCTTGAGCGCGACGCGTGTGAGCCCGCCTGGCACGATGGTGGTGCTCTTGCTGCCCGTGAGCACGAAGGGCCGCAAATCGACATGGCGCGGGGCGAGGCCGGATGCAGTGCAGGTCGGGCAGGTCGAGAGCGCCAGCGTCGGCTGCGCGATGAAACCTTCCGGCTCGCGCTTGAGCTTGTCGCGGAACGCTTCGATCGTTGCTTTGGTCGCAGCGGGGCCGATCAGCATGCCGTAGCCGCCGGAGCCGTGCACTTCCTTGACGACGAGATCGCCAAGATTGTCCAGCACATAGGCGAGGTCCTTCGGCTCGCGACAGCGCCAGGTCGGCACGTTCTTCAGGATCGGCTCCTCGCCGAGATAGAACTTCACGATGTCAGGCATGTAGGAGTAGATCGCCTTGTCGTCGGCGATGCCGGTACCGACGGCGTTGGCGAGGGTGATGTTTCCGGCCGCATAGGCTGACATCAGCCCGGGCACGCCGAGCACGGAGTCGGGACGGAAGGTGAGGGGATCGAGGAAATCGTCGTCGACGCGGCGATAGATCACGTCGACCCGTTTCAGCCCTTCCGTCGTCCGCATGAACACTTCGTTGTTCTTGACGATGAGGTCACGGCCTTCGACCAGCTCGATGCCGAGCTTGTCGGCGAGGAACGAGTGCTCGTAATAGGCCGAATTGTAGACGCCGGGCGTGAGCAGGGCGACGGTCGGCTCGCTGGATGCGCTCAGCGGCGCGACCGAGCGCAGGGCCGCGAGCAGCTCGTCCGGATAGCGTTCGACCGGCGCCACCTTGTGGCGGGCGAACAGGTCCGGAAACAGCCGCATCATGATCTCGCGGTTTTCCAGCATGTAGGACACGCCCGACGGCGTGCGGGCGTTGTCCTCCAGCACGATGAAGTCCTCGGCGTCGACCCGGACGATGTCGATGCCGGCGATGTGCACGTAGACGTCGTGCGGCACCTGCTGGCTGTTCATCTCGGGACGGAACACCGGATTCTGGAAGATCAGATCGTCGGGCACGATTTCGGCGCGGAGGATGTCGCGGCCGTGATAGATGTCGCGCAGGAACATGTTGAGCGCACGCACGCGCTGCTTCAGGCCCTTCTCCAGCCGCGCCCATTCCTTGCCGGACATGATCCTCGGGATCACGTCGAACGGGATCAGGCGCTCGGTGGACTCGGAATCGCCGTAGACCGCGAAAGTGATGCCGATCCGGCGGAACAGGAGCTCGGCCTCCTGGCGCCGATACTCGAGCGCTTCGGGGGGCGTCTCCTCGAGCCAGCGCGCCAACTCCTGATAGGCGGGGCGAAGGTCTCCGCCGGGAATATTCATTTCGTCAAACGCGACTGCCATAGATTCCGACTGTTCTCCCCCAGGCGTTGCGCCATCGATCAGGTCGTTTCGGCCTTGCTGACGACCGCAACGTCCTGTGACCATGCCGTGAGAGTGCATGACTTCCATAGGAGGTAGCAAGGGCCGGGCCAGCGCGATAAGCATTGAGGAGGGGCATTTGCCGCGGACGGCCGGTGGCTTGCCTGAAAAAATGGCTGAGGACTGCTTATTTCAGAAGCAAAACCGCGTGACTTCAACGCGTTACCTCGGCAAAGTCGGTGCTACAGGTGAGGGACTTAAGGCATGAGCGACATCGTCACGGCGGGCATTCTGGTCATTGGGGACGAAATCCTGTCCGGCCGGACCAAGGACAAGAATATCGGCTTCATCGCCGAATATCTGACCAATATCGGCATCGACCTGAAGGAGGTCCGGGTTGTCTCCGACGACGAGGCCGACATCATCGCCGCGCTGGACGCACTGCGGCATCGCTACACCTACGTCTTCACCACGGGCGGCATCGGCCCGACTCATGACGACATCACCGCCGATGCCGTCGCCAAGGCGTTTGGCGTCGGTATCGATCATCACCCGGAGGTCGTCGCCCGCTTCCGCGAGCGCTGGAGCGAGCAGGATCTCAACGAGGCCCGCCTGCGCATGGCCCGCATCCCCGACGGTGCCGAGCTGATCCAGAGCGCGACCATCCTCGCGCCCGGCTTCAAGATCGGCAACGTCATCGTCATGGCCGGCGTGCCGTCGATCATGCAGGCGATGATGGACATCGTCTCTCCCAAGCTGAAATCGGGCGTGCGCATGCTCTCCGAGTCGGTCCGCGCCAACGCGCGCGAGGGAGACATCGGCGGCCCGCTGCGGGCGATCGCCGCCGCCCATCCCGACACCATCATCGGCAGCTATCCCTTCATGGACGAGGAGCAGAGGCCGAACACCAATCTGGTGGTGCGCTCGCGCGATCCGGAGAAGCTGGCGGCGGCGATGGCTGCGGTGAAGGAAATGCTGGCGGGATTGAACATCAGCCGCTAGCACGGCCCTGACGAAGCAGGAGACGACGATGGCTGGTGAAGCACCGGAACCAAACGCGCAGGAGAAGGCTGGCAGGGCGTTTCCGGTCTCGTGGGACCAGTTCCACCGGGACTGCCGGGCGCTGACCTGGCGGCTCAACGAGGTCGGTCCGTTCCACGCGGTGATCGCGATCACCCGCGGCGGCCTGGTGCCGGCTGCGATCGTGGCGCGCGAGTTAGGGGTGCGCGTGATCGACACGGTCTGCATCGCGAGCTACGACCACGACAAGCAGGGCGAGCTCCAGGTCCTCAAGGGCATTTCGGAAGCGGCGATGACGCTCGGCGGCGGCACCGGCAAGGGGCTCCTGATCGTCGACGACCTCGTCGACACCGGCAAGACCGGCAAGCTGGTACGCGAGATGCTGCCGGACGCGCATTTCGCCACCGTCTATGCCAAGCCGATGGGCCGCCCGCTGGTCGACACCTTCATCACGGAAGTCTCGCAGGACACCTGGATCTTCTTCCCCTGGGACACCGCGCTGTCCTATCACCCGCCGCTTCGCGACGGCGCGGCGTGAAGGCATGGAGTCATTCCGGGGCGGTCCGCAGGACCGAACCCGGAATCTCGAGATTCCAGGTCTGGTCCTTACGGACCATCCCGGAATGACGGCAGTTGATCGGCGCGCCATGCCCCTTCAGAACCGCATCACCCCCACTGGCGACATCATCGCCACGCCGCATCGCGGAATGTTCACCGGTAACCGCGGCATCATCCACGATCCCGCGACCAAGACGCTGCTGAAGAAGCGCTGGTCGTCGCCGGCCTGGATTACGTGTCTGTGTGAGTTTCGCGGCTGGCGGCGGCCGGTGATGGCGCGGCGGAGCTGGACCGAGCTGTTCTTTCTCGACGAAGCCACGGCCTTCGCAGCGGGACACCGACCCTGCTTCTTCTGCCGCCGCGACGATGCCAAACGGTTTCGCGCGGCATGGGAAGCGGGGAATGCCGCAAGCGACATCAGTGCGAAGACGATGGATGCCGTTCTGCATCGGGAGCGTCTCGAACGCGGTCGCAAGCGGTTGCACCCACTCCCGATGCCGCTGGCAGACCTGCCCGACGGGGCGATGGTGCAGCAGGGCGAGGAGAGCTTCCTGGTGGTGCAGGGAAAGGCGTTGCTGTGGTCGCCGGCCGGCTATGCCGCCAGCGCGCGTCGGCTTGACGACGTGAAGTTGCTGACGCCCCCCTCGACACTGCGCGCGATCATCGCCGGCTATCAGCCGATGTTACATCCAACGGCGCTGGGCTGAAGCGAGGCCGACGACGTCGCAATCACCCCAGCTTCTCGCGCGCCAGCGCAGCGCCGGCGCCGAGCGCCGCCAGCTTCGCTTCTGCGATCTCCCGCCGCATCGGCGCCATGCCGCAATTGGTGGTGGCGATGATGTTGCTCTTGGGCACGAATTTCGACACCGCGTCGATCACCTTCACGACGTCCTCGGCGGTCTCCACCGTGTCGCTGGCGACGTCGATCACGCCGGCCTGCACGATCTTGGTCTTGAGCAGCGCCAGCAGGTCGAGCGGCACTTTCGAATTGCGACATTCGATTGCGACCTGCTGGATCGGGCTCGCATCGATCGCCGGGAAGATCTGCTCGTACTGCCGCCATTGGCTGCCTAGCGTCTCCTTCCAGTCGGTGTTCGCCTTGATGCCGTAGCCGTAGCAGATGTGAACGGCGGTGGCGCAGCTGAGGCCTTGCGCGGCGCGCTCCAGCGCCTTGATACCCCAATCGTTGACCTCGTCCATGTAGACGTTGAAGGCCGGTTCGTCGAACTGCACGAGATCGACGCCGTCGGCCTGCAATGCCTTGGCCTCCTCGTTGAGCAGCTCGGCGAAGGCAAAGGCCATCTTCACGCGGTCGCCATAGTAGCGATCTGCAATGGTGTCGATGATGGTCATCGGGCCGGGCAGGGTGAACTTCAGCTGCTTCCCGGTATGCGTGCGCGCCACGCGCGCCTCGAAGGCATGGACGCGTCCCTTGAGCCGGAGCGGGGCGACCACTTGCGGCACCATTGCCTTGTAGCGGTCCTTGCGGATGCCCATCTCGACCTTGTGGGCGAAGTCGATGCCCTCGATCTTCTCCAGGAAACCGTGGACGAAATGCTGCCGGGCCTGCTCGCCCTCGGTGACGATGTCGATGCCGGCGTCCTCCTGGATCTTCAGCCAGATCAGGGTCGCATCGCGCTTGGCGCGGAGCAGCTCGTCGCCTTCTGATTTCCAGGGCGCCCACAGCATGTTGGGCTCGGCGAGCCATTCGGGCTTCGGCAAGGAGCCGGCGATCGTGGTTGGAAACAGCATGGCGGACCTCCCGGCAGGTTGTGTTGCGCCCCTTCCTGCCATGTCCTAACGTCGAGGTACAGAACAACGAAAGTCGCTCTCCAATCCGGCGGCGGCGACAGGAAATGCCCAGGAAGATCTCAAGGGAAAGGTCATGATCGACCTCTATTACGCGCCGACGCCGAACGGCTGGAAAATCTCGATCATGCTGGAGGAACTCGGGCTTCCCTATCGCGTGAAGCCCGTCAACATCCGCGCCGGCGAGCAGTTCAGCCCGGAATTTCTCGCGATCTCCCCGAACAACCGCATCCCCGCGATCGTCGATCACGCTCCCGCCGACGGCGGAGAACCGTTCTCGGCCTTCGAGACCGGCGCGATCCTGATCTATCTCGCCGAAAAGACCGGCCGTTTCTTGCCCGCCGACTTGCGCGGCCGCTCCACCACCATCCAGTGGGTGATGTGGCAGATGGCCGGCCTCGGGCCGATGCTCGGCCAGCACGGCCATTTCGCGCTCTATGCGGCGGAGAAGATCCCTTACGCGATCGAACGCTATCGCGATGAGGCGGCCCGGCTGTATGGGGTTCTCGACCGGCAGTTGGAGAAGACCGGTTCCTATGTCGCCGGCGACTATTCCGTCGCCGACATCGCCTGCTTTCCCTGGACCATGACCCACAAGGCGCAGGGTTTTACGCTGGACGACTATCCGAACGTCAAGCGCTGGTATGCCGAGGTCCGCGCCAGGCCGCAGGTGCAGGCGGGACTTGCGATCGGCAAATTCGTGAAAGAGCCGTTCGATGAGGAATCACGCAAGATCATGTTCGGGCAAAGGGCTAAGGAAGTGTTGGGAAGGAAGTAGGCCTCCGCCCCATCCTCGTCATTGCGAGGAGCGAAGCGCCGAAGCAATCCAGACGGTTTCCGCGGAAAGATCCTGGATTGCTTCGCTTCGCTCGCAATGACGGAGGAGGGAGCAACGCAAGCAATACAAAGGAAACGTCATGATCGAATTCTTCTTCGACTGCTCCAGTCCCTGGACCTACCTCGCATTCCACAACATCCAGCCGCTGGCCAAGGAGCTGGGCACCGAGATCGTCTGGCGGCCGATCCTGGTCGGCGGCATCTTCAATACGGTCAACCCGAGCGTCTATGCGCAGCGGGAGAAGCCGGTGCCGCTGAAGGCGCGTTACATGAAGAAGGATCTTCAGGACTGGGCGCGCTCGGCGGGCCTTGCGATCAAGATGCCGCCGACGGTGTTTCCCGTGAACAGCGTCAAGGCGATGCGCGGCTGCATCTGGTTGGGCAAGGACATGGTGCCGTTCGCAACCGCGGTGTTCGAGGCCTATTGGGCCGACGACAAGGACATTTCGCAGGACTCCGTGCTTGCCGAGATCTGCAGGAAGGTCGGCATCGACGAGCAGAAGTTCTTCGCCGGCATTTCCGAGCAGGCGATCAAGGATCAGCTCAAGGCGAATACCGAAGAGGTCGTCGCCCGCGGCGGCTTCGGCTCGCCGACGATCTTCGTGAACAGGATCGACATGTACTTCGGCAACGACCGCCTGCCGCTGATCCGCGAGGCGCTCTTGCGCAGCAAGGCGAGCGCGGCCTGATGGTGCGCGCTGTCGTCTGCCGCGCGCTTGGCCTGCCCGAGACGCTGCGGCTGGAGGAGTTTCCGTCGCGCGCCCTGAACCCGGACGAGGTGCGCGTCGCGATCCGCGCCGCCGGCCTGAATTTCCCTGACGTGCTGATGGCCGCCGGCCAATATCAGCTCAAGCCGGAGCTTCCGTTTACACCTGGCATGGAGGCGGCCGGCGACGTCACCGAAGTGGGTGCGGAGACGAGAGGTGTTGCTGTCGGCGACAAGGTCATCGTCAAGATGCGCCACGGCGCCTTCGCCGACGAAGCCGTCGTCGTACCGTCGCAGCTCACGCCGATGCCGTCCACGTTCGACTACGCGGAAGCTGCGACCTATCTCGCCGGTCACGGCACCGCCTACCACGCGTTGATCGATCGCGGCCGGGTCGAGCCGGGCGAGGTGCTGCTGGTGCACGGCGCCGGCGGCGGCGTTGGCCTTGCCGCGGTCGAGATCGGCAAGATGCTGGGCGCGACCGTGATTGCGACCGCGTCCAGCGACGAGAAGCTCGCCATTGCCAAGGCGCGCGGCGCCGATCATCTCGTCCGCTACGACCGCGAGCCGTTTCGGGACGCCGTCAAGCGCATCACCGACGGCCGCGGCGCGGACGTCGTGTTCGATCCGGTCGGTGGGGAGGTCTTTGAGGATTCGATGCGCTGCATCGCCTGGGGCGCGCGCCTCTTGGTGATCGGCTTCACGGGGGGCATCGGATCGGCGAAGACCAATCTCTTGCTGATCAAGGGCGCCAGCGTGCTCGGCGTGCGCGCGGGTGAGGCGGTGCGGAAGAACCCCGCGCTCGGACAAGTGCGCCTGAACGCGCTGCTGCAATGGGCGGAGCAGGGCAAGCTGCGCCCCAACGTCTCGCACCGCCTGCCGCTGGAGGACTGTGCGAAGGCGATGCGGCTGCTGATCGACCGCAAGGCGATCGGGCGCGTGGCGCTGATGATGGAGTGAGGGAGTAGGGTGGGTTAGCGAAGCGTAACCCACCGCTTCTGTTACCGCGGACACTAAAGAGGTGGGTTACGCCTTCGGCTAACCTAGCCCACCCTACAAAGCTATTTATACTCCCGCTCCGTCCACCACGGGAAATAGTCCGGCATGTCGGTCGACACCTTGTCCTTGAATTGCGCGGGGCGCTTCTCCAGGAACGACACCACGCCTTCCTTGACGTCGTCGGAGCGGCCGCGGGCGTAGATGCCGCGGCTGTCGACCTTGTGGGCTTCCATGGGATCGTCGGCGCCCATCATGCGCCACATCATCTGACGGATCAGCGCGACCGAGACCGGTGCGGTCTTGGCGCAAAATTCCTTGGCGAGGGCGCGAGCGGTCGGCAGGAGATCGTCAGGCGCTACGACCTTGCTGACGAGACGACCGGCGAGCGCTTCCTGCGCGGGGAAAACGCGGCCCGAATAGCACCATTCCAGCGCCTGCGAGATGCCGACGATGCGCGGCAGGAACCAGCTGGAGGCGGCCTCCGGCACGATGCCGCGCTGGGAGAACACGAAGCCGAACCGCGCGGCGTCCGAGGCAATGCGGATGTCCATTGCGAGCTGCATGGTGACGCCGATGCCGACCGCGGGGCCGTTCACCGCGGCGATCACGGGCTTCAGGCACTTGAAGATGCGCAGCGTCACTTGCCCGCCGCCGTCGCGCACCTGCGGGTCGCTGTAGTCGACCTTGCCGTCGGCGAAACGCCTTACAGGTCCGCGCCGTGCGTCGCGATCAAATGTGTCGGCGCCGGAGGAGAGATCGGCGCCCGCGCAAAAGCCGCGGCCGGAGCCGGTGACGATGATGGCGCGGACGTTGTCGTCCTTGTCGGCGGCGTCGAACGCGTCGATCAGTTCTGCTTGCATCTGCGCATTGAAGGCGTTGAGCTTGTCGGGCCGGTTCAGCGTGATGGTGAGGATCTGCTCGGCGACCTCGTATTTGATCGTCTCATACGCCATGGGTGTTTCCTTCCTTTAGTTTTTCGCTGCGCAGACGGCAGAGGGCTTGAGTTTTCGTCACCCTCCCCTGGAGGGGGAGGGTCGATCGCGCGTAGCGCGAGCCGGGTGGGGTGATCTCTCCTCGCGGGCACTGTCGGAC
>NZ_AJQE01000060.1 GCF_000261685.1 Bradyrhizobium genomosp. I (2014) | reverse complement strand
CCTCCCCCTCCAGGGGAGGGTAAGCAAGAGGCGCCGCATGCTGCCTGTCCCAAGTCATTCGGGCTTGCGCCTAAAGGGCGCGCTTCCCGAGATGACGAGAGCGTCTTACTTCGCCGGCGGCCTGGGCCAGGGCCGCTGCGGACCACGCAGGCCCTCGAATGCCTTGGCCATGCCGAGCACGCCGATGTCGTCGAAGCGGCGGCCGACGATCTGCACGCCGATCGGAAAGCCCTTGGCGTCGAAGCCGCCGTTGACGGAGATCGCCGGGTTCTCCGACATATTCCACGGCACGGTATAGGCGATGTGCTCGAACGGCTTCATGGGATCGTTGGTCGGCGAGGCCCATTCCGCCGCATAGTTCACGTTCGGTGCGGTCGGCGAGATCACGTAGTCGAACTCGCAGAACAGCTTTGAAGCCGCGGCTCGAATCGCCATGGTCTGATTGAAGCCGCGGATGACGTCGACGCCGGAGAGCTTGGCACCGGACTCGCCCCACTTGAAGATATAGGGCAGCACCTTCGCCTGCTCGGCCGGCGTCAGCTTCGACAGATCGTCCCACATCCGCGCGCGCCAGAAATTGTCGAGGCCGTCGAGCATTTCGCGCGTGAGAATGCCGTCCACTTCGGTCACGACGCTGCCTGCGGATTCGAAGGCCTTGGCGGCCTTCACCGCGACCTCGCGCACCGGCTTCTCCAGCGGCAGGCCGCAGCCGGGATCGAGCATCAGGCCGATGCGCAGTTTCCGCGGCGACTTGTCCAGCCCCCTCCAGTTGAGCGGCTCGGCGGGCAGGCTCATGCCGTCGCGCCGGTCGGGCTTTGCGATCACGCTCATCATCAGCGCGCAGTCGTCGACCGTGCGCGTCATCGGGCCGGCAACGCGGCCGACATAGGTGGGATCGATCGGCACGCGGCCGAAGCTCGGTTTCAGGCCGACGAGGCCGCACCAAGCGGCGGGCAGGCGGACCGAGCCGCCGATATCGGTGCCGAGATGCAAGGGACCATAGCCGGCCGCTGCGGCAGCGCCTGCGCCCGCGCTGGAACCACCGGGATTCTTGGAGAGGTCCCAGGGATTGCGCGCCAGCGCATGGAAGCTGGAGAGACCGGAGGACAGCATGCCGTAATCGGGCATGGTGGTCTTGGCGAAGATGACCGCGCCGGCCTCGCGCAGCCGCGCAGCCGGCGGGGCGTCCTTCTCGGCTGGCACGAGCCTGACACTGGCCGCGCCGAGCGGCACCGGTACACCCTTGGTCGCGATGTTGTCCTTCACCGTGACAGGCACGCCGTCGAGCGCGCCGGACGGCTCGCCGCCGGTCCAGCGCGCGGTCGAGGCCTTGGCGGCCTCGCGCGCGCCGTCGGGATCGAATGCATAGAGCGCCTTCAGATCCGGTTCCCACGCAGCGACGTGCGCGAGCACGTCCTCCAGCACCTCGCTCGGCGAGAACTGCTTGGCGCGATAGCCCGCGATCAGATCGACCGCGGAGAGATCGTGCAGCGAGGTGACCGCCTCTTCGGCACTCTTCTTATGCATGGGCTCCCACCGGCATGCGCGTCTCGATGATGCGGGCGAACATGCTGGCGCCGATTGGCAGGATCTTGTCGTCGAGCACGAAGCCGGGATTGTGCACGGGCACCGCGCCGTCATGGCCGACCCAGAAATAGGCGCCGGGAATAGTCTGCAGCATGTCGGCAAAATCCTCGCTGCCCATCTTCGGCTGGGTCCGGGTGATCACGTTGGCGGGATCGACGATGGTGCGCGCGACCTCCTCGACCACCTTGGACTGCTCGACCTGGTTGACCAGCACGTCGAAGGTATCGCGGATGTCGACGTCGATCACGCAACTATAGGCGCTCGCGATGCCGGCGCAGATCGTGCGGATGCGTTCGGCGATCAGGGTGCGGACTTCCTTCGAGAAGGTGCGGATGGTGCCGCAAAGATGCGCGTCGCCGGGAATGACGTTGTAGGCGGAACCGGCGTGAATCTGTGTGATCGAGATGACGGCGGCCTGCAGCGGCTCGACGTTGCGGCTGACGATGGTCTGGATCGCCTGCGCCAGCGTGGTCGCGATGATCACCGCGTCCTTGGAGCGTTCGGGCATTGCGCCATGCGCGCCGTAGCCGGTGATGCGGAGGTCGAAGAAGTCGGCGCTGGCCATCGCGGGGCCGGGCAGGATCGCGATCTCACCGTGGTTGAGGTCGGGCGCGTTGTGCAGGCCGTAGAGCTCGTCGCAGGGAAACTTCTCGAACAAGCCGTCCTTGATCATGGCGCGCGCGCCGCCGAGGCCTTCCTCGGCCGGCTGGAAGATCAGGTGCACGGTGCCGTCGAAGTTCCTGGTCTCGGCGAGATAGCGCGCGGTGCCGAGCAGCATGGTGGTGTGGCCGTCATGGCCGCAGCCGTGGAAGCGGCCGGGGATTTTCGAACTCCACTTCAGATTGGTGTTCTCCTCCATCGGCAGCGCGTCCATGTCGGCGCGCAGGCCGATGCGCTTGCCGCCCGTCCCCTTGCCCTTGATGACGCCGATCACGCCGGTGCCACCGAGGCCGCGATGCACCTCGATGCCCCAGCTCTTCAGCTTGTCGGCGACGATGCCGGAGGTGCGCAGTTCCTCGAAGCCGATCTCGGGATGAGCATGGAGGTCGCGCCTGATAGCGGTGAGTTCGTCGGCATAGCCGTCGATGCGATCAATCGTGGGCATAGGGTCCGTCCAGTTAGCGTGAGGGAGGCGTGAAAACGGGGCCGTTCGGCTTGATGCGGACGCCGGGGCGCAGCTTCGTCCAGGGCAGGGAGGCGGTGTCGGCCGGCATCGCGCCGGGGGCGGCGCAGATCAGGAGCTTCGCCGCGATCGGCTCGAAATCGGCACGGAAGTGCACCGAGCTCTTGTTGACCAGGATCTTCTCTCGCGTCGGTTCGATGCCGACATAGCGGTACATTGCCTGGTCGGCGAGCTGGGCCTTGTGAGAGGAGACGACGACGCGGACGTCGCCGATGCGAAGGCACGCGGACGGTCCCATCTCCATCTCGCGGCCGCCGTAATAGGGACCGGGTGCAGTGAAGCGGCCGTCGGAGAGCTTTTCGACCAGGAAGGTCTCGCGATAGGGCTCGTCGCCGGGAATGCCGGACTTGCCGCCGAGCGAGAGCGTCACGGTGGCGCCGACGCCGGCCGCATGCGCGGCCCTGGCCGATTCCGGATCGTAAATCGCGCCGGTCGCGGCGCTCGCCTTGTTGCGCACCAGCGCGCGCAGCATGCCCGTGGTGTCGGAATCGCCGCCGGCGCCGGGATTGTCCTGGGTATCGGCGATGATGATCGGCTTGCTCGCATTCTTCGCAAGTTGCATGGCATGGCGCACGCCATCGTCAGGCGACCAGATCTTGCCGTCGAAATCGTCCTCGTGGCCTTCGATCAGCTTCACGATCGCATCGGCCGCGCGGTCGGCGTCCGCTTGCGTCTTGCCATAAGCGAACACGCTTGGCCCACAATCGCGGAAATCGGCAGCGGGGAAGCCGGGCGCGAAAGACAGCGTTGGAACCACATCGCCCTCCAGCGCGGCGAGCTTCTCGTAGATGCCTTTGGTGGGCTGATCGTTGGTGCATTGCCAGCTGATCGGAATCAGGAACGGCAATTGCCGGAACGCCTTTGCGAAGCGCTGCTTGGTCTTCAGCAGCAGCGCGAGGTGCCCGGCGCAGGCGCGGCCGGTCTCGGCCATGTCGACATGCGGATAGGTGCGGTAGGCGATCAGCGCGTCGGCATGCTCGATCATGTCGGGCGTGACGTTGGCATGGAGATCGAGGCTGGTGACGAGCGGAACATCCTTGCCGATGACGCGGCGCACGCGCGCCAGGATCTCGCCTTCGCCGTCGTCGAGATGCTCCGTCACCATGGCGCCGTGCAGGTCGAGATAAACCGCATCGATCGGCCCGGCGGCTTTGATGCCGTCGACCATCACCTTCACGATGCGTTCGAAGGCATCCTTGGTGACGTGGGCCGAGGGGCTCGCCCCGCAGGCAATCGTCGGAACGAGTTCCCAGCCATTGGCATCGGCGCTGTCGACGAAGCCGGCGAGGCCGACATTGATGCGGCGCATCACCTTCAAGACGTCGGCACCTTGCGTCATCGCCGGCCAGCCGCCGCCATGCTGGAAGTCCGCGAATGTCGCCTTGGTCGGGGCGAAGGTGTTGGTCTCGTGCAGGAAGCCGCCGACGGCGATGCGTGTCATTCAGTTCAGTCCCGATTGAAAGTGCGCGACGTTAGCCCCGGCCTTGCCGCAAGAGCAAGCCGGGAAGCAATCGCATCGTGCATAGGGTCAAGACGTTTTGGGAATGCTGCGGATGCGGTGCGCGTCGTGGGCCGCTCCGCCAATCACGCTCTCGGTGTCGTCCCCGCGAACGCGGGGCCCATAACCCCAGGAAGGAGATTGGCGAAGATTGGTCGTTCGGGATTGGCCCCACATACTGTCGATAGATTCCGCGGTATGGCTCCCGGCGTTCGCCGCGACGACACCGTGAACGTCGTTACACGGCGGCCGCCACGCCCTCGGCGACCGGCCGGAAATTGGCAAAGTCCCAGTTGCGGCCCGGAGCTGCGTCCAGCAGCGCCTTGGTGTAGGCCTCCCTCGGATGCGTCAGCACTTCGGCCGCCGGTCCCTGTTCGACGACGCGGCCGTGCTGCATCACCACGACCTCGTCGCAGATCTGCGCGGCGACGCGCAAATCGTGCGTGATGAACAGGATGGCGATGCCGAGTCGCTTCTGGATCTCGTCGAGCAGTTCCAGCACCTGTGCCTGCACGGAGACGTCCAGCGCGGAGACCGCTTCGTCGGCGACCAGCACGTCGGGATCGAGCGCCAGCGCCCGGGCGATGGCGATGCGCTGGCGCTGGCCGCCGGAGAACTGGTGCGGATAGCGCGACACGGCATCCGCCGGCAGGCCGACCAGCTCGAGCAGCTCGCGCGCCCGCTTCATCGCATCGGCTTGGGAGACGCCGTAATTGATCGGGCCTTCCGCGATGCTCTCGCCGACGGTGACGCGCGGGTTGAGCGAGCGGTAGGGGTCCTGGAACACGATCTGGATCTTCTGCCGGTGCGGTTGCAGCAGGCGCCGCGAGATGTCGGCGATCTCGCGGCCGGCGAGGCGCACGCCGCCGGAAGTCGGGTCGATCAGGCGAACGATGCAGCGTGCCACCGTCGACTTGCCGGAGCCGCTTTCGCCGACGATGCCGAGGGTGCGGCCCTTGCGCAGCGTCAGCGTGACCTTGTCGGCGGCCACGACCTCGCGGCCTTTGCCGAAGAGGGCGCGCTCCTTGTAGACCTTGCTGAGGTCGTTGGCCTCCAGCACCACGGGCTCGCGGCTCTCCTCGCGTGGCGGCCGCGGCACCAGGCTCGGCACCGAGGCGAGCAGGTTTCGGGTGTATTCCATGGTCGGATTGCGCAGCACGGTCTCGAGCGGGCCGGTCTCGACCAAGCGGCCCTGCCGCATCACCGCGACGCGGTCGGCGATCTCGGCGACCACGCCCATGTCATGAGTGATGAACAGCACGGCGGTGCCGTGATCGCGCTGCAGCTCGCGGATCAGGGTCAGGATCTGCTTCTGCGTGGTGACGTCGAGCGCGGTGGTCGGCTCGTCGGCGATGAGGAGCTTCGGCTCCAGCACCAGCGCCATCGCGATCATGATGCGCTGGCGCTGGCCGCCGGAGAGCCGGTGCGGGTAGGAGGCGAAGATGCGCTCGACCTGGGGCAGGTGGACCTGCTCCATCATGTCGAGGATGCGCTTCTTCCGCGCTCTGGCGTCGAGATCGGTGTGCGCGCGCAGCACCTCGTCGATCTGGCGGCCGACCGGCACCACCGGATTGAGGGCGGTCATCGGCTCCTGGAAGATCATGGCCATCTGCGTGGCGCGAAGCTGGCGCAGCCGGCGGTCGGTCGCCGTGAGCAGCTCCTCGCCGACCAGCTTGACGCTGCCGCCGGTGGGAACCAGCGTGCCCTTCGGCAAGAGGCCCATCGTGGTGAGCGAGGTCACCGACTTGCCCGAGCCGCTTTCGCCGACGAGACACAGCGTCTCGCGCTCGCGCACTTGGATCGAGATGCCGTCGATGATCTTGTGTCCGCCCGGCTTCTTGCCGACGGAGACGACGAGGTTGTTGATGTCGAGGATGGTATTGGTCATCGCTTGATCGCTCATCACTTGCCTTCCCGCTGCTTCATGCGCGGATCGAGTGCGTCGCGGGCGGCGTCGCCGATCAGGTTGATGCTGAGGATGGCGATCGAGAGCAAAAGGCCCGGCCAGAAGATCAGCGACGGCTTGATCTGGAAGTACTGGCGGCCCTCGGCCATGATGTTGCCCCAGGTCGGCGTCTCCGGCGAGATGCCGGCGCCGAGGAAGGAGAGGATGGCCTCGGTGAGGATGGCGCTCGCGCAGACATAGGTGCCCTGGACGATCAGCGGCGCGATCGTGTTCGGCATCAGGTGGCGCCACATGATCTTCGGCAGGCTGGAGCCGACCGAGATCGCTGCCTCGACGTAAGGCTCCTCGCGCGCCGACAGCACGACCGAGCGCACCAGGCGCGCCACGCGCGGGATCTCCGGAATCGTGATCGCGATCAGCACGGTCCAGATGCTGGCGCCGGACAGCGAGACCACGGCGATCGCGAGTAGGACGCTCGGCATCGCCATCAGGCCGTCCATCACGCGCATCAGGACGGAATCGACCAGCTTGAAGAAGCCGGAGACGAGGCCGATCGCGAGCCCGATGGCGATCGACAGGATCGCCGAGCCGATGCCGATCAGAAGCGAGACGCGGCCGCCATAGATCACGCGCGACAACAGGTCGCGGCCGTAGGCGTCGGTGCCGAGCAGGAATTGCGCGGAGGCGGGCTTGAGCCGCTGCGACGGCGCGAGCTGGATCGGATCATGCGGCGCGATCAGCGGCGCGAGGATCGAGATCACCACGATCAACGTGAGCAGGACTGTCGCCGTGGCGATGATGGGCGTCGAGGTGAGGAACCCGAATCGCGGCCGCAGCGGCGACGTGATCGGAATCGACGACTGGGGAAGGGTATCGACCGACATTTGTGTTCTTCCTTGCCTCAGTATCGGATTCGGGGATCAAGCAGGGTGTAGGCAACGTCGATGAGAAGATTGACAACGACATAGATCAGCGACGTCAGCAGGATCATTGCCTGGATCACCGGATAGTCGCGCGCCAGCACCGCATCGACGGTGAGGCGGCCGATGCCGGGGATGTTGAACACGCTCTCGGTGACGACGACACCGGAAATCAACAGCGCAAAGCCGGTGCCGATCACGGTAATCACGGGCACCGCGGCGTTGCGCAGCGCATGGCGCATCATCACAGCGACCTCGTTGATGCCCTTCGCACGCGCTGTTCGCACGTAATCTTCGCCGAGCACGTCGAGCATCGCCGCGCGCGTCATGCGCGCGATCAGGGCGATGTAGATGAAGGACAGTGCGCAGGTCGGCAGGATGATGCGCTCGAAGAACGACCCGAAGCCGGCGCTGATGCTCTTAAAGCCTTGCACCGGAACCCAGCGCAGGTCGATGGCGAAGATCTGGATCAGGACATAGCCGACCACGAACACCGGCACCGAGAAGCCGAGCACGGACAGGCCCATCACGAAGCGATCGATCCAGGTGCCGTGCTTCCACGCCGCGATCACCCCCAAGGGAACGGCGACGATTACGGCGAGGATGATGGTCGACAACGCGATCGAGATCGAGGGCTCGACGCGCTGGCCGATCATCTTCATCACCGGCAGGTTGGAGATCAGCGAGGTCCCGAGATCGCCGTGCAGCAGCTTGTTCACCCAGGTGATGAACTGCACGATCAGCGGCTCGTTGAGGCCGAGCGAGGTGCGGATGCGCTCGAGCCGTTCCGGCGTCGCGTTGTCGCCGGCGAGAATCGCGGCGGGATCGCCGGGCGTCAGCCGGAGCAGCAGGAACACGAACAGCGCGACGACGCCCATCACGGGCACCGCGGCCAGAACGCGGCGAATAAGATAACCCAGCATGCACCTATCTCCGGCTACGGAACGTGTGGCGCCCCGAGGCGCCCGTGAACTCTGTCGTGTCTATCATGCCTATCGCTTGGGCTGGCAAGGCCGCCCGGAGACGGTGTCCTCTCGGGGCAAATTGTGTGCCAAGGGCTGCGCTGTCGCAAGAGGCCGGCATGTCCCCAGTATCGACCAACTCAGGATGCATGTCGCAGTTCACGCTCAACCCCAAGTGAAGGCGCGGTCGGCGGCGCGTTGAGGCCGCGCCAGCCGTCGATGGTCTGGGCGATCATCTGCGCCGTCGCCGCCGACAGAGTCCAGCCGAGATGGCCGTGGCCGGTGTTGAAGAACACGCCAGGTATCCGCCCTGCGCGCACGACCGGCATCATGTTCGGCATCATCGGGCGCAGCCCGGCCCAGGGCACGACGCGCGACGTTTCGATGGCGGGGAAGTTGCTGCGCACCCAGTCGATCAGCGGCTGCACGCGGTCGGCGCGGATGTCGCGATTGAAGTCGTTGAACTCGGCGGTGCCGGCGACGCGAAAACGATCGGCGCCGAGCCGGCTGGTGACGATCTTGGCGGCCTCGTCGAGCAGGCTCACCGTCGGGGTGGCGTTGCGGCTTTCGGCAGTGTCGAGCTGCACGGTGATCGAGTAGCCCTTGACCGGGTAGACGTTGACGCGCTCGTCGAGCAGGGCGGCGAAGTGACGGCTCGCAACGCCCGCGCAGACCACGACGCCGTCCGCGCTCAGTGCGCCGCGCGCGGCCGCCACACCATCGCTCGCGGCCAGATCGGTCCAGCCGATGACGAAGCCGCTGCCGGCACGTGCGATCGAATCGATATTGGCCTCGTGGATGAAGGTCGCGCCACGCCGCTTGCAGGCGTCCGCCAGCCCGCGGGTGAACTTGTGGATATCGCCGGTCGCATCCGACGGCGTGTAGAAGCCGCCATAATAGTCCTTGCGCAGTGTCGGCTCGATGCTGCGGATTTCCTCCGGCGTCACCGGGCGGCGGTCGAGGCCGCCTTCCTGCAGCAGCGCGTTGACGCGCAGGCCGGATTCGAAGCCGGCCTTGTCACGATAGATGTGGAGGATGCCGCGGCGTTCGAGATCGAAGTCGATCCCTTCGCGCGCCGCGATGTCGAACAGATGCCTGCGCGCTTCGATCGCGAGCCGCGTGGTCTCAATCGTGTTGGCCCGATAGTTGCCGATGTTGGCGACGAACTCGCTCATCCATGAATATTTGTGCCAGTTCGGCCGCGGGTTCATCAGCAGCGGCGCGTCGCGCCGGAACATCCAGCGCAGGCCCTTCAGGATCGTCGCAGTGCTGTTCCAGACTTCGGCGTTCGATGCGGAGAGCTGTCCGCCATTGGCGAAAGACGTCTCCATCGCGGCGTAGCGGTGCCTGTCGAGCACCGTCACCTTGTAGCCGCGTTCGAGCAGGGCATGGGCGGTCGTCACGCCGGTGATGCCGGCGCCGATGATGGCGATATGGGTCATGTCAGGTTCGGGGCTCCCGTGAGTTCGAGACGGCTGACCGCCGGCCAAAGGCCGTTGGCGGCGCCCCATCTGTCACGGTTACCTGAGAGCTTGATCCGCCGCGCACCTTGCGACGGACTATCCCCTTCGGTGGACGTCACGATCGCAGAATCGTGCCGTCTCTCTCCAGATCGTCCTGACGATACAGTCCTTTTGCCTGAGAGTTTCCGGGGCGGTTGCTCCGTCGGCGCCGCAGCGGAGGCCGAAAGCCTTCGTTGCGATCTCTCCCGCATCGTCGCGTGGACAAGCGGAGCAGTACGATACGCCTCATTTTTGGACAAGGCTAAATTTCGACCGCGACTGCCAACGCATTGTGCAGTGCAAAGCCCACCTCGTCGTCCCGGGGCGATGCGAAGCATCGAACCCGGGACCTCGAGATTCCGGGTTCGATGCTGTCGCATCGCCCTGGAATGACGAGTTCACTATTCCAGCGTGGCCAGCAACCCCGCCATCAGGCGCCCACGCTCAACCAGGCTGTCCACCTCGATGAACTCCTCCAGGGTGTGGCCATTGCCGCCGCGCACACCTAGGCCGTCGAGCGTTGGGATGCCCATTGCACCGGTGAAGTTGCCGTCGGAACCGCCGCCGGAGCTTGCATGCGGTAATTCCGCGCCGAGAGATTTGGCGATGCCGCGCGCCTTTTCATACAGCGCCATGGTGCCGGCATCCGGCTCCCAGACCGGACGCGTCACGCCGCGCGTGACCTTGAAGGTGACGTCGTTGGTGGTGCCCGACAGCGCCAGCATCCTCTCGACACCGCGGTCGAGATCGGCTTGACGCTTGGCCATGGACAGCGCTTCGCCGGTCGCGGTCGTGGCAACGCAATTGACCCACTGGCCGCCATGCACCACGCCGACCGAGAAGGTGCAGTCCTCCGTCGTCATCGCGTCGATCGCGAGAATCTGCCGCGCCATCTCGCGGATCGCCGAACGTCCCGCCGACAGCGTCGCGCCGGCGTGGCTCGGGCGGCCCGTCGCCTCGAGATTGAAGCGCGCGATGGCGTAGCGTCCGGTGGTGACGCCGTTGTCGGCGCGGCCGGGCTCGGGCACCAGCACGTATTTGTTGCGCGCGGCTTCCGCCTCGATGATATCGCGCGTGGAGGGCGTGCCGACTTCCTCATCCGGCGTAAACAGCACGGTGATCGGCAGCGGCGTCGTGAACGACGCGCGCGCGAGCTGTCGGATCGCTTCCAGCGAGAGATAGTTGCCGCCCTTCATGTCGTAGATGCCGGGGCCGTAGCACTTGTTGCCCTCGCGTCGCCATTTCAGCTTCTCGATGGTGCCGACCGGGTGAACGGTATCCATGTGACCGGCGATCAGGATGCCCGGCTCGCCCTGCTTCGGATGGGGAAAGCGCGCGCGAATGACGCCGCCAAAGCCCTGACGGCCGGCGATGCGCTCGATCGTCGCACCCATGATCGCCATATCCCGTGCTGCGATATCGAGCATGCGGTCCACGGCGCCTGCGTCCCAGGTCGGACTTTCGCATTCGACCCAGCCGCGCAGGCCCTCGAGCATCGCCTCGGAATCAAAGGGAAGATTGGCAGGATTCATCTTAATGTCTCTCAAGCTTCGAAAGATGGAACGCGCATTGCATCGGCGCGGGGCAGGACAAGCGGGGGGTGTTGTAGGGCCAAACCGATCTTTGTGGAGCCCTTGCGCGCGCCGCAAGGGCTTGCAGCGAAACCGGATTGACGCGCTCGGCGCCGTCTGCAAGTCTCGAAAAGATAAAGGCATTGCATGAGGTTAGTTCGCCCAACGAATGAACCGAATGCTTAACCAATAACCTGCCTTTGAACAGTTTCACGTCAGGAGAACTTTCTATGTTCCACTTCATGCGCCGGGGGCGCCGCGCGTTCGCCTCCAAACTTGCGCTGTCGGTCGTCGCGCTTTCGACCGCGCTGGCCTCGCCAGTGCTTGCGGCCGGCAAGACCATCACGGCGGTGATGCATTCGGATCTGCGCATCATCGATCCGGGCTTCACCACGGCCTACATCACGCGCGACCATGGCTACATGGTCTACGACACGCTGCTTGCGACCGACTCCAATTTCAAGATTCAGCCGCAGATGGCGGATTGGAAGGTCTCCGACGACAAGCTGACCTACACCTTCACGCTGCGCGACGGACTGAAGTGGCATGACGGCGCGCCGGTGACTGCCGAGGATTGCGTCGCCTCACTGAAGCGCTGGGGCAGGAACGACGGCATGGGCCAGAAGCTCATGGACTTCACCGCCAGCATCGACGCGCCAGATGCCAAGACGATCGTGCTGAAGCTGAAGCAGCCCTACGGCCTGGTGCTCGAATCGATCGGCAAACCGTCCTCGCTGGTGCCGTTCATGATGCCGAAGCGGCTCGCTGAGACGCCGGCGGGCAAGCAAATTCCCGAGCAGATCGGCTCGGGTCCCTTCAAGTTCGTGCAGGGCGAATTCCAGCCCGGCGTGAAGGCGGTCTACGTCAAGAACACCGACTACGTGCCGCGCAAGGAGCCGGCGAGCTGGACCGCCGGCGGCAAGGTGGTGAAGGTTGATCGCGTCGAGTGGATTACCATGCCGGACTCCCAGACCGCGGTGAACGCGCTGCAGTCGGGCGATATCGATTTCATGGAGAACGTGCCCTGGGACATGCTCCCGGTCGTCGAGGGCAATAAAGACCTCAAGATTGAGGTTCTGAACAAGTTCGGCTTCCAGACGCTCGGCCGCATGAACTTCCTGCTGCCTCCCTTCGACAATCCCAAGGTGCGCCGCGCTGCACTTCTGGCAATGAACCAGAAGGACGTGTTGGACGCCCTTGTTGGCAATCCGAAATACTACAAGATTTGCGGCGCCTTCTTTATCTGCGACACGCCGCTCGCGACCGACCTCGGCTCGGAGACCTTGGTGAAAGGCGGCGGCATGGCGGAAGCCAAGAAGCTGCTCGCCGAATCCGGCTATGACGGGACGCCGATTGCGATCATGGCCCCCGGCGACGTCACGACTTTGAAGGCGCAGCCGATCGTCGCCGCGCAGCTGCTCCGTGAGGCCGGCTTCAAGGTCGATCTTCAGGCGACCGACTGGCAGACGGTGGTTGCCCGCCGTGCCGGCCAGAAGCCGGTGAAGGAGGGCGGATGGAACATGTTCTTCACCAACTGGGTCGCCGCGGACGTGATGAATCCGATCGCCAACGTCTCGATCGGCGGTCGCGGCAAGAACGGCGGCTGGTTCGGCTGGGCGGAAGACGCCAAGATCGAAGAGCTCAAGGACGCCTTCGTTCGCGCGCCCTCGCCCGATGCGCAGAAGAAGATCGCCGCCGACATCCAAAAGGAAGCTTTTGAGCAGGTGATCTACATTCCGCTCGGCCAGTACCAGGCCCCGAGCGCCTGGCAGAAGTCGCTCACGGGTGTGCTCGACGGCCCGGCGACGCCGGTGTTCTGGAACATCACCAAGTCGGAGTAGTCTTACGTCCGAAAGGCGAACGGCGCCGTGGGTGTCCCGCGGCGCCGTTTTCTATGGAGCAGTACCTGCTCGATCCATTCTAGCAGTGGCTGTCGCGCAGCGGCTCCAGCCCCTCACTTGCGAAGGGCAGGCTTCTATGCGGCCGCTCTTCCGAGAACTGTTCCCGCGGGGTGGGCCGCTCGATTCCCGACGCGGCCTGATCCGGTTTGCTCTCCTGTTCCATCTCGCGATCCTCTCGATTGCTGCAGGACAACATCGAGTGGGCAGGGAGGTTCCTCACGCCACAGGGCGATGATGCGGCTTGAACAGCCGCCCCTTCTCCACCACCAGCAAGATCGCGAGCGCGGCGAGGGTCGACAGGAAGAAGCCGATCGAGAAGGGCAGCAGCGTGCCGTCGAAGCTCTGCCCGATCGCCATACCGACCACGATCCCGATCAGCGTCGTGATCGAGCCGTAGAGCGAAGAGGCGGTGCCAGCGATATGTCCCTGCGGCTCCATCGCGAGCGCAGTGAAGTTGGCGACCATCATGCCGAACGAGAACATCATCAACGCGGAGAGCACCATGAACAAGGCGAGCGGCAGCACGCCGAGACTTTCCGTCAGCAGCATCACGCCGGCCACGACGGTGTAGAGCGTCAGCGCTCCGTGCGAGATCACGCGCATGCCGAGCCGCCCGACCAGCCTTGCATTGAGGAAGCCGGCAATGGCGACGCCGGCCGCGATCGCCGCGAAAGCGAGCGGAAAGTAATGGCCGAGGCGATAGATGCCGGTGAAGATCTGCTGGGCGCAGAAGACATAGGCGAACAGTGCGCCCATCACGCTGCCGGCGGCCGTGGCATAGCCGATGGTCTGGCGATGGGTCACGGTCTGCCGGAACGCGGAGAGCACGTCGGCGGGCGCCAACGACCGGCGCTCGGACTCGGGAAGGGTCTCAGGCAGCCGCAGCACGCACCATGCGAGCGCGAGCAGGCCATACAGCATCAGCACCACGAAGATGCCGCGCCACGCCGTCACCAGCAGCACCGCCTGTCCGAACGAGGGGGCGACCACGGGCACCGCGATGAACACCATCATGGCGAGCGACATCACGCTCGCCATGCGGCGGCCGACATAGCAGTCGCGCACGATCGACGTCGCGATCACGCGCGTCGCCGCGGTGCCGAGCCCTTGCAACGCGCGCGCCAGCAGCAGCGTCTCGAACGAGGGCGCTGCGACCGCCAGCACGCTCGCGACCGCATAGACCGCCATGCCGCCGAGCAGCACCGGTCGGCGGCCGAAGCGGTCCGACAGGGGACCCATGACGAACTGGCCGGCGCCGAAGCCGAGCAGGAACGTCGACAGCACCAGCTGGAGATGATTGGCGACGGGAATCTGGAAGGCCGACCCGATGTTGGGCAGCGCCGGCAGCATCATGTCCATCGCAAGCGGATTCAGCGCCATGATGGACGCGATCACGATGACGAATTCCGGAAAACCCATCGGGCGGTGTCCCGCGGACACCCAATCGTCGGCATTGACGTCGGACAAGAAGAGTACCCCTGAAATCGAGCGACGTTATCTCCGTGCATGCTGCGTTGCACAACCCATGTTTCGGGATGGCTGGCAGGCGGAGCAGGGCCGGACAGGACCTGGTGAGAGCCGTCGGAGCGGAGACGCAGACGAGGTCAGCGGGCCGCTCAATCTCGTCCGTGCCGGTGAAGTGATAATATAATAGAGGGTCTTCTTGGTGACGCCGGCCTTCGATCATGGCGCCGGAGGCACGCCTGGCCGGGCGCTACGGATCCATGACGCGGTCGTCTCCGGGCCGAGCACGGTTTGCCCTCAGCTCCATTGGTGCGGGCAGCCGGGGTCGAACCGGCACAGCGCTTGCGCACCGAGGGATTTTAAGTCCCTTGCGTCTACCAATTCCGCCATGCCCGCTTGATCCAACGAGATCAAACACTTAAGTCCATCCCCGGCTGTCTGGAATTGGCGCGTCGCGTACCCGGAGGGACGGTTCTTCCTTAAGCGAGCCGGGCGTACAAGGCAAAGCCTCAATCCGGACATCTGTTGTTGCTTTAGGCATTCTCAATCCACGGGGGCTATTCATCCGGCATGGCGGCTTTGTTCTCCTCTTCGCTGCGCGGCTTTGGCGCACTCCTCGCGCTGTTTGCGGCCGGCGCCGCGCTGTCCGGCTGCGCCGGCATGAGCGAGACGATCGCGCCGGCCTTTGCCGATCCCGCCAAATACGAATTGTACGACTGCAAGCAACTGGAGGGTGAGCGCAAGCTGCTCGCCAAGCGCACCGACGAATTGCAGAAGTTGATGGACAAGGCCGAGACCGGGGCAGGTGGCGCGGTCGTGTCCGAGCTCGCCTATCGCAACGATTACATTGCGGTGCGCGGGCAGGCGCAATTGGCAGACGAGGCCTGGCGCCGCAACAGGTGCCGGGAGACGCCGCCCGAGGCGGCATCGCCTGCCGCATCGCCATCGCCTGCGGCCAGTGCGAAGCCGGGCTCGACCAAGCCCGTGTCGGCATCCGGCAGAGCAATGCGCTAATCATCGCGCTTCAAGCCGCCGCGCCGGCGGCGCTCGCATCAGGGCCGCCAGCCGTAGATCCAGTCCTGCCGCGCCAACATGCGCTCCGGGCCGAGCGCACGGATCGCAAGATCGCGTGCGATCGCGAGCGGCCCGCCGAGATGATAGATGCGGCCCTGCCGCCGCGCGGTTTGCTGCACCCGAAGGACTCGCGCCTGGCGCGCGCGGCCGTATTGCGTCAGCGCAGCGGCGATGCCCGTGGTGCTCTCGGCGGCCTCGAGGCTCAAATGCCGGGCCAGCGCGGCGGCATCCTCGATCGCCATGCCGGCGCCTTGGGCTGCAAAAGGCAGCATGGCATGCACGGCGTCGCCGAGCAGCGCCACCGGACCCTTGCTCCAGGGGCAGCCGTCGGGCACGCCGAACAAGGCCCATTTTCGCCAGCTGTCGACCGCGGCCAGCATCATCCGCGCCGGCGCCGGCCAGCGCGGGGCGGCAAAGGCCTCCATCACCTCGAGGGGATCGCCGGGCGTGCTCCAGCCCGGCCGGTTCCAGGTGCCGGGCAGCACCGCGACGACGTTGATCTGGCGTCCGCCCGCGATCGGATAGGCAACGAGATGGGCGTTCGGGCCCATCCAGAGCTGCACCCGGCGCGCGGTATAGTCCTTCGGCAGTTGCGTGGCATCGAGCGTGCCGCGCCAGGCGATCAGCCCGGAGAAGCGCGGCTGCACCTCGGGAAACAGATGCTGACGTACCGTCGACCAGATGCCGTCGGCGCCGATCAATGCGCTGGCGAGATCGCTGCGGCGGATCGTGCCGCTGCGATGGACGACGGTCAGGCCCTTGGCGTGGGGCGCGACGTCCTCGAAGGTTGCACCCAGCTTCAGGTCGATGTCGGGATGATCGGCGACAGCGCCCGCCAGCGCCGATTGCAGGTCGGCGCGATGCACCACCCAATACGGGGCGCCGGCGCGCGCGGAAGCTGCTTGGCCCAGCGGCATGCGCAGGAGCTCGCCGCCCGCGCGCGCGCTCATGATCGAGACCGCCTCCGGGGTCACCGCGCGCGCCTTGAGGCGTTCGGTCAGGCCGAGCTCGACCAGCACGCGGCTGGCATTGGGGGAGAGCTGCAGGCCGGCGCCGACTTCTTCGAGGCGCTCTGCCTTTTCCAGCACGACGATGCGGAAGCCGCGGGCCGCGAGCGCAAGCGCGGCCGTCAGGCCACCTATGCCCGCGCCGGCGATGACAATCGTTCGGGAGAGCGCCACCCCTGACCGATGGAAGCGGTCAGGCTACCTTGTCCTTCAGGACGCATTCCGGCGGGCGGGCTTCGCCCGCCTTCAGGTCGGCCGCGAAGCGGTACAGCGTCGAACAATAGGGGCAGATGATCTCGTTGTCGTTGCCGAGGTCGAGGAAGACGTGCGGATGGTCGAACGGAGGGTTGGCGCCCACGCACATGAACTCTTGCGAGCCGATCTCGATGACGGGGACACCGGCATCGTTATGGAAGTGCGGGACGACATGGTCGGACATCGTAACTCATCCTGGAGTGGCAATGGCGGCAGACACAATCAAAAACTGACGCGGCATCTTTGAGGCGCCGCGGACCATACTTGCGGGTACAGATGATTGCTAGTCCAGCGGAACCGAAAGGTTCGCAATTGCCCCATGCTCATTTGCTCATGCAAATTCGACACAATCTTGAGGCCTGAGAGAAGCCCTTCTTTCGTCGGGGACGTTGTGTCGCAATTTTGGCAAGCTATCTCTGGGCGAGTGCAACTTGCGACGAAAGACGCATCGTCAGGCGCAAGTGATCCGAGGGACATCCAGGCTTTCCGCATGAAGTGGCTGCGAATCAGCACAGCGTTGACCGGTATCGCGGCGTGCAGCTTCATGCTCGCGCAGGTCGCGCCGCATGCCCGTGAGGCCGGCGGGATCCTCGTTGCCCAGGACGACCCGGCTGCGCTCTCCGAGCTGAAGCTCGATGCACTGCTGCGGCAGAACGACCGCGTGGTTCAGGACAATATCGAGGCCGCGCTCGCTGCTGATGATGCCGATCTCGCCGATAGTTTCGTTGCGCTGGCGCGTGACCGCAACATCGCGCTTCCCGACGACCTGCTGAGCCGTGTCAGTGACGCCGTCAAGGTGGAGAATTCCACCTCGCATTTCGCGAAACGGTTCGCCACCGGTCTCGTCACCGGCAACGCGGACGATGTCGCGAGCCTGTCGGGAACGGTGGCCGGTGATCTCTTCGTGTTCGGCGACATCAGGGACGTGGTGCGCGAGGGCAAGCATCTCGCCATGGGCGAGGACACCGACCGCCTCGTGCTCGGGCTTGCGGCCGCGGGACTTGCGGTGACGGCGGCAACCTACGTGTCCGTCGGCGGTGCGGCGCCGGTGCGCGCCGGACTGACGCTGGTGAAGGATGCGCGGAAAGTCGGGCGGCTCGGCGAGGGGCTTGCCGCATGGGCCGGCCGCTCGGCGCGCGAGGTCGTCGACACGCCGATGCTCCGGAACGCGGTGGTATCAGGCTCGGTGCTGCGGCCGGGCCAGACCGTGAGCGCGATCAAGGCCGCGTTCCGGGCCGAGAAGGCCGGTGCGCTGGTCCGGCTCGGCAAGGACGTCACGCGCGTCGCCGAAAGGACCGGCACGCGCGGGGCGATGGAGACCTTGCGCATCGCCGAGGGTCCCAAGGATGTGGCGCGCGCGGCGCGGCTTGCGGAAGCGCAGGGCGGCAAGACGCGCGCGATCATGAAGCTCCTGGGCCGGGGCGCGCTGCTGCTCATCGGCGGCGCGTTCGATCTGGCGCTCTGGCTGCTCAGTGCGGCGCTGACGCTGTTCGGCCTTCTGTCCTCCATCAAGGCGACGACAGAGCGCCTGACCCAGGCCTGGTGCGATCGCAGGCGGGCGCGGCGGCTCCGCCGCGCGCAGATGGCAGCCGAGGCCGCTCTGGCCAGCGCGGGCACCACGGCCTGAAGTGCGACGCGCTTCAGGCTATTGTTTGAGCATGATGTTGCCGGAAAACCGCTGCACAGTTTTCCGGATCATGCTCTAAGATCCACCCATCCCCCTCAAGACCTCTGGAACTGATGATGCCGAGCTTTCACAACGGCGCCGTTGAAATTGCCTATCTCGACGAAGGCGAGGGCGATCCGATCATCCTGGTGCACGGCTTTGCCTCCAGCAAGAACGTGAACTGGGTCTATCCGACCTGGGTTTCGGAGCTGCGCAAGAACGGCCGCCGCGTGATCGCGCTCGACAATCGCGGCCACGGCGAAAGCGAAAAGCTCTACGAGCCCGAACAGTACTCGATCCCGACCATGGCCGGCGACGTGCTTGCGCTGATGGATCATCTCGCCATCCCGCAGGCCGACATCATGGGTTATTCCATGGGTGGACGGATGACGGCGTGGCTGTCCCTCAACGAGCCGCAACGCCTGCGCTCGGCGATCCTCGGCGGCATCGGCATCGGTGGCCTGATCGAGGGCACAGGGCCCGGCGAGAACGTGGCGAAAGCGCTGGAAGCGCCGGCACTCGAGGACGTCACCGATCCCGTCGGCCGCACCTTTCGCGCGTTTGCCGATCAGACCCGCTCCGACCGCCGCGCGCTCGCCGCGTGCCTCCGCGGCACGCGCGACCTCATGACCCGCGACGAAGCTGCGCGCATCGACGTGCCGGTGCTGATCGCGGTCGGCTCGACCGACGATGTCGCAGGCTCTGCCAGCGCGCTCGGCGCGATCATCCCCGGCTCGGAAGTGCTCGATATTCCCAACCGCGACCACATGCGTGCGGTCGGCGACAAGGTCTACAAGACCGGCGTGCTGGGTTTCCTCTCACGCCGCGGCTGAGGACAGTGTTGTCCGGGGCACGGTCGTGGCCCAATGATCCTGAAATGCCCGATCACACGGGGGCCGGCCACTCTCTTCGGGGCAACCGTTCACTCCTTCATGCGCAGAGACTGGGAGTCCGCTGCGGCCGATGGCGAGACGTCATCGCGAAGCGGGAAGGTAGGTCGGCTAAGGGGGCCACAAGAGGAAGTGAAACTCTGCCCTCTTTGCGCCTTTACGGGCGGTCGGGACCAACATTTACTGAACTTTAGTCTGTTGCCATGCACAACCAAAGCTTGTTGGAGTGCCAGCAAGCTCAACCAGATTTGCGGCGTGGTATTGGTATGGCGATGGCGCTAATGCTTGCGAAACGGCTAGCTGCGCTCTGCGTTTTTGTGAGCGCACTAACTGGCTGTGGTAGCCTGAGCGAGACCATCAGATACCGCTTAACAATCAACGTAGAAGTTGATGGCAAGCTCGTCAGCGGTTCTGGCGTCATTCAAGTCAGGCAGTCCGACACGAGGGGCCTCTTCGGCTCCATGGGGGGCTTCGGCAATGAGGTCAGCGGCGAAGCTGTTGTGGTCGATCTCGGCCTTCACGGTACGCTTTTCGCGCTCCTGCATGGGCCGAAAGCTGGATATGGAGATTTAGGTGGTCCTGCATGGATGCTGTTTCATGCCTTTGCCGACTTGATCAAGAGCGAGACCGATCCCCTTCCGCAAGTTCGGCTATTGAGAGAGCAGCACCCGCACCGGGTGTTGAAGGTCAACGAAATTCCGATGTTGGTCAGATTTCGTGATCTTGATGATCCGAAGTCGGTTGAACAGATTGATCCCAGAAATCTAGCAGCAACATTCGGCTCTGGAGTTTCACTCCGCGACGTTGCCATTGAGGTTACTCAAGACCCGTTGACAGCGGGCATTCAAGCAAAGCTGCCGTGGCTTAAGGCCATGAAGACTCATCTAGACGGAGATCAATACCACTCTCGAAACACGCTCGCCAACGAGCTGACCGCACGCGATTTTTACCGAAGAGACGAATGAGGTTCTTGGCGGCCGGAGTTGGCTCAGTTATGTCCGCTCCGGGTCCAAAAGCTGACGACGGGCGGGCCGCGCGCCAAGGCCAGCTTTGGGCCACAAGCGGCGGTCGAACTGAGTGCGGCCCCGCGGCCGTTCTCCCGGTGTCAGCCGACATCACGCCAGATTCAGGGTGTTTCGGCTAAGGTTCGCTGGCGGGAAGTTACCTGCTGCCTCAGCCTCACCAGAGCGCCATGCCATCGAACCAAACCAGAGGGAGCCGCCACTAACGACCACAACTTGGAGGTATTCGAAGTGAAGTGGCTCAAGTGCTACGCGGTCGGCTTCATTGTTACGACCTTCGCGATCGCGGGAATGCGGGCTGAGAACGCGCCGGCGCGCAGATGTTTCAACAAGCACCGCGACGAAGCTTCATTTCCTCTCACTGCGCCTTGACGTTATCCCCAAACCGGCGTGACAGCGCCACCAGCACCACGAAAGTCGCCACCCACACCATCCGCGCGCCGTAGCGGTCGTGCGGGCCGGAGATCACGCCGCAGATGAAGGCGTTGCCGAGCAGCGCCAGCGTCACCGTCGCCGCCAACAGCGTCAGGTCGTCCAGCCGGCGGGTTGCCAGCGCCCGCGCGAGCAGGCCGACCAGCCCCAGCATCGAGATCAGGGCGACGGGAACGTGCAGCCGGTTGATGGCGTCGAAGCCGAGCTCCCAGTGCTGCTGGCGCGCCGCGCGCATCGGCGCGACCTGCGAGGGGATGTAACGCTCGATGATGCCGTAGGTATGCGGAATCCAGACCGTGGTGCCTTCGCCGGTCGCCACATGCAGCAATTGCTGTCCCATCGCGCGCAATGCCGCGCCGGCCTGCCAGGCCGGATAGTCCGCAAGCGAATGCACGACGATGTAGCCCATCTCCTGGTTCAGCCCATCGAAGCGGCCGAGCGTGTTGAACATGCTCTTGCCCCACAGGAACTCGTCGGCGGTTGCCGGCAGCTCGTTGCGATAGGGGCAGAGCTTGTAACGTTCGCGCGGACAACGGTCGTTGAGATAGCGAGCGACGATGCCGTCCTGCATCATGCGGCCGAAAGCGACGCCATAGCCGCCGGGCGTCCAGGCCAGCTTGCCGGACAGCGCGTAGTTTGCCGAGACCAGCATCAGGCCGCCCGCGACGATGGTGAGGCTCGCCTGGGTCAAGCCGGCCAGCGGAAGGCGCGCGCCGAGAAACGGACGTACCATCCAGCCCGCGGCGCAAAGACCGAACAGCACGCCGAGCGTGGCGCTGTGGGTTGCGGCGGCAAAGGCGGTGAAGGCGAACAGCAATATCTTCTCGAGCGCCGAGATGCGGTTTGCGCCGACGACCATGAGGAACAGCGACAGCACCGAGAGGCCTGCAAAGATGTCGGTCAGCAGCATGCTTGCAAGCCAGGGCAGCGCGGTCGACAGGATCAGGCAGAGGCTGATCGCGACGAAGCGGAAGGTCTGCATCAATCCGAGGATACGAAGGGTGAGCTGCAGCAGCCACAGCGTCGCCAGCGACTGGACGGCGAGGTTGGTCCAGAACCCAAAACTCTCGCCATAGTGCAGATAGAGGCCGAACACCGTGGAGCGGCTGGGGACGAGATAGCCCTCGTACCAGCGCGCCAGATAGCCGCCGGTATCCCATTGCAGCAGCGGATAGCCGTTCCAGAACGCCGGCGCGATCATCAGCAGGGGCAGCGCCGCCGCGGTGAGCCGCAGCCAAAACGTATCAGCGGCGCGCGCGCGCAATTGGTCGGTGGTGATGCTCAAATCGGCTCCGCGCCCCTCGTTCGGACCATGCCTGCAATAGCCGCTCGGAGAGAATTCACCAATAGTTTGATGCCGACCCGCTTGAATTTGGCAAAACTCTGACCACCTTGAACCGACTTGCCGCTTGGGGGCGTCAGAAGAAACCGTTGTGTTTCAAAGTCTTGGCGTGCTCCGCGGGGCAAAATGCTGTTCACTCTCAGGCAAGCCCGTCAGGACTTTATCGCCTAGACTGTGCTATACAGCGGGGAAAACAAAGCCAATTCGAGAGAGCAAATCGCATGGCAGTGCATCAGGTCAATCCGGGAGGAAAGCTCGCATCGCTCGATCCGATCTGGGACCGGATCCGGGGCGAAGCGGAGGACATCGTCCATCGCGAGCCCGAGCTTGCGACCTTCATCTATTCGACCGTGCTGCACCACAGCCGCCTGGAAGATTCGGTGGTCCACCGCGTCGCCGATCGGCTCGATCACTCCTCGATGTCGGGCGACCTCGTGCGCCAGACCTATGACGAGGCGCTGCGCGACGATCCCGATCTCGGCAACGCCTTCCGCGCCGATCTCGTTGCCGTCTACGACCGCGATCCCGCGACCTCGCGCTTCATCGATCCCTTGCTCTACTTCAAGGGCTTTCACGCCATCCAGACCCATCGCCTGGCGCATTGGCTCTATCTGAAGGGCCGCAAGGATTTTGCGTATTATCTCCAGAGCCGCGCCTCCGCGGTGTTCCAGACCGACATCAATCCCGCCGCTCGCATCGGCCGCGGCATCTTCCTCGACCACGCCACCGGTTTCGTCTGCGGTGAAACGGCGGTGATCGAGGACGACGTCTCGATCCTGCACGGCGTCACGCTCGGCGGCACCGGCAAGGAGAACGAGGATCGTCATCCGAAGATCCGCCATGGCGTGCTGATCGGCGCCGGCGCAAAGATCCTCGGCAACATCGAGATCGGCCATTGCGCCCGCATCGCCGCCGGCTCGGTGGTGGTCAAGCCCGTGCCGCACAATGTCACGGTTGCAGGCGTGCCCGCCAAGATCGTCGGCGAGGCCGGCTGCGCCGAGCCGTCGCGCACCATGGATCAGATGATCAACGCCATGGGACTCTGAGACCGGGCCTTGACGTCGCGAAGGGCCGGATTGTCCGGCCCTTTCGTCCCCAAATTCTTTGGCAATTCATGCTGGCGGTTCGTTGCGTCTCGTCCTAAAACCCCGCCACGTTAGATTTCGATTGGAGACTTGCCGTGGACGTCAAGGAAGTCAGGAAGCTCGACGCGTATCTGAAGCGCGTATTCGGCAATCCCAAGATCCGCGTCGTGCCGCGGCCGAAGAAGGACGATTCCGCCGAAGTCTATATCGGCGAGGAATTCATTGGCGTGCTCTTCGTCGACGACGAGGACGACGATCGTTCGTTCCAGTTCCAGATGGCGATCCTCGAGGACGATCTCGTCGATCAGGAGTAATGCGACCCGACGGGTGCCGCGGAACTTCCCGCCTTCACCATTTGGTGTCTGACGCGGCCGTGCGATCGGCCGCCGCTCTTCCCATATTTCGTCCATGCGAACAGTGCTGGTTTCCGGGGCGGGGATCGCAGGGCCGACGATTGCCTATTGGCTGAAGGCGGCTGGCTACGCGCCGACGCTGGTCGAGCGCGCGCCTGCGCTTCGTCGCGGCGGCTATGTCATCGATTTCTGGGGACTGGGTTACGACATCGCCGAACGGATGGGGCTGCTGCCGGCGATCGATCGTGCGGGCTACCATGTGCAACAGATGGGGATCGTCGATGATTGCGGCCGGCGCATTGCCGGTTTCGGCACGCGCGTGTTCGACGAACTGACGGGCGGACGCTACGTCACGCTGGCACGAAGCGATCTCTCGCATCTGCTGTACGGGACGATCGGCGACTCCACGGAGACCGTCTTCGATGACGAGATCGTTGCACTCGACGAACGCGCCGACGAGGTCAGGGTTCAGCTGCGACAGGCGGGTGAGCGCCGCTTCGATCTCGTGATCGGTGCCGACGGGTTGCATTCATCGGTGCGGCGCCTTGCGTTCGGGCCGCAACGGGCTTTCGAACGGCATCTCGGCTACACCGTCGCCACGTTCGAAGCTCACGGCTACCATGCGCGCGACGAGAACACGTATCTCATGTACGGGCAGCCGGGGCGCATGATCGGGCGCTTTGCCCTGCATGACGATCGAACGTTGTTCGTCTTCATCTTTGCCGACCACGCCGATCGATGGCCCGCCACGACTGCCGATCAGAAAAAGAAGCTGTGCGAGGTCTACCGTTGCGCGCATTGGGAGTGGCCGGCCATCCGGAACGAACTCGATCGTGCCGATGAGCTGTATTTCGATCGCGTCAGCCAGATCCGGATGGACAATTGGTCGCGCGGCCGCGTTGCCCTGATCGGCGATGCGGCCTTCTGCGTGTCGCTGCTCGCCGGGCAGGGCTCGGCTCTGGCCATGATCTCTGCCTATGTGCTTGCGGGCGAGCTCGCACGCGCCGAGGGGCGCCACCGGGAAGCGTTCAGCGCCTATGAGACGCGGCTCCGCAGCTATATCGGCGCCAAGCAGCGCGGAGCGGAGCGCTTCGCCGCGGCCTTTGCACCGCGGACGCCATGGGGATTGTGGTTTCGCAATCAGATCGTGAGGGCGTTCGCGTTGCCGGGCGTCGCGAGACTAGCCATCGGCCGGGACATTGCCGACAAGCTGGATCTGCCGAGCTATCCCTGGGATGACCGCAAGGGGATCGGCTCGGCGCTTGAATTGCCCGCGGCCTCGAGCGCTATTTCTTCCTGAGACCACGCAGCCGCGCGGTGGCGTCGGCGGCCGAACGGCCTTGCTCACCCCTTCAACCCGCGCAGCTGCGCGGTCAGTCTGTCCATCGCCTCTGCCACGTCGTGCCACTGCGACAGCCAGCTGCGCGGGAAGCGGAAGGTGAGGTCGGCGCCGCCGACGCGGCGCTCGGACAGGCACATGCCAGGCGTCGCTGCATCGCGGGTGCAGCGCGCGGTCAGCGCCGGGCTTGCAGCGGAATAGAGATCCTCGCTGCCGTACGGCGTGTCCGCGCGGAACATCCGCATCGTGAGGCCGTCCGCGGGCGTCGCCGCGGACTGGTCGAGATAGCGCGGATAAATGGTGGCCATGCGCTGCTCGGGCGAGAGCGCATCGTGATGGGCCGCGATCGACAGGAAGATGCGGTCGATCGATTGCACTGCCGGTTCCACCATCTCGGCGGTGACGTGCTTCGGCGCGCCGGGCGGCTCGAGCGAGGGATAGAGGAAGTCGAGATCGATGCGCTCCTGCGGCCCGGAGTGCCGCTGGATCTTCATGCGAATCGCGTTGACCGGCAGGTTGAACAGCGTGCCGCCGACGCTGACCGGCAGCTTGTCCGGGGCGTTCGCGCCGCTGGTACCCCAGGTCGGCCACAACAAATAGGCGACGAGCGCGACCGCGCATGCCGCGGCGGTGCCGCCGAGCACGACCGGGACGACATGCGCGCGTGCGCGCGTGCGGGGAGACTTGAGGGGAGCTGCCGAAAACACCGTCATGAGCTTGCGCAAGTCGAGCCGGAAGTCGGCCGATGGCCGACGAATCAGCAGCGAATATGCCACGTGAGGGCGCTCTCGCGGAGCGTTGCCGGCTGCGGAGGATGGGGACGGCCCTGCGCGGGGTGGCCGGCCGCGTTAACCTTCCCTTAAGGATAATGTAGCGTTAACCGGCACTCTTTGTCACAGGTAGGCTCCGGCGTTGCGTAAATGCGGACTGTTCCGATGACACCTGAAGCTCTCAACACCTTCTTCTCGATCTGCATCGGTTTCGCGCTCGCGGGCGCCCTCGTGAACGGATACCAGGCGCTCGCCCATCGGCCCGCCGGCTTCGGCCTGTTGCAGGACGGCGTGGCGCCGAAAACCTTCGCGGCGGTTCCGTTCCTGGTGTTCGCCGCGCCCTTCATCATCATGCGCAACACGCTGCGCGGCATGCGGGTGGAAAGCCGCCGCGCCGAGTTCGTGATGATGGCGACCCTCATCGCCGGCTTCTGGAGCATGATGAGCGGCACCTTCTTCCTGATGACGCTGCGTGCCGCCGGCGTTCTGGGCTGACGCTCGTCCGATCGCTCGGCGCGCGCGGCCCTTTGCCTCTTCGCCGCCGTTTCGCTATGGCTGAGGTCGACGTGACAGGAGACCTTGATGGCGATCTACGAGCTCGACGGGCAGGCGCCCGACCTTCCCGCCGACGGCAATTATTTCATCGCGGAGACCGCAACCGTGATCGGCCGCGTGCGCCTGAAGCCGGGTGCGAGCGTCTGGTTCGGCGCCGTGCTGCGCGGTGACAACGAGTGGATCGAGATCGGCGAGGGCGCCAACGTGCAGGACGGTTCGACCTGCCACACCGATCTCGGCTTTCCGCTTCACATCGGCAGGAACTGCACGGTCGGCCACAACGTCATCCTGCACGGCTGCACCATCGAGGAGGGCGCACTTGTCGGCATGGGCTCGATCGTGATGAACGGCGCCAGGATCGGCCGCAACAGCATCGTCGGTGCCGGCTCCGTCATCACCGAGGGCAAGGAATTTCCCGAACGTTCCCTGATCATCGGCTCGCCGGCGCGCGTGATGCGCACGCTCGACGACACGCAGGTCCAGAAGATGGGGAGTGCGGCCAGGTTCTATGTCGCCAACGGTCCGCGCTTCAGGAAGGGCCTGAAGCGGATCGGTTGAGCTCAGCCACGTTCGGATTGGCGAGCTTCAGTCGCGCCTGCCACCTTCTCGTGGCCGGCGGCCCATAACGCGTGCTGGTCGCTGCCGTCGAGGTAGGGATTGGCCTCCGCCGGGATGTTCTCGCGCGCGGCGCGTTCGCCTTCTGCAAAGGGGTCAGGATCGGTCATCGTGATTTTGCCTCCCTCGCTTTCAAGCTGATGTGACGGCATTTGTTCCGGAACAGCTCTTCATGGCGGCCGTTGACCGACAAAGGAGGATTTCCGATGGACAGATCGTCCGCAACCGGGTCAATCAAGACCGCAATCATGGTCCTCACGCTTGCGGCGATGCCGGCCATATCGTTCGCGCAAACGAGCGGCGGCTCTGCAGGAGCGAGCGGAGGCTCGGTGGGCTTGACCGGAAGTGTTGGCAACTCGCCCGTTCCGCCGCGCGGGACCAACAGCCTGGGTACGGCTCAATCCTCCGGCCCGGGCTCCGGAGTCACCACCGGCATCGGCGGAGGCGAGGCGGCTGATGCCGCCGTCAAAGCCGAGAACCGGCACCTCGACAGCAAAATCAAGAGCATCTGCCGCGGCTGCTGACGCTCGCGCTGAAGTGAGACAGCGTGGCTGTCACGAGTTCCCAACTGACGTTAGCTTGGTCCTGCTTTGAAGCGTGGAGCGTGTCCACGCGGAGGATCGAGTGATGTTACGCAAGATGATCATGACGGCGGTGGCTGTGGCGGCGGTCGGGCTGTCGGCGCCGCACGCGGCCGAGGCGCGCGGCGGTTTCGGACATGGCGGAGGATTCCATGGCGGAGGCTTCCATGGTGGGGGCGGCTGGGGGCACCACCATTGGCACGGCGGCGGCTTCTGGCCGGGCGTCGCAATCGGGGCGGGTCTCGTCGGCGTCGGTGCCGGCTACTATGGCGGCTACTACGGCTACGGTTATCCCTACTACGGTGATCCCTATTATTATGGTACCGGCTACGATGACGGTTACGGCGGCTGCTACGTCGTGCGAAAGCGCATCAAGACGCCGTCGGGATGGCGGTACCGTCGGGTCGACGTCTGCGAGTGAGCGAATGCCCCGTTAAAAAACAAGGTCGTTGACGCAGTATACCGTCAACGACCTTGCCAGCCCCGGATATTGAAATCGGCTCACGCCATCCGGTAATGGCAAGCATCGCGCGGAATCTTACGGGCGAATGTGATCCAGTTCACAAGTGGCCAAAATAAAGTTCCCGCCGCGCCGAAAACGGCTAGCCGCGCGTGCGCTTGCGCGCGCCGCTGGCATGGACGCGGTGCCGCGCCGGTTTCCTGCGGGTAACCGACGGCGCGTCGGCCTCGGTCGCCCGTGCACTGGCAAAGGACTGCCGCAGGCCGTCGATGGACTCGTTCAGGCTCGCGACCTGCTCGGACAGGCGCTTGGTGTCGGCCTGTTGCGCCGCCATGAGCCGCTTCATGGTCTGGAGCTGGTCCTGCACCACCTGGAGCTGGTCGATCGATTCCTGCTGTGTCGCCTCCAGCCCCTTGGTCTTCTCGACGAGCTGCTCGGACGCCTGGGCCGCGCGGGCCTGGAGCTGCCGCGATGCCACCACCCGGTCGGTCTCGGGGGCGGCGCCGGTATAGGCACGCCAGATCGCGATCGAGGTTACTCCTGCGATCAGAAGCAGGAGCGCCGCGGCGGTCAGCGCGATCGGCTGCGCGCCAAGGCGAAGGAGGGGGTTGGACGGTGTGTCCTGGGCGAGATCGATCATCGCTGACAAAACCCAAAAGCAAACTTGGTGCGTGGCGAAGACCGGCAACCCAGGGGGTCACCGGGGCGTCCCGAAAGCGCTAGGTTTCAGCAAGGAATGGGACCAAAAAGAGGCTAAGGGCAAAAAAACCAGCAAACAGCGTGCCTTGCTGGATCCGAGGGCCCCGTGAGAGGCAGGATCAAGGCTGAAATTGCGAAAACGGCCCGGAATAGCCCTTCGATCGCGGTTCCGCGTAGGGGCCAAGCCGCGACGTCTTCAATCCCAGCCGCGCCAGTGATTCCGCCAGCGTCACCGCCGCGGCGACGCCGTCGACCACGGGCAGGCCGTGCGCGGCGGCGAGTTCAGTGGCGAGATCGGCCATGCCGGCGCAGCCGAGCACGATGGCCTCCGCGCGGTCGTCACGGATCGCGGCGGTGATCTCCGCCGAGATCTTGCCGAGCGCATCAGTGTGGCGTTGCTCGAGCGCGAGCACCGGCACCTCGGCGGCGCGGACCCGGGCGCAGCGTTCGGCAAGGCCGTACTTCTTCAGATTGTGTTCGATCGGCACGATGGAGACACCGAGGGTCGTCACCACGGCGAAGCGCGCTGCGATCAGGCTCGCCATGTGGAAGCCGGCTTCGCCGATGCCGATCACCGGCGCCTTTGCGGCGGCGCGCGCGGCATCTAAGCCGGTGTCGTCGAAGCAGGCGATGATGTGCGCATCCACGCCGTCGCGGTCGGCCTCGCGGATGCAGCCGAGCATGCCGGGCACCGCGAAAGCCTCGTCGTAAAAGCCTTCGATGGAGACCGGGCCCATCGCGGGCTGGCGCGCGTCGATCACGGTGTCGGGCAGGGCAACGCTGCGCGCCGCAGCGGCGATCTTCGCCGTCATCGACGCCGTTGTGTTGGGGTTGACGACGTGAAGCCGCATCGGATCAGACAAGCCCCTTCTCAGACAAGTCCCTTTTTAGACAAGTCCCTTGCCGGCGTCCGAGCCCTTGGCCGCCTGCCGCTTGTTGAGCACGTGGATTGTGCCGAGCGCAAGCGCGATCACCGTGAACGAGACCGCCGAGATCACGGTGCCGAGCGCATAGATGTCGGGGTTGGTCACGGTGGTGGTGAGGCCCTGGAGATCGAGCGGCAATGTATTCACGGCGCCGATGGCCTGGCTGGAGCGCGCGAGCTCGTCCCAGGACAGCGTGAAGCCGAACAGGCCGATGCCGATCACGGAGGGCAGGATGATCGGCAGCACGACGTGACGGAAGGTCTGCCATGGCGTCGCGCCGAGATCGCGCGCGGCTTCCTCGAGGCGCGGGTCGAAGCGGTTGAAGATCGCGAACATGATGAGAAGCCCGAACGGCAGCGTCCAGGTCAAATGCGCGCCGAGCCCGGAGGTGAGCAGGCCCATCGAGGTCTCGAAATTCTCGTTCCAGTGCGCCTTGACGAGATCGTCGATGATGCGGAATTCCAGCGAAATGCCGAGCGAGGTGATGATCGAAGGAACGATCAGGCTCGCGATCGCTGAATAGAACAATATGCTCTGTGCCTTGAACTTCCTGCGGAAGGCCATGCCGGCAGCGACCGACAGCACGACGGTGACGATCATCACGATGATGCCAAGCAGCAGCGAGCGGCGGAAGGCCGCTCCGAGATCGACGATGCCGGTGCCCTGGAACAGTTTTGCGATCCAGAAGGTCGAGACGCCGTTCATCGGAAAGGTGAGGCCGCCCTGCGGCCCCTGGAACGACAGCACGTAGATCGCGATCATCGGCCCGTAGAGGAACAGCACATAGGCCGCGAAGAAGATCGCAAGCACGTAGAAAGAGCGCGGGCGTCCCTCCTTCATGCTCTAGAGCTCCTTCTTGATGTCGACGATGCGCGACATCATGGTGATGATCAGGAAGGTGATCGCGAGCAGGATCACGGCATTCGCGGCCGCGGCCGGAAACTGCAGCGCGTTGACCCGCGTCTCGATGATCTTGCCGGCGGCGGCGATCTGCTGGCCGCCCATCACGCCGATGGTGATGAAGTCGCCCATCACGATGGTGATGACGAAGATCGAGCCGATCACGATGCCGGGCTTCGCCAGCGGGATGATGACGTTGACGAGCGTCTGGAAGCCGGTGGCGCCGGCATCATAGGCCGCCTCGATCAGGGATTTGTCGATGCGTACCATCGAGTTGAAGATCGGCACCACCATGAAGAAGGTGAAGAGGTGCACCAGCGCCAGCACCACGGAGAATTCGGAGAACAGCAGCCATTCCACGGGGTGGTTGATCAGCCCCGTCTTCATCAGGCCGGAGTTCACGAGCCCGTTGCGCCCGAGCAGCGGGATCCAGGCGATCATGCGGATCACGTTGGAGGTCCAGAACGGGATCGTGCAGAGCAGCGACAATCCCATCTGCCAGGTCTTGGATTTCACATGGAAGGCTAGGAAGTAGGCGACCCAGAAGCCGATGAAGAGCGTGATCGCCCAGACCAGGAAGCACAGCTTCAGCGTCTTCAAATATGTCCTGCCGATCGTGCAGAGATCGGGGAGCTGCGCGATGCAGCCTTCGAACGTGTCGGTGTAGCCTCGGCCCGAGAAGGCCGGCAGCAACTGGTATTCGTTGTAGTCCCAGAAGGAGACGATGACGACGAATACCAGCGGAATGAGAAAGAAGACGAGAAACACCAGCATCATCGGCCCGGCCTGGAGCCAGGAGATGAAAGACGGCGACAGCCGCGCCGCCTTTGCGGCGCGCGCGGTGTCTGATCCCCGGATCAGGTCCGGGGAGGCCTGTTGCAGGATATCCTCCGAGGTGTCCATCACGCGGCGATGAACTCGTTCCACTTGCGGACCATGTAGTCGTTCTCGTCCATCACGGCGTTCCAGCAGGCGACGGCGCCCATGCGGTCCTCGTAGGAGCCGCCATCGCGCACGGCGCCGGCCTTCTCCAGCAGCGAGCCGTCGGGCGCCTTGATGTCCTTCTCGGCCGGCTTGCCTTCCATCCAATAGGCCCACTCGTAGGGCTCCATGTGCGCCTTCGCGGTGGAGAGCACGGCGGAGTAGTAGCCCTGGCGGTTGAGATAGGCCCCGGCATAGCCGGACAGGAACCAGTTGACGAACTCGTAGGCCCATTCGAGCTTGGCGCCCGAGACGCCCTTGGAGACGCAGAAGCCGGAGGCCCAGGAGCGATAGCCTTCCTTGAGCGGCTGGAAGGTGCAGGGGATCCCCATCGAGCGCACCTTCGTCACCGCCGGCGACCACATCGACTGGATGACGGTCTCGCCCGAGGCCATCAGGTTGACGCTCTCGTTGAAATCCTTCCAGAACGCGCGGAACTGGCCGGCCTTCTTGGCTTCGGTCATCACCTTCATGGTGAGATCGATCTCTTCCTTGGTCATGTTGCCCTTGTCGGCGTATTTGTGCTTGCCGGTGGCTTCCACGACCATCGCGGCATCCATGATGCCGATCGACGGGATGTTGAGGATCGAAGCCTTGCCCTTGAATTCGGGGTTGAGCAGCTCGGACCACGAGCTGATCGGACGCTTGATCAGGTCGGGGCGGATACCGAGCGTGTCGGCATTGTAGACGGTCGGGATCAGCGTCACGAATTCCGTCGCCGAGGTCGCGAATTTCTTGGAGTCCTTGCCTTCGAGATAGAGCACCTTCCAGGGCGCGGTGCCCTGGCCGCCGATCTTCTTGCCGCCGGGGGTCTCGCCCTTCGTGAAAACAGGCGTGATGTTGCCGAACTCCTTGATCTTCCTGGCATCGAGCGCAAGGATGTTGCCCGACGGCACGAGCTTCCTCAGTGAGAAATATTCGGTGTCCAGCACGTCGAAGGAGTTCGGCTGGGTCATCACGCGCTTGGTGACGTCGTCGGTGGTCGCGGTGATGTATTCGATCTTGATGCCGGTGTCCTTGAAGCACTGCTTGGAGATGTCGTCGCCCTCGTTCACGGCGGTGCCGAGATAGCGCAGCACCTTGGCATCGGCTGACTTCACGTAAGGAAAGCCGGTGATGGCGCCGGAGCCGGCGGCGAGGCCGGCGAGACTCGCGGTGCCCTTCAGTAGCGTGCGGCGGCTGACGCCGGTCTTCCTGGTCGTCTCGGTCATTTCGCTCACTCCTCTGTGTTGCGCGTTTTCTGTCGCGAAGGGCGCTATTGCAGGCGTTGCGCCTTGGCGGGATCCCAGGTCGCCAGCACGCGGTCGCCCGGACGGAGCGGGTGGACGTCGAAGGTGGCTTCGGGAACGTGGGAAAACAGGGCGGTGCCGTCGTCGAGCGTGAGCGAGACGGCGATGTAGGAGCCCTGGTACTCGGTCTGGGTCAGCAGCGCCGGCGCGCCGAAGGCGCCGTCGGCGAACGGCACGATGCCGAGCTGATCGGCGCGGACGGCGATGAGGCTGCCGGCGTCGCTGAGAACGTTGTGGCCGCCGATGAAGCGCGCAACGAATTCGGTGCGGGGGTGGTGGAAGATGTCACGGGCCGCGCCTTGCTGCTCGATCCGGCCCTGGTTCATCACCACGATGTGGTCGGCGAGCGCCATCGCCTCTTCCTGGCCGTGGGTGACCTGGATGAAGCTGATCCCGAGCTCGCGCTGCAGCCGCTTCAGCTCGCCGCGCATCTTGACGCGCAGGAACGGATCGAGCGCTGAGAGCGGCTCGTCGAGCAGGAGGATCTGCGGCTCGGTGATCAGCGCGCGGGCGAGCGCGACGCGCTGCTGCTGGCCGCCGGAGAGCTGAGCCGGGAGACGGCCCGCATATTGGCTCATCGCGACCAGCTCGAGCAGCTCGCCGGCGCGCTTGTGGCGCGTCGGCCTGTCGACGCCGCGCATCTTCAGCGCAAACGCGACGTTGTCCAGCACGGAGAGATGCGGAAACAGCGCGTAGGACTGGAACATCATCGCGGTGCCGCGCTTGGCCGGCTCGAGGTCGGTGACATTCTGCGCGCCCAGGATGATGTCGCCCTCGCTGACCGCCTCATGGCCCGCGATCATGCGCAGGGTCGAGGTCTTGCCGCAGCCGGAGGGGCCGAGCAGGCAGCAATAGGTGCCTGCCGGAATCTTCAAATTGACGTTGTCGACCGCCAGCGTGGTGTCGTAGCGCTTGGTGACGGCAACCAGTTCGAGAGCGGCGGGAGTGGCCATGGCGTGTCCGAGGAGGGGCGATGCGTCCCGCCTCTCTCCGCAAGGTCCGTGCCAACAGTCCGCGCCCTACCGAATCTCGAAAACTGTGCAGCGGAGTCAGATCGTTAGGTCAATTCCCGCCCGGTTTTGCTGACCGCCGCCAGCGCAGTCACCTGCACACAAAGCGGGCGACGATTGTATAAAGTTTCGCCTGTGATTGGATACAGTACGTCGACTAACATTCTAGGCCGAACGTCTGTCGATTGAGCCTTCACGCCCATGGCCGCCAAGACCCGCCGGAAATCCGATGCGCCAGATGCGAGCGATCGCGTCGGCCGTATCCGAGAGGGCGTGACCGCCGCGATCCTCGAACATCGCCTGCTGCCGGGCACGAAGCTCGGCGAGGACGAGATCGGCGATATCTATGGCGCGAGCCGCACGCTGGTGCGCACCGCGCTGCAGCAGCTTGCGCATGAGGGCATCGTCAACATCGAGAAGAACCGCGGCGCCTTTGTCGCGCGCCCGACGCCGGCCGACGCCCGCGAAGTGTTCGAGGCGCGCCGCCTGATCGAGCCCAGCATCGTCGATCACGCCATCGATGCGGTGTCGCCGGACTGGATCAATCGCCTCCAGCACCATCTTGCCGAGGAACGCGAGGCCGAGCTGCGCGGCGATGCGCGCGCTTCGGTCCGTCTTTCCGGAGATTTTCATCGCCTCGTCGCCGAGATGAGCGGCCACAGCATCTATCTCGGATTCCTCAAGGAGCTGATCGCGCGCTCGTCGCTGATCATCCTGCTTTATCGTCGCCACGACACGCCGGCCTGTGGCAACGATCATCATGCCGGCATCGTTGCCGCGATCCGCAAGCGCGACAGAGAGGCCGCGCGCGCGCAGATGCTGTCGCATCTGACCGAGATCGAGGCCGAGCTGTTCTTGAAGGATCCCGCCGCCGACGAGCTGCGGCTCGCGGACGTGCTGGGTGCGTGACGAACCGCGTTGTTTGGCTACGGCAGCGAAGATCCTTCGTTGCGCCTGACGATCTTCAGCACGAGTAGAATTGCGCCCACGATCAGGAGCACCACGCCGGCGAAAGTCGTGCCGCCGTATTCGAAGGTCACGCCAACCGCGGTCAGCAGGCATCCGATGATGATTGCAATGAGCCCGCCGAGCTTCTTGATCAGCAGGACGTGTCCGTCACTCGCTTGTGCCACCATGTTCCGCCTCGTCACTTGATGTCTCGCCTTCGTTCGCCGCCCTCGTCTCCCCGTCGAACGGGTCGCGCACGATCGTACTCCCGGACGTGAAATTTACAATCTTGCATTGTTAGCCGAAATCTATCGGTGCCTTCGTCTGATTTGAGTTGAATGCAAGTAAGGCAGGTCGACTTACCGAAATGCCTAACAGCCGCGACAAACTGTGCTGCATTGCATCTGCGTCGGAGTCGTATGGCTGAGTTGCAAAATCGCCCTTTGGTTGTAAATTGACTCCTCCCGATCAGAGACATCAACTGTTGTCGCTCGATCAAGTGCTGGAGTGAGATTGGCATAAGCCATAAGCTGAGTCCGTTCCGTGGAGTTGTGCGATGGCGTTGCGTTCGGTCGTCGAGGAGCGGGAGCCGGCGTATGCCTCCACCGGCCATTTGCCTGATGCGGAAACGGTGCAGTCGCTGGTGAACGAGGCGCAGCGACGCCTTCAGTCAAATCGCGATGAAATCAACTCGCAGGTCTATCCTGCGCTGGCGCGGGTGCCTGGCGGGCCGTTCGGCGTCTGCATCGTCGGCACCAGCGGGCTGGTCTATGGCGCCGGCGAGGTCGAGTACGAATTCTCCATCATGAGCGTGTCAAAGCCGTTCCTGTTCGCGCTGGTCTGCGAGACCATCGGGCCTGAGCAGGCGCGCGCGAAGCTCGGGGCCAATGCGACAGGGCTTCCGTTCAACTCGCACCAATCCGATGGTCAACGCCGGTGCCATTGCGACAACCAGCCTCGCGCCCGGCGCGAACGCCGAGGCGCGATGGAAATTCATTCATGACGGATTGTCGCGCTTCGCCGGCCGCAAGCTGCCGCTCAATGAGGAGGTCTATGCGTCAGCGTCGCAGACCAATTTCCGCAATCGCAGCATCGCACCTCTCCTGGAGAGCTACGATTGCATCTATTGCGACGCCAAGGAGGCCACTGACCTCTACACGCGACAGTGTTCGCTCAATGTCTGCGCCCGCGACCTCGCCGTGATGGGCGCGACGCTCGCCGCCGCCCGCCGCCATTGCGGCTGGCGTTGGCGTTAACCGAGGGAGGACGACATGACGACGTACGACCATAGCACGTCGATGGGCGCAACCGGCCTGCCGCAGCCACGGCGCTGGGTTTGCGTTCTCCTGGGTCTCTTCATGGTGTTCACCGGGCTGATGGTGCTCGGCGACATCGCGTTCTTCACAGTGGTCAGTGCGCTCTTCATCGGCTGGATGGCCATTGCCGCCGGCGCGTTCGAGATTCTTCACGCGTTCTGGACCAAGGGCTGGGGCGGCTTCGTCTGGCAGGTGGTGCTCGGCATTCTCTACATCGCCTTCGGCATTATCCTGGTCAGCCAGCCACTGACCGGCGCGCTGCTACTCACCTATGTGCTGGGGCTTGCACTCCTCATCTCCGGCGTGGTCCGCATGCTGATCGGCGTCGGCCGCTGGCAGCAGGGCGGCGCAATCATGCTGGCCTCCGGCCTGTTCGGTGTGCTCGCGGGCCTCGTCATCCTCACCGGCTTTCCAATGACCGGGCTCTGGGTGCTGGGATTGCTCCTCGGCATCGATTTGCTGTCGCACGGCATCGGGTGGTTGACCCTTGCGTGGCGGCCCGCGGCTGCTGCGGCGTAGCAGGGCGGAGGTTGATGATGTCGGGATTGAAGGCGCCGGCCGGGTTCGCGGTGCTGCTTGCAGTGCTGGTTTGCGGCGCATGGCCGGCGGCAGCCCAGCAGGGCTCCTCTGTCCTGTTCCGCAACGTCAAGATCTTCGACGGAAAGAACGGGGCGCTCTCGGCCGCGTCCAATGTCCTCGTCAGGGACGGGAAGATCGAGAAGATCGCGACGGCGGACATCGCCGCCGCCGGACAATTGATCGATGGCGGCGGGCGCGTGCTGATGCCGGGACTGATCGATGCGCATTGGCACGCGATGCTGGTGCGCCCAACGCCGATGGCCGCACTCGCGGGCGATATCGGCTACAACAATCTTCTCGCCGCGAGCGAGGCGACCGCGACATTGATGCGCGGCTTCACCACCGTGCGCGACATGGGCGGGCCGACTTTCGGGCTCAAGCAGGCGATCGACGAGGACCTCGTCGCCGGCCCCCGCATCTACCCATCCGGCGCGATCGTCACCATTACCAGCGGTCATGGTGACTTCCGGCAGCTCTCCGAGCTGCCGCGCACCATCGGCGGCATGCTCAGCCGCGTGGAGCGGATCGGCGGCAGCATGATCGCCGACAGTCCTGACGAAGTGCGCGTGCGCGCACGCGAGCAGCTCATGCAGGGCGCCTCGCAGGTCAAGCTCACCGCGGGAGGCGGCGTCGCATCGCCCTTCAGCCCGCTCGATGTCTCCACTTTCACCGAACCCGAACTGCGCGCGGCCGTCGAGGCCGCCGACAATTGGGGCACCTATGTCGCGACGCATGCCTATACACCGGTCGCGATTCAGCGTTCGATTGCGGCTGGCGTCCGATGCATCGAGCACGGTCATCTCATGGACGAGGCAAGCGCGAAGCTGATCGCTGACAAGGGCGTCTGGCTCAGCACGCAGCCATTTCTGGATCTGGCAGGCGCCGCGACGCTGGGACCGTCGGAACAGGACAAGATGCGGCAGGTGGTTGCCGGCACCGACCGCGTCTACGCTCTGGCGAAGAAGTACAAGATCAAGACCGCGTTCGGCACTGACGTCCTGTTCTCGAAGGCATTGGCAGACAGGCAGGGCTCGATGCTGGCCGCGTTGACACGCTGGTATACGCCGGCCGAAGCACTGACCATGGCGACGTCGACCAATGCCGAACTTCTGAACCTGTCGGGCCTGCGCAATCCCTATCCAGGCAAGCTCGGGGTGGTTGAGGAGGGCGCACTCGCCGATCTCTTGCTGGTCGACGGCAATCCGCTCGACAACATCGCCCTCGTCGAAGATCCCTCGAAGAACTTTGTTGTGATCATGAAGGGCGGCAAGATTTACAAGAACAGCCTCGCGCGCTGAGGCGCGCTTGGGCAGCCGAAGCCTGCGACATCGAACCCCTTCCCGCGGCTCCTCGACAGGCTTCCTGCGCCGCGGCCTCGGCTCGATTCCCGACGTCGCGGGCGGCGGCGGCGCGCGATTTGTCACAATCTCGGGGCGGTATCGGCAACGTGGCTTCCAAGTATCTCCAGAATCGCAAGGAATTTCTCGGCTGGTACATAAGTAAAGTTCGCTGACGCGCTCATCTCGATACGTGCATGTGGACCAGGATGCGCTCCGACGTAACGTGACTGTTCCTCGCGGGTTGAACCGGCTATATGCTGGCGTTCTGTCATTGAACTGTCATGTCACCGGAAATGCTGAAATCAGACGCCGTACCAACGCGCAAGATCGCGAGCGCGCCGGACGGGACTCCTGTCTCGAATGACAACAAGAGGAAGCAAGTCGTCGCCGGCTTCCTCAGGCAGCGCGAGCTCGCCCTGGAACCAACGCTCTTCGAGCATGATGTCGTTGATCAGACGACGCCGTCACAAGACACCGCGGCCGTGCAGGAACCAGGCCAGCGGAACGCCGCTGCGCCTCCCGCCGGCGAAATCGAGCTCAAGCTTCTCGTCGATGCCGACCGCATGGCGCATTTCAGCGCCGCGCCGGTGATCACGGCCAATGCGCGCAACAAGGGCTCGCGAAAACATCTCAAGTCCGTCTACTACGACACGCCCGAACGGACGCTTCGGCGCAACGGCCTCAGCCTGCGCGTTCGCCGGAGCGGCGCGCGTTTCGTGCAGACCGTGAAGACCGATGCTGCGGACGATCCGCTGCGCCGTGGCGAGTGGGAGGCGAGCGTGGCCTCGCTTGCGCCCGATCGCGCTCTGGCGATGCCCTTCATTCCGGAGAAGCTTCGCGGCCATCTCGAAACGCAGCCGCTCGAAGCCGTCTTCACCGCCGACGTCCATCGTCTCGTGCGGATGATTGATCTGCCGGCCGGGACGGTCGAGATAGCCTTCGACCAGGGCGTGCTGACGGCCGGTGATCGGTCGGTGCCGGTGAGCGAGATCGAACTCGAACTGAAGAGCGGGAGTGCGAGCGCGATCTACGAGATTGCGCTGCGCCTTGCGGAGCAGGGGGCGGTGAAGCCGTCCATCCGCACCAAGTCGGCGCGCGGCTTCGACCTCGCCGCGGACAAGCCGCCATCGGCGCGCCGGCCCCGCAAGCTTCGGCTCGATCCGTCAGTGACGCTCGACGAAGCCTTTGCGACGATCCTGCGCTCGTGCTTCCTGCATCTGCTGCAATCGCTGCCGGCGGCCGAGGACGGCCGCAATCCGGAAGGCGTGCATCAGCTTCGTGTGGCGCTGCGCAGGATTCGCTCGGCGCTCGACCTGATGCGATCGGTCGGCGCGCTCAGCAATCTCGACGCGCTGCGGTCGGAAGCCAAATGGCTGGCGCAGGGCCTCTCCGCCGCGCGCGACTGGGATGTGTTCCGGCGCGACACCTTGCCGACGATCACAAGGGCCTGTCCTTCGGTCGCCGGATTCGATGCGCTGGAGCGGATCGCGGCGCAGCGTCAGTCGGAAGCCTATCGCACGGCCCACCAAGCGCTCGATGATCGCCGCTGCGCCGTGTTCCTGATCAGTCTCGGAGGCTGGATCGAGACGCGCGGCTGGCGCAACGACGTCGCGCCCGAAGATCTCGGCCGGCTCGCCGAGCCCGCCGTCAACTTCGCGCGGCGCGTGCTGTCGGAGCAGCACGCCAAGGTGCTCAAGCGCGGCCGCCGCTTCAAATCGCTCACGGTCGACGAGGTGCACCGGGTGCGGCTCGCGACCAAGCGCCTGCGCTATCTCGGCGAGTTTCTGCTGCCGCTGTTTGCCGATCGCAAGTCCGTGCGAAAATTCGCCCGCAGGCTCGCCGGCTTGCAGGAGGAACTCGGCGCCTTCAACGACATGGCGGTCACGGCCTCATTGCTCGATGGGCTCGATGCCGAGCCCGGTAGCGTCATTGCCGCAGCCGCAATCGTCGGCTGGCAGGCGCGCGCTTCGGTCGGCATCCGGCCTGTCTTGCAAGGCACGTGGCGGGATTTCGCCGCCGCGCGCGTGCCCTGGGCGCACCAGACCCCGCAGGGCTGATCGCGCATCCCAAAAAAGTTGCGGCCAGGCTTTGGGGGGAAGCCCGGCCGGGCGCGAACCGGTCTGGGACGGGGAGGGGTGCTGATGTGCCCGGCGTCTGAGCAGCGCCGAGAGAAGTCGCGGCCGGACCTGCGGGACCGCATCAGTGGTTAAGTTCGCTTTCAGCGGCAAGTTGTCCGTCCGGCGTGATCTCGTATTCGCCGTCCTGCTTGGTCATCCATCCTGACCTGACCATCTCTCGTGCAAGCTGTATCGAGCAGATCGGATGACTGCCTCCCGGGTAATACAGCCTGTCATTGCGGACGAGCAGGTGCCCGTACAATTGAGCCTGGCGAAGCGCCCTGCGCATTCCGGGTGATGGGGTTTTCATGCCGGTTCAAGCGCGAGCACGGCAAAGGTTCCTACCGAACGGACCGGAACGTGCATTTGCATTCGCATCGCGCTTTGGATCAGCGCGGGAATTGCCCGTGTCGGGGGCGCCGTTCGCTCCTGATGGCACTGCGCGGAGCGGTCGTCCCTGAAAAAGTTGCGCCCAGCCATTGGGGGATGGCTGGGCGCGCGCGAACCGGTCTGGGACGGGGAGGGGTGGGGATGTGACCGGGCCGCGTAACTCGTTGTCTCGTTGCTACTGATCCTTCGCGCTGGCGGTGGAGACCGCCGGCTTGGTATCGCCCAGCGAGACCCAGATGTTGGGATCGCTCTGCGACTGGCGCTTGACGAAGCGGTAGCCGGTCTCCGTCCAGGCAACGACGTTCTCGTTCTGATTGTCGAGAACGAATTCGCCCTTGTCGGTCTTCACCGTCAGCACCGCGTGGCCTTCGCCCTTCTTGTCGCGCACGACGGTGATCAGCAGGGCCTGGCGCGGCCATCCGGCGTCGATCAGCATCTTGCGCTTCAACAGCACGTAGTCTTCACAGTCGCCGTAGCCGTCCGATGGCAGCGACCATTTCTCGATCACGCCCCAGTGCTCCTGGTCGGTCAAAGGCTTGACGGTCTCGTTGACCCAGCGATTGACCTTGACGAGGTCGCGCCATGCGGCCTGCGACATCACGATGTCGCGCGGCTGCATCGGTGCGCCCTGGCACTGGGCAGCATTGTCGGCGCAGAACTCGACCCAGCCGATCGGCGCACGCGTGGTGTCGCCGAGGCTCGCGTAGAGCAGGCGGCTTTCGCCGGCCTGCGCTGCAGCGCTGATCCCGAAGAGCATGGCGACCAGCGCCAGCCTCTTCCCCTGTCCCCTGAAGTCAAACATTGCGGCCCCCGTTTCTTGTTGGGACCACATTTCGCATGGAGCTTTTGAGTTGCCGCTAAGTCAGCCAAGTCAAGTCGAGACGAATGCAAGTAAAAGGCACGGCGAATTCGATCTATACTTGAATCGAATTCGAATAAAATTCGATATGACTGCAATTGATTCAAATTTTATCGATTAACGCGGAAACGCCGGCAGAAGCGTTGTTTGCGTGCATCTGCAACCCCGGCGTTAACCGCAACGCGGCTCGCCGCGGGACACGAAAAAGGCGGCGTCCGCATCGCGGAGGCCGCCTTCGAGGCTGGAAATATCGAGGCTTTCGCGTTCTCGCGCTTTACCGCGCGGTAACGCTCTCTTCGAGTGTCTCGGGCGGCTGCTCGTGCATGAACTCCAGAGCGAAGCCGTCCTCGAGGTTTCGGACCACGCGGCCCTGGACCCGGCCGAGCAGAACGATCGATCTCAGCGGCGGCCGGTTCTCCGCGGCGATCGCGGCGCCCGACAGCGAGAGGTCGATGATGCGGCAGGTCATCTTGGTGCCGTCCTCGAGCGTCAGCACGGCGATGGGGTTGCGCGGCACGATACGGTCGTGGCGGCGGTCCTCCGGCAGATTGAGGATGTCGCGATTGGCGAGCCAGGTCAGCTGGGCCGCGAGCTTGTCGCGCTTCCTGGGCGTCGCACCGATCGTCATGGCGAAGCCATTGTCGATGATACGGGTGATCTTGCCCTCGACGCGGCCGATATGATCGAGATAGGCGACCACGCGGTCGCCGACATTGCCGATGCCGGGGGCGAGCAAGGCGAGGCCGCCCGGCGACATGTTGATCACCTGGCAAGGGAATTCCCGGCGGTCCGGCAGCATGTAGCGGCCGAGCAGATGCACCTTCACCCGCTGGAAGCGCCTGCGCTCCTCGGCGGCCGGAAGAAATTTTTTGTTCGCCAACGCCATTTTCAACACCCGACCCCCCGCCCGGGCGGAGTCCGGGACGACCCTAAGGTGCATAGGGTTAATGCCGCGTTAGGATGGGATGCGGTGTTTCCGAACGGAAACAATGCGCGAAAGGCCACATCCCGAGACCCGGCGTCACCGATCAAGCCGTCCTCGTCCCCCGCCGATGCAACAGGCCCAGCAGCGCCGGCGATACCGCAGCAGAGATCGCGGTCATCTGGGCATGATGGGCATTGCCGGTCATGAAGGAGGCGAGGCCGGCAAGCCGGGTCATCGCCGTCAGTGCGGATGGTCGCACGATGCGGGCATTGGATGATGCGGCGCAGATCGAACTTGGCGCTCCTCATTCCTTGCGGCGGGTCCAGCTTTCCTGGGGTTCGTCGGTCCATGTGGTCCCGAGACCAAGCATCGTGATCCAGGTTTCGGCCAGCTTGCCGCCCTCAATACGGTAGCTTTGCATGCCGGCGCGGTTGCGCTGCTCGCCTGTCGTGGGATCGGGCCAGACGAATGCAAATCGGAACCACGCGCGGTCAGTCGAGAAGGAATGATCATACACCACGACGCGGATTCCCGGCCGGTCTCGGTGCACAATCTGCAATTCCGCAGCATATTCGTCTCGCGTGACGGTCCGGTCGCCTCTTTCGTCATGACGGATGTATTGCGACCCCACGCAGTTCGGGATGAGGTCAAATCGTCCCTCATGCCAAACCCGCTCCCAGCGATCGAAGAGCGCGCGTATGTTGTCAGTCATGGGCTCCCCGAAATGGAATTGGTGCGACGCTGGCTGCGTCGTTGCAAATATCTTGCCGAAATGCGGACTCTTGCAGCGCAATGCGGGTGCGCCGGTCACATAGGCCAATTCCGCCTTCGCTGGCTGAGCTATGATACGCTTCGCGATACGCCCGCAACACAAATCACAACAGACGGGCAGCGAGGAACGCACCATGGACCAAATCCGCGTCTGCACCCACTCAGGGCCGGGCTCGGAGCCCGTCATCAAAACCGTGCCGTGGCCGAAGGTCGGCCGCAAGGCCGCGCTGATCAAGGTCGGCGCCTGCGGCGTCTGCGGCACCGACCTGCATATCCTCAAGGGACATTGGCCGAAGCCGCTGCCCTGGCCGTTCACGCTGGGCCACGAGCTCGGTGGCGTCATCGTCGAATGCGGCGACGAGTTCACCGTGGATTTCATGAGCAAGCCGCTTTCCGTCGGCTCGAAGGTGATGATTCCGCCGCTGATGCCGTGCGGCCGCTGCTATTACTGCATCCATTATCCGCAAACGGCCAACAAGTGCCTGACGCCTGTCTATTACGGCCGCTATCTCGGCTTCGACAAGGCGCCGCATTTGTGGGGCGGCTGGGCCGAATATGTCTATGTCGATTTCGACATGCTGCCGGGCACCAAGATCTACAAGCTGCCCGACGACATGTCATTGCGGCTCGGCGCGCTGTCGGAGCCGCTGACCTCCTGCATTCGCGCCTTCAATCGCGCGACCCGCGCCGGCGGCTTCAGCTGGGGCGACACCGTGGTGATCCAGGGCTCGGGCCCGATCGGCATTCTGGCGGTCGCTGCCGCCAGGGAGATGGGGGCAGGGCGCGTCATCTGCGTCGGCGCGCCGGAGGAGCCGCGGCTCAAGCTCGCGCGCGAGTTCGGCGCGGAGGCGACGATCAACATCGAGGAGCTGAAGTCGCCGCAGCAGCGTATCGATCGCGTGCGGAAAATCGTCGGCGGCTTCGGCGCCGATCTCGTGATGGACTGCTCGGGCCATCCGACCGCCGGCCCTGAAGGCATCGAGATGCTGCGCGACGGCGGCACCTATGTCGAGATGGGCCAGTTCACCGACGCCGGCTCGATCGACACGTCATGGCACCGCATCTGCACCAAGGACCTCAACGTGCTGGGATCCTGGGGCTTCACCGGCAACGACCTGCCGCTCGGCGTCGACATGCTCTATCGCACGCGTGACAAATATCCATGGCTGAAGATGCAGACGATCTATCCGTTCACGGAAGCGGGCGTCGCGCAGGCGGTGAAGGACGCGATGGCAATGAAGACGGTGAAGTCGACCATCGTGCCGTGGCCGGAGCTGGTGGAATAAACAATGCCGTCCATTCCACCCGATCTCGCGGCGTTCCTGGTCGAGGCCAAGCGGCGCACCTATGCCGGCCTCGACGACGATGCGACCGTGGCGACGCCGCTGCTGTCAGGCTCGAAGCAGCTCGAGCACCGCGCACCGCCCTATGCCTATCGCGATATCTATTTCGGGATGGGGTATTTCGTCGGGCAGGAGACCGTCTCGCGGGACGACCGCGTGGTCTGGTCGATGAGCTACAGCGGCGGCGTCCGTGAAGAGATCAGGGATCGGGACAGTGTCCTTGCGATCTACAAATTCCTGCGCCAGGCGCTGCTGGGCGTAAGCATCGAGCAGCCCTATCGGGGGCCACGCCTGTTCGAGCAGGATGGCATGGTCTATCGCAACGACATCGAAGGCGCGCTTGAACGATTTGACGGGGTTGAGACGATCGCGGGGCGGGACGGCACTTTGCTGTACGAGTTGCGCTATGGTGGCGGCATGCTGCGATAGGCCTCCCGCCTTCGCGATCCGGCTTCCGCGAAAACATTCGCGGCTTGTTTCCATCTGGAGTTGACACATCTATACTGCGCATCTCGCAAGTATTCCCGTGTGCCAATGAACACATCTGCCGACATCCCAAATTCTGCGCTCGCGTCCCTCATTCCCGATGTCGATCGGCTCGCCGCGGAAGCGATGGCGGTCTGGAAGGTGCCGGGCGTCGCGCTCGCCATCGTGCAGGGCGGCGAGGTCGTGCTCACGCGCGCCTATGGCCAGCGCGATGTCGAGGCCGATCTGCCGGTTACGCCGCACACGCATTTCGTGATCTGTTCGATCACCAAGTCGTTCACCGCCACCGCAGTCGCGTTGCTGCACAACGAGGGCATGCTCGACTGGAGCAAACCGGTCCGCGACTACTTGCCGGAGTTTCGTCTTTCCGATGCGGTCGCCACCGAGCGCGTCACTATTCGTGACCTGCTCAGCCATCAGTCGGGACTGCCGCGGCACGACTGGATTCACTTGCCTGGCGATCTTGCGCCAGCCGAGATGCTGCCGCTGATGCGGCACCTCGAATTGAGCCGCGACGTCCGAGCCGCCTGGCAATACAACAATCTCTGCTACAACGCTGCCGGTCTCCTGATCGAGCGGTTGAGCGGGCGGAGTTTTGAGGCTTTTGTGCGGGAGCGCCTCACGGATCGGCTCGGCATGGCGGTTGGCTTCTCGCTGGACGAACTCGAAGCTGCGGCCGAGGCGGCACGGCCGTACATGATTCACGTCGACACTCGGCTGCCGGGACTACGGTTGCCGATCCGGGTCACCGCCGCAGGCGCGATCAATACGTCGGCGACGGATCTGGCGAACTGGATGCGCCTGCATCTTGGCCTGGGGGAGTTTGATGGCGAACGGCTGTTGCCGGCACCGCTGGTGGAGCAATTGCATACGCCGTTGGCGCACGTCGGGAAGTCGGAATTCTCCGAGTTCGGTCACGGTCACTATGCACTGGGCTTTCAGTCCAACACTTATCATGGCGATCGCCTGCTGTGGCATGGCGGCGGCTGGAACGGCTGGGGGTCATTGATGACGCTGGTGCGTGACGCCGGCATCGGGGTTGCCGTGCTCACCAATCGTAGTCCGAGCGCAGTGCCGCAGATCTTGACATGGTACATTGTCGACCGGTTGCGCGGACGTGAGCCCGTTGACTGGTTCGCGCGCTTCCACAAGGTTCGTGACGACTTCGTCGCGCATATTCCGGTCGACAAGGAGGCGAGGGAGAAGGCACGTCACAAGCATACGCAGCCCGCGCATGCGCTGTCAGCCTATGCCGGCGACTACGCTCATCCCGCCTACGGCGTGATATCGATCCGCGAGCAGAACGGCGCGTTGCACTGGTCGTGGCGCGGCATGAGCGCGCCGCTGTCGCACCGGCATTTCGAGACATTCGTGACGCCGGAGATCATCGACAAGCTCCATCCGGACAATCTCCCGATCACCTTCCAGACCGACCGGGACGGCAATATTGTGCACCTGTCGGCGCCGCTGGAGCCGATGGTGAAGGACATCGTATTCGAGCGTCGCGCCGCCGGCGATTGTATGAATCCTGCGTTTCGTGAGCGCTGCGCCGGGCATTTCGCGAGCGGTGGTGTGAACCACCACGTGACCCTCGATGCGGACGGCCGTTTGATTCTCAAGACCGATTTTCAACCGGCCTATCGTCTCGAGCCGCAGCAGGACCGCCGCTTTCGCATCGTCGAACTTGACGGTTTTGCCGTCGAGTTTCGAGGGGAAGACAACGAAATTGATCGGATCGTCTTTCACCAGCCGAACGGTGTCTTCGTCGCCAACCGTGTCGTGGGGTAGGGGGAAATCGCCGATGGCACCGAAGTCGAACCAGCCCCGTTCCCCCTTCAACGCCATCCGCGCGATCGACTACACCGTCATTTTCGTGCGCGACATGGCCGCGATGCGCCGCTTCTACGAGCACGTGCTCGCCTTGTCCGTGCTGCGAGAGCTTTCGCCGAATTGGATCGAGTACGGTATCGGCAGCAACACGCTGGCATTGGCACGGCCGAGCCGTACCGCCGCTGATGCGCCAATTCCGGCGGGCAGCGCCTCGCTGCAACTCGCCTTCAAGGTCTCGGCCGCCGAGGTCGACACGTGCGCCGACGAGCTCGTGCGGCAGGGCGTGGCGCTGCTGTCGGCGCCGACGAACCAGCCCTTCGGTCACCGCACGCTGTTCTTCCGCGATCCCGACGGCAATTTGCTGGAGATCTATGCGGAAATCTGACCGCGCGGAAGGCTACGCCAGGCAGATTGCTCGCTATGCCAGCTTGCGCGCTGCTGCGGTCGCCTTGTCGCCCGTGTTCGGCGTTCCCGTCGGTTCGATCAGCATCAGGTGAACCTCCTCGCGCGCCACCGGACGATGCTCGACGCCTTTGGGAACGACATAGAGCTCGCCCGGGCCGAGCGTCACTGTACGATCCCGCAACTCGATATCGAGCTTGCCTTTCAGGACGAGAAAGAAATCGTCGGTGTCGTCGTGCTTGTGCCAGGTGAACTCGCCCTTCACCTTCACCACCATCACGTCGCAATCGTTGAAGGTCGCGATCGTGCGCGGTGACCAGAAATCCCCAAAGGTCGCGAGCTTGTCGGCGAGCGATATTCCGTCGGCCATGGGTCCTCCAGTCGTGTCTTCCGCCAGGCACGATTTGGGGTCGAATTTCCGGCCAGTCAATCGGTGTCTTTCACGACCGTGGCACCCACCACCTTCGTGCCTTCAAGCTCCCGCACGATCCGCTCGTCCGGTCCCACGACGCCGAGGTCGAACTCGCGATCGGGTGCAACGAGGATCACGCGCTGGCCGATGATCACGAGGACCGTCATGTCGTCGCGCTTGCCTTCCGCCGCCCAAGCGCGGATGTCCGCCGCATAGGGCTCCCTGCGCCAGGCATTGGGAGAACCCGGCTCGCATCGGATTTCGAGGCCATCGTCCGACGTCGTGACGACCAGCTTCGACCGGCTCGGCTTCCA
>NZ_AJQE01000059.1 GCF_000261685.1 Bradyrhizobium genomosp. I (2014) | reverse complement strand
GTGGGGGAGCCATAGGCAGGCGAAGTCCTCGCATTCGGCCGGTCGCTCGGCGTAGATCGCGCAGCCAAGACCGGGCTTGCAATGCCGGCACCAACTGCCGGCCGGCTTGTCCAGCGCCTCGATGGCCATCACCTTGCAGCAGAGCGTGCAATCGCCGCAGGTGCGCTTGGTGGAGGATGTCACGCGGTTGTTCCCGGCCGAACTGGTCGCGCCGAGGTTAATCGAGGTGGCCGCAAAAGTCCGCTGCAACCTTTGGGCGCGGCTCTCCTTGCGAAGCCATGCATCATGGGCATGGTCATTTCCAAGCGCTTGGCGTAAAGAGCGCCCAGATCAAATCCAGCGTGCGGCCGGGCCGTTGCCGCGCACGTCAGCTTCGGGCGCTTCGGCTCGCTGTGCCGCGCCAGAATTAACCAAGGTTTCCCATCCCGTGTCCCTTCCGGCCCTGACCCCGCCGCTCGCCCGCGCTTTGGCCGAGCGGAACTATGATTCACTGACCCCCGTCCAGCTCGCCGTGCTTGTCCATGAAGCCACCGGCCGTGATCTCCTGGTGTCGGCCCAGACCGGCTCAGGCAAGACTGTCGCCTACGGATTGGCGATCGCGAAAAATCTTCTTGAGGATGCCGAGCAGTTCCAACCCGCGGCAGCCCCGCTTGCCCTGATCGTGGCGCCGACCCGCGAGCTCGCACTTCAGGTCCAGCGCGAGCTGGCCTGGCTCTACGGGCATGCCGGCGGGCGAGTCGTCTCCTGTGTCGGCGGCATGGATCCGCGGCGCGAGCAGCGCGAGCTCGCGGCAGGCGCGCACATCGTGGTCGGCACGCCCGGGCGGCTCTGCGATCATTTGCGGCGCGGCCGTCTCGACATCTCCGAGCTCGCCGCGGTCGTGCTCGACGAGGCCGACGAGATGCTCAATCTCGGCTTTCGCGAGGACATGGAGTTCATCCTCGAGACCACGCCGGAGACGCGCCGCACCCTGCTGTTCTCGGCGACCTTTCCGCGCGGCATCGTCGCGCTGGCGAGACAGTACCAGCAAGACGCCTTCCGGATCGAGGTCGCCGGCGACGAGGGCGGCCATGCCGATATCGAGTACCGCGCTATCCGCATCGCGCCTGCCGACGTCGAGCACGCCGTCGTCAACGTGCTGCGCTTCTACGAGGCGCCGAGCGCGCTGGTGTTTTGCAGCACGCGCGACGCCGTCAGGCATTTGCAGGCGGCGCTCCTGGAGCGCGGCTTTGCCGTCGTCGCGCTGTCAGGCGAATTGACGCAGAACGAACGCACCCTGGCGCTGCAGTCGCTGCGGGACGGGCGTGCGCGGGTGTGCGTGGCGACCGACGTCGCCGCCCGCGGCATCGACCTGCCGAGCCTCGACCTCGTCATTCATGCCGACCTGCCCAACGACGCCGAGGTCATGCAGCACCGCTCGGGCCGCACCGGGCGCGCGGGACGAAAAGGGACGAGCGTCCTGCTGGTGCCGCCCGCCCGCCGGCGGCGCGCGGAGCTGCTGCTCAATCTTTCAGGGATCGACGCGGTCTGGGGCACTGCGCCGCAGGCAGACGAGATCCGCAAGCTCGATCATGAGCGCATGAAGGACGTGCTCTTCACTGAGGAGACCACCGCCGACGATCTGGTGCTGGCGCAGGCGCTCCTGGCCGAGCGCTCGCCCGAGGATATCGCCGCGGCGCTGGCGCGGCTCTATCGCGCGCGGCTGCCGTCACCCGAGGACATCATCGATCCCGGCGAGCGAGGCGCCAAGCCGCCGCGCGGTGAGCGCGGTCGTGACAGATCCGATGGAGAAGGCGGCGACGATCGCGCGGCGAGACCTCGATCGAAATCCGGAAAAGCTTCGTCGAAGCACGCCATGGCGGACGGCAGCGTCTGGTTCCGCGCCGCGATCGGACGGCGCAAGAATGCGGAGGCGCGCTGGCTGCTGCCGATGATCTGCCGCCGCGGCGGCATCGACAAGCGCGACATCGGCGCCATCAAGATCATGGACACCACCACCGAGTTCGAGATTTCCGAGCGGGTCGCGGAGTCGTTCGCCGCCAAGGTCAAGCGGCCGGACAAGGAGGACAGCATCCGCATCGAGCCGATGGCGGACGCGCCGCAGCGGCAGGAGCCTTCGGAAGAGCGGCCCCAGTTGCCTCGGCGCGAGAGGGGCGAATATCGTGAGCGGCGCGACGATCGCCCGCACCAGGCAAGTGGATTCAAGCCACGCGGCAAAGCTTACGGCGAGCGCGCGCCGAAATTCGAGGATGCTCCCTCGTTCGGAAAGAAAAAGAAGCATCGGCCGGGCCACGCCGAGGCGCCGTCGGTCACGCCCTGGCCCGTGAAGGGTGCGCCGGGAAAGAAGACGAAGAAGAAGCGTCGCGGTTGAGCTTCTGCCGTATGGCGCAGACAGCATTGATGCCGCCGGATTGCGCCGGCGGCATCATCTGAAACGTCGGGTGGGAGGTCAGCGGCCGCCGCCGCCACCACCGCCTCCGCCACCACCACCGCCGCCGGCATCACGGATCGACGAGTTGTAGCGGGGATCGGTCTGCTTCATGTAGGTGGGCGAGGTGTCGCGATTGATGACGCTGGTGGGTTTTCTGCCCAGGTTCGGCGTCTCGATCAGGGTGCCACAGCCTTCGAAGAAGGCGGTGTCGCAGCCATAGGTCCGATACTGCGCCGCATTGGCGCTGGTTGCGGCGAGCGCGCTCGCTGCAACGCCTGCAATCAAGGTAATTTTCGACAAGGTGAGCTTCATGGACATTCTCCAGCCTCGGTTCGGCGAGACCGGAACGGCTCGCACACAGCTTCGACGGAGGCTGATCCGACCCGGTTCGAGGGAGCGGCTTCACGCCCGCGTGAGCCAGGGCGGCCGGGGGGAGGCGTTACGTCGCGGCAAGATCGCGCAGCATGTACGTCGCGCCTTCGCCGTATGATTCGAGCTTTGCACGCAGCTCCGCATCCGTCGTGACGGCCCGAAACCCGAGACGCTCCCACAGCGGTCGCGCGGCGTAGACCGAGACCAGCGCGAGCGTCGCGATCTGTGAAGCGCGCGCCAGCTCCTCGATGGCTGCGACATAGGTGCGCAGAACGCCGCCGCGAAAATCGGGCAGCACGGCGACGTCGTGGACGTAGAGGCAGTCCGCATCATCAGGCAATCGTGCGAGCAGAGCGTCGAGCGGCGGAATCCGGTGCTGCTTCCAGGGATGCGAAAGCCCATAGCCGGCGATCTCGTCGCCGGCGACAAGCACACGGCATCCGCCCGGATAGAGCCGCATCTTCTCGGCGAACACCTCCGGGCTTTCGGGAAGGTCAGGATGAATCCGCGCCGCGATGGCGCCGATCGCGGGCAGGTCGGATGCGTGCGCGGGACGCCAATGCGGCTTGCTCATGTCTTTCCGTCGTTCCGTCTCGGTTGTTCCAGTTTATTCCGCTGCGTCGATGCGCGCAGGAAAAAATATCCTTGCCGCCGTCTCGGGAATACCGGGCCGCGCCCGGCGTCCTACCCATGCAAGCCAACTGCATCACAGGAGACATCATGACGTCCTCGATCCGCCTCGCCCTCACGCTCGCAATGTCGCTCGCGATCGTTCCCGCCGCTTTCGCCGCACCGCCGACCAAGACGGGCAAGACCGACAAGGGCAACGTGCTCACCGATGCCAAGGGCATGACGCTCTACACCTTCGACAAGGACGCGGACGGCAAATCGGCCTGCAACGGTCCATGTGCGACGAACTGGCCGGTGTTGAAGGCAGAGGCGAGCGACGCCGCCGGCGACGGCTACACCATCATCACGCGCGACGACGGCTCCAAGCAATGGGCCTACAAGGGCAAGCCGCTCTACACCTTCGCCAAGGACCAGAAGCCCGGTGACATCACCGGCGACGGCTTCCTGAACGGCGCCTGGCATCTGGCGATGCCGTAACGGCCCTGTATGCGGATACGGCGCGCGCCGGCTGTCGCAGGCGACGGCCCGCGCGCGACCGTGTTGCTATCTCGGATATTCGAGCTGCATCGCGACGAAGTCGGCCGTGCGCGGCCCGTAGCGCGCATCGATGGCGTGCAATGTCTGGTCGAGCGCTCGCGCCGGC
>NZ_AJQE01000058.1 GCF_000261685.1 Bradyrhizobium genomosp. I (2014) | reverse complement strand
TCGTCTGCGCCTCTGCCGTGGCCGCGAAGGTGAGCGCGCGCGAGCGATAGGTGCGCGACCACGCATCGGCGACAAGCGCAAGCGACACCTCGTCGATGCCTGAGGTCAGCGCGATCCCGAGCTGCTCGCGGTTCCAGAATGCGAGCGTGTTGGTGATCGCCGTCACCGCGAAGGGGCGTGTGAACCGGAACGCCTCGCTGCGGTGGCGCGCATCCCAGTGCGCAAGTCCGATGTCGCGGGCGACCGCCTCCGCCCTGGCGCGGCCGGCAATGGCCTCGACCAGGGTCAGGGCCATCGGCATGGATGCGGTGATGCCGGTCGTCGTCGCGACGCCGCGGTCGACCACCAGCCTGCGGTCCGCGACATAGCGGATCGCGGAATGCCTTTGCAGATCGCGCACGGAATACCAGTGCGTGGTGGCCTGCCGGCCGTCGAGCAGCCCGGTGTTGGCGACGACCTTGGCGCCGACGCAGACGCCGATCACGATCGCGCCCTTGCTGGCCTGGGTTCTGATCCACTGCAGGGCCAGGGCATCGTCTTCGCGGCTCATCGCGGGCACGATGACGTAATCGGCGCCGTCGGGATGCGCAGCATCGAACTCCGTGATGGTCGCGTGCGGCTGCACTTTCAGCGCGGGATAAAGGGCGACGGGACCAGGCTGCGTCGCCAATGTGAGGACGTCGGCGACGTCAGCGCGCGCGAGGATGCCGTACGGCATCAGATAGTCGGTCGTCTCGCTCATGTCGTTGATGCCGACGATGGCGATCAGGGGACGTTTGCGCTTCGGCGGCTTCAGCGCCGCAAGGGTCGCCTCGGTCTCGTCCCTGGATATCGCAGGCGCGGTTCCCCGAGCCGGCGAGCCGGGCAGCAGGAACAACCAGGTTCCGCCGATCACCGCCAGCAGTGCCACGCAGCCGACGCCACTCAACGCCAGAATGCGCCATATCATGATGATGTCACCCGATCCTCGTTGCTTCACGCGAAGCGGAAGCTAACGGTTGGCAACGACATCAGGAATGACGCAGATCCGGCAAAAACGGCCATCCGCATGCGTGTTGATTTGTCGCGCGGCGGGTTCTCCTTGCACGCGATGCCGCGCGTCGGGCGGCGAGACTATCTCAGCCCCTCATACACCATCAGCCCGCGCGCGATCTGCAATTTGCGGATGGCGCGCGGCAGGAGTGCCTCCGGCTGGTGCAGATAGCGCCAGGAGGTGAGGGCGAAGGCGGAAAGCGTGCCGCATTCGTGGTCGAACGGCGCCAGCACGCCGGTCACGCTCACCGGCGTGTGCGGACGGGCGTTGAAGGGGAGCAGCAGCAGTTCGAGATGCGCCTTGCTGCCGTCCTGGCGCGCCGCGGTGACGCCGGCGATCGCGCCGAGCGCCTCGTCGGCGACGATGGTCGTGATCTCATCGATCTCGCTGCGGCTCGCATCAGTGAACAGCGCCGCGAAGCTCTGGTCCTTGAGATCCGTTCCTGCGAGCGCGCAGACGCGCGTGCCGGCGACGCGAAACGGGAAGCCGAGGTTCGGCTCGCAGGACAGCACGAAGATGTCGCCGAGCAGGCCGCGGACCGCGGCCGGGTCGATGTCGGCCCGGTCGGGGGCCCGCGCAGTGCCGCGCTTCTCGTTCCAATACGCGAAGAACGCGCGGCTCGACGGATGTTTCATGGCTGAACGCTCGTTCCGGGGCGCGACCTCACGGGACAATTCTGTCCCGCTTCAGTGCACCCGCGATCCCTTCTGGTGTTGTGCAGGAGGGGAGTTGCAGCGTCCATGCCGCGGGCCTGTTTTCAGGCCTCTTGCGCCTGCCTTTGCGCCGTTAACGTTAAATTAACTATGCGCTTCGTGCCGGCCGCGCGCCTGCTATGGTGATCGCGGTCGCAAGCCTCGCCGCTTTCTCCAGGTTCTCGGCGGGGCCCGTACACAGGGCGTCAAACAGCTTGGTCACGGGCCGCGGGGAGGGGTGGGGATACACCTTGTCTCTCCGGCCACCGGAAGGCCGACACGGACAGGCAGGGCTTTCCAGGGCCCTGCCTTTTCCCTTTTTCACAACGTCTCTCGTGCCCCGGACGCAGCGCAGCACTTCTTCAGTGATGCGCTGCAGAGCCGGGGCCCAGCACCTGCCCGGGCCAAAATCGACATCCCGCAGGATTTCCTTTTGTGCACTTGCGCAGGGACGGTAAAGGCGACTATCTCCAAGCCTGTCGCTCCGATTGCGCCTGAAAGCGAAGCTGCCTTGGATTCCCCGCAAGATTCGTCACCGCAAGGTCCTCAGCCGGACCTGCCGGCCGTCGTCGAGGAGGCTCCGCGCGAGCCGATCCTGACGCTGCCTGCGGCGCTGACCGCCTATATCCTCCTTTTGGCGGTGATCCATCTGCGGGTGCTGCTGCCGCCGGAGCTCGAGAACTGGACCATCGACGTGTTCGGCTTCATCCCGAAGCGCTACGATTCCTCGCTGCTCAATCTGGAGATCCCCGGTGGTGCCGGCGCAAAAGTCTGGACCTTCGTCACCTATTCGCTGCTGCACGCCAATCTGACCCATCTCGGCTTCAACGTGCTGTGGCTGCTGCCCTTCGGCAGCGCGCTGGCGCGGCGCTTCGGCACGGTCAGGTTCTTCATCTTCATGGCCGTGACGGCGGCGGCCGGTGCGCTCGCCCATCTCATCACCCATGAGCACGCGGTGGCGCCGATGATCGGCGCCTCGGCCTCGGTGTCGGGCGCGATGGCAGCCGCGATCCGCTTCGCCTTCGTCCGCGGCAGCTTCCTGTCGTTCAGCCGTTCGGACGCCGATACCGCCGCAAAAGTTCCGGCGCTGCCGCTGTCGCGCGCGCTGCGCGACGGGCGGGTGGTCGGCTTCCTCAGCGTTTGGTTTGGCGTCAACATCATCTTCGGCGTCGGCGCGATCGGGGTCGATTCCGAAACCACGAGCGTCGCCTGGCAGGCGCATATCGGCGGCTTCTTTGCCGGCCTGTTGCTGTTCGCCCTGTTCGATCCCGTGCCACGCGTCCGAAGCGATGCTGCGGATGCGTCATCACAGGACATTTCGAACCGTATTTGAAGCGGCGCTTGCGGCGCGGCCCGAATTCATCCATCATCCGCGGGAAGAATGTTCCGAAGCCGCAAGCTGCTGGCGGCGATGCTTCGTAACGCGCCTGAACGTGAAACCGGCGCCAAAACTGTTAGTTGAAGACTCGAAGAACAAGTTCGGATCGCCTCAACGGCGGACGGCTCCGATTCAGGGAGGCTACAATGACGGTACGTTCCATTCTGAACACCAAGGGGCACCAGATCGTGAGCGTCGAGCCCGACGCCAAGCTGGCCGCCACGATCGAACTGCTCGGTGAGAAGAAGATCGGCGCGGTGCTGGTGATGAACCAGAGCCGCCTCGAGGGCATCCTGTCGGAGCGCGACATTGTGCGCGTGCTCGGCGAGCGCGGCGCCGGCGTGCTGGAGGCGCCGGTCTCGGAGGTCATGACCCGCAAGGTCGTGACCTGCAAGGAGACCGACACCGTGGCCGAGCTCATGGAGATGATGACGTCGGGCAAGTTCCGCCATCTGCCCGTGATCGACAACGGCAAGGTGGTCGGCCTGATCTCGATCGGCGACGTCGTCAAGCGTCGGGTCCAGGAATACGAGTCCGAGCAGGAAGCCCTGCGCGACTACATCAAGACCGCCTGATCGGCCTCACGGCTGGCCTCATTCCTGCGCTTTCGGCGCGGTGCCCTCGGGCGTCGGCGCCAGGACATGGATGGCCTCCTGGATCGAGTCCAGCGCGCGCTCGGCGGCGCGGGTGCCGAAGGCGATGAGGTCGTCGGCGCGGTGGAAGTCGAACCAGCCGATCTGGCCGACCCGCGGCGTGATCAGCATGTCAGGCGGATCGCCGGCGAGGCGGGCGCGGGTGATGCGGTCCTGCATGATGTTGAAGGCATCGACCATCACCGAGGAGATGCCGGGCCGGCCGCCGCCGCCGAAGAACTCGCGCTTGACGGTCTTCTCCGGCGAGAACAACCGCGGAAAGCGCCGCTTGACCGTCGTCTCCTCGGCCACGGGCGCCATCGTCTCCGGCATCGCGCCATGCGAATAGATCGTCGTGGAATGGGTGAAGATGTCGCTGGAAAGGTTTGCAGCGATGACGATTTCGGCACCGAGCGCCCGGGCGGCCGAGACCGGCACCGGATTGACCAGCGCGCCGTCGACCAGCCAGCGGTCGCCGATCAGCACCGGTGCGAAGATGCCGGGCAGCGCATAGGAAGCGCGCATCGCGTTGACCACGCGGCCGCGCGTCAGCCAGATCTCGTGGCCGGTGCGGACTTCGGTCGCCACGGCCGCGAACTTGATCGGAAGGTCCTCGATCTGAATTTGGCCGCAGGCCTCCTCGAGCCGGGTTGCGAGCTTCTCGCCGCCGATCAGGCCGGAGCCGTTGAGACGGATGTCGAGATAGCCGAGGATGTTGCGCATGCCTTGCAGGCTGCGGCCCCATTCTTCCAGCGTGTCGAGATGGCCGGCCGCATAGAGGCCGCCGACCACGGCGCCGATCGAGGTGCCGACCACGACGTCAGGCACGATGCCGTTCGCGAGCAGGGTCTTGATGATGCCGATATGGGCGAATCCGCGCGCCGCGCCGCCGCCGAGGGCAAGGCCGATGACCGGCCGGCGGATGCTGCCCAAGCCAACTTTCTCGCCGTTTGAGCCGTTCGCACCCCAACCCTTCAATCTGTCCAGCACCGAAACTCTCCTACCCAGAGGCCAGCCCGCAATCACCAGATTAGGCACCGCTCGTGCAGCCCGCCATAACCGCGGCGAAGCATGGTTTATGCCGCTTTGGGAAGGGCACAGGGCAGGAGTATGGCGATGGACGGTTGCTTCGGGGCTAATCACGCAGGCGTCAACCGGGTTCCAATGACCGTATTCGATGGGGTTCCTGAGGCTTGAATTTGCCGCGTTTTCGGTGAAAAGCATGGGGCATGACACGCGGGGGTGACGGCATCATCGGATGGCGGCGCAGCGGCAGGCTGCTGCCGGCGCTGATCCTCGCCGCGTGCCTCATAGCTTCGGGCCAAGATGCTGCCCAGGCGCAGCTTTTCTCCGATCGTCCGCCGCCGGTGCCGCCGGCATCGGTGCCCGACCCCGGCGGCGCCGTCAGCCTGGCGCCGCCCTCCGGGCCGGGCGCGGGACCCCCGAGCCTGCCGCCGACGCTGCTGCAGCCCGCTACGCCCAGCATGCCGCCGCCCGCGGTCACGACCGTGCCGCCGGCCGCCCCGCTGAGTGCGGCCGCGCCCGGACAGAGCGTGCTGTCGCTGACGGCGAAATACGGCAAGGACACACCGCCGATCACCAGCGGCCTGGTCTGGCGCGTGTTCGCCGACCGTCCGGACGAGAACGGCACCTTCAAGCTGATCCGCGAGGACCGCACCGCCACGCCCAACATCGTGCTGCCGCCGGGCAACTATGTCGTGCACGTGGCCTTCGGCCTCGTCAGCGCGGTGCGCGCCGTGAGCCTGAAGGCCGAGACCGACCGCGAATCTTTCGTGCTGCCGGCCGGCGGCCTGCGCATCGAGGGTCGGGTCGGCACCAGCCGCATTCCGCAGAACCAGATCTCGTTCGCGATCTACAAGGGCAGCCAGTTCGAATCCGGCGACCGCGCCGCGCTGGTGCCGAACGTTGCCGCCGGTGATGTCGTGCTGATACCGGAAGGCACCTACTACATCATCTCCAACTATGGCGACGCCAACTCGGTGGTGCGCTCGGACATTCGTGTCCAGGCCGGCAAGCTCACCGACGTCACCATTACCCACCGCGCCGCCGTCATCACGCTCAAGCTGGTCAGCGACAAGGGCGGAGAGGCGCTCGCCAACACCGCCTGGTCGGTGCTGACCCCGGGCGGCGACGTCATCAAGGAATCGATCGGCGCGTTCCCGCGCGTCGTGCTCTCCGAAGGCGAATATCGCGCCATCGCCAAGAACGAGGGCAAGGTCTACGAGCGCGGTTTCAACGTCGTCAACGGCGTCGACGGCGAAGTCGAAGTCGTTGCGCGGTAGACCCCGGGCGTCGGAGCCTGCAGCAGGCGGCTGACGCGATCCCCGGCGGCAGGATCGTTCTCATTAAGCGCACGAACCTGCATCCTCTGTTACCGCCGCGTCTGTCCTGCGTGCTGGGAAGACTGCCAGCGCCAAATTGACCCCGAGGAAACACCGCTGACGAGAGCTTATTCCCGCAGCTCGCGGCTTCATCGCACCCGGTGCATGAAACCAATTTCCGATCATCAATTTTATTCTCTTTCCACCGCACTGCGTTATATGTCGGGCATCCGTCTAATGGGGGCCGGAGCAGGCTTGTGCGTCTGCGAGACCGGCAAGGAGCAGGGGACCAAGCCCGTCGGCATGTTCGAAGTGATCCTCACCAGGCGCAAGCGGTTTGGCTGGCGATGGCAAGTGTGCGACCAGTCCGGCAAGATATTTGCCGATGGCTTCGAGCGCACCCGGCCGTCTGCCAAATATCAAGGCGAGCGCGCGTTGTTCTTCCTGTTGTCCCAGGCCCATCTGCGCAACCGCTCCGCCGCGTCGAGCGAGGACTAGCGGCGCGCACACCGGCTCAGACATCGACGACCAGCTTGCCCTTCGCTGCGCGATCGCGGATCAGCGCATAGGCGTCGCCCACATTCTCCAGCGCAAAGCGCCTGGGATCGAGCAGCGGCACCAACTTGCCCGCCTCGACGAGGCGCGTCGCCTCCATCATGATCTCCCCATGATGCGCGCGCCCTTCGCCCGACAGCAGCGGCAGCAGCGTGAACACGCCGGAATAGGTTGCGGCGCGGAACGACAGCGGCGCGAGCGCGTGCGTCCCCCAGCCGAGCGCACTCACCACGTGGCCGAAGCGGCGCACCGCTTCGAAGGCGGCGTCGAGCACCTTGCCGCCGACGGTGTCGTAGACGACGTCGAAGCCGCGGCCTCCGGTATGCTGCGCAACATAGGTTTCGACCGGGGTGTTGCGGTCGATGAACTTCGCGCCAAAACCTTCGATCGTGGCGCGCTGCGTCGCCGAGCCGGTTGCGAACACGTTCGCTCCCAAGGCGCGCGCGATCTGGATCGCGACGTGGCCGACGCCGCCGGCGCCGCCATGAATCAACAGCTTCTGGCCGGCCCCTAGCGACGCGCGGTCGACCAGGCCTTCCCAGGCCGTGATGAAGATCAGGGGCAGGGCCGCCGCTTCCCGCATGCTGAGATTGGTGGGCTTCGGCGCCAGCAGGTCGGCATCGACAGCGGCGAATTCGGCCAGCGATCCCTGCACGCCGCCGACGCCTCCGGTCATGCCATAGACTTCGTCGCCCGGCTTGAACCGCGTCACTTCGCGCCCGGCCTGCTCGACCACGCCGGCGAGATCGATCCCGGGAATCGCAGGCAGCGGATGCCGCGCATGCGGCGCCGCGCCGGCATGGATCTTGGTGTCGAGCGGATTGACCCCGCTCGCGCGCACCCGGACCAGCACCTCGCGCGGGCCGATTGCCGGCGTGGAGATGGTTGAGAGCCGCAGCGGCGCGTTGTGCGCCTCCAGCACGGCCGCGCGCATTGCCGATTGTTTGATCATGATCGTTCTGCTCCGTTGTCGCCCTCCAATATGCCCATGAATTTTTGCATGGAAAGCAACGACAATGTACGATCGTCGTGCATTATTGCATGAGGGCCTTCGATGGACTGGAGCGATCTGCGCATCTTCCTGGCGATCGCGCGCGAGGGAACGCTTGGGGCTGCCGCGCGAACGATCGGCCAGACCCAGCCGACCATGGGCCGGCGGCTTCGCGCGCTCGAACAGGCGTTGGGACAGACGTTGTTCCAGCGCACCGCCGACGGCTTCGTCCTCACGGACGAGGGCACCGCGGTGCTGCGCCACGCCGAGCGGATCGAGGAGGAGGCGCTCGCGCTTCAACGTCGCGCCTCCGGTGCGGAGACGCAGCTCGACGGCCTTTTGCGCCTGTCGTCGTCGGACTGGTTCGGGACGGTGATGCTGTCGCCGGTGATTGCCGCATTCGGCAAGCGTCATCCGAGGGTGACCGTCGAGCTCCTGACCGATGCGCGCCTCTACAGCCTGCCGCGCCGCGAAGCCGATCTCGTCTTCCGCATCAAGCCGTTCAGCGAGCCCGAGATTATTTCCAGGAAGCTGCTGCATATTCCCTATGCACTCTATGGCAGGAAGGGCAGCAAGCCGCCCCGCGGCGGCGATGGGCGTGGCGTCCGCGTCGTGACCATGAACGTCGAATTCGCCGACATGCCCGATGCGGCCTGGCTGAAACGCGCGCTGCCCAACGCGGAGGTGGCTTCGCGCAGCAACAACAGGCAGGCGCAGGCGGAGCTCTGCGCGAACGGCGGCGGATTGGCGGTGCTGCCACGCCCGCTCGGCGACCGCGACCGCCGCCTCGTCGCGCTTGACGTCGGTACGTCGCCGCCCGGCCGCGATACCTTCGTCGGCTATCACCGCGACCTCAAGCGCCTGGCTCGCCTGCGCGCGCTGCTGGATCTGGTGATCGAGCGGTTGGCGGGCACGCACCCGTAGCTTCGTAGGGTGGGTTGGCCTTGCGGCTGCGCACAGCGCAGTCGAAAGGCGTGACCCACCACTTCTGTCACCAGGGAAACTAGAGAAGTGGGTTGCGCTGCGCTAACCCATCCGACGCAGCCACAACACCTTGCGTTGCCCGACGGGCGAAACACCCAAACCATCGGTCAAGACGTCTCGCCGAAAATATTCCACTTTGCCGAATTTCGGAATTGTCGTATATGTCGCGACAACCCGGCCCAAGGAAGAGGGGCGTATCGCGATCGTCACGACACGCGGGCCGGACGGCGGTGGACGTTAGTTACATCGGCGCGAAGGGCTTCGCAGGGCAGGCGACTGTGAGCGAAGGCCTCGCGCGGACGACCGGTGTGACGTGCGTACGGCAAAATCGTGTGGTCCTGACGCCCGGGGTCTGTGCGTCAAGTCTTGCGGAGATGTGTGTTGCCCGACCGGGCGAGCGCATCAGTGATCCGCGAGGCGACGGGGGCAATAGTGCATCGCTCCCCGGGGAGAGCACGACATAAGCCGTAAAACCACTGCGCAGGGAAGGCCGATTGCTTGGCTACACCTGTATGCCGCTGTGCAGATTCTTGTTGCCACCTTTCGCACAGTGGACCGCGGGTGCCCGGCCGGCATCCGGTCTTCCCTGCGCCCTCTTTCATGTGAGGGTGAGGCGACGGAAGCAAAGCTCGGGCGAAACAAGCCGCGAGGATGCGAAGGTGTGTCTGCGATGACGATACGAATTTGAAAGAGCGACGCC
>NZ_AJQE01000057.1 GCF_000261685.1 Bradyrhizobium genomosp. I (2014) | reverse complement strand
GCGAGCGCAGCGAAGCAATCCAGAGTCCACTCCGCGGTGGGATTCTGGATTGCTTCGCTGCGCTCGCAATGACGAACGTTGAAACAGTTGCGTGCAAATTCCCCTCTCGCGCCCCGGACGCAGCGCAGCGCCTCTCGGCGATGCGCTGCAGAGCCGGGGCCCATGCTTCAGCGAGCTGTGCGGCACGCTGGTCACGGCTCTGCGCCGCACCGCTTGCGCGCTGCATCGCGTCCGGGACACGCGAGCATCGCCTTTGCACGATCGTCATAGTCTCTAACGCCCACTAACCAACACCTGACTTAAAACTGTCATAATCGCTGAATGGAACCCGCGCCCGCGCGCTTTTTACATCTCGTTAAGCGCGCCTGCATTGGATGCGCCGGCGAAGTGCGTTGGGGACTGCCATGAATGCCGCGAAGAGGGTGTCGGGAAAACCGGCCACCGAAATGTTTGACGACATCCCGGTGCTTCAGCGCAAGTGGCGTGCGGCGTTGAAGCCGGGCGAGCGGCTGCCGCGCTATGAGGACGTGATGCTCGGCAGCCTCGGACGGCTCGCCGACCACGTCGCTCTGCTGAAGAACGACGGTGCGCTGGAATTGTCGCGCAGCGGGCGTTACGTGCAGAAATGGCTCGGCGAGGAACGCTGGGACATTCCCGTCGCCGAGCTGTCGCCCGATTGTGCCACGGCGCTGTCGGAAGCAGCGGCGAGCGCGCTTGCGACCGGACGGCCGCACCAGGCGAGCGCGCATTGCGTGCGCGACGGCATGGTCAGGACCTACGACGTGCTGGCGCTGCCGACGTCCTCGCGCTGGGGTGCGACGCTGGTCGGCGCCTATGTCAACGAGTGCGGCGCGCAATACAATCTCCTCGACGCAATCTTTTCCTCGACCGACGACGCGGTGGTTTCCCTGGCAACGCTGCGCGATGCCGACGGCAAGCCGTTCGATCTTCAGGTCGTGCATCACAACAAGAGCGCGGGCGGGCTGCTGAAGGTTGCGAGCGGAAGCCTGTTGTGGCGGCGGATCGGCGAGGGCAGCACGCTGCTGGCCTCGCCCGAGGTGATGGAATTCCTGCTCAAGGCCGTCTCGGGCGGCCGCGGCGAGCAGCTCGAGATCGAGAGCGAGGGACGCTACCTCAGGCTCAGCGCCACCGCCTTCGCCGACGTGGTTTCGCTGACGATCTCCGATGTCACCGCGCTCAAGCGGCGCGATGCCTCGTTCCGCCTGCTGTTCGACAATAACCCGATGCCGATGTGGGTGTTCGACGCGCAGACCAAGGCGTTCCTCAGCGTCAACGACGCCGCGGTCCAGCACTACGGCTACAGCCGCGCCACCTTCCTGCGCATGAAGCTGCACGAGATCTGGCCGGAGGACGAGTGGGACAGCCACGCCGAGGCGCTGGAGCGCCTTGGCGACGCCTATCACTCCTCGCGCAACTGGCGGCATCTGCGCGCCGACGGCAGCGAAATCGAGGTGCTCACCTTCGGCCGCCGTGTCGCCTTCGACGATCGCGACGGCTACCTGGTGGCAGTAGTCGACATCACCGAACGGCGCAAGGCCGAGGCCCGCATCGCCCACATGGCGCATCATGACGGGCTCACCGACCTGCCGAACCGCGAACACTTCCAGGAGCGCCTGAAGCAGGCGCTGGATCAGGCCGGGGGGAAACGGGTCGGCGTGCTCTACATCGATCTCGACCTGTTCAAGAACATCAACGATTCCTTTGGCCATCCGGTGGGCGACCGCTTATTGAAGCAGGTCGCCGAGCGCCTGACCACCGCGGTCCGCGGCGCCAATCTCGTGGCGCGGCTCGGCGGCGACGAGTTCGCCGTCATCTTGGCCGCCGACGTCTCGCCGAACGAGGCCAGCGCCTGCGCGTCCTTGCTGATCGACATGGTGAAGGCGCCGTATGATCTCGATGGGCAGGAAATGGTGATCGGCGCCAGCATCGGCATCGCGCTGTCGCCGGGCGACGGCACGACGCCTGAAGAGTTGATGCGCAATGCCGACATGGCGCTGTACCGGGCGAAGTCCGACGGCGGTGGCGTGCACCACTTCTTCGAGCGAGAGATGGACCTCCAGGCGCAGAGGCGCCGTGACATGGAGCTCGATCTGCGTCGCGCGTTCGCCAATGGCGAGTTCGAGTTGCACTACCAGCCGCTGGTGACGATCGCCTCCGACCGCATCTCCGGCTTCGAGTCGCTGCTGCGCTGGCGTCACCCGGACAAAGGCATGATCTCTCCGGCGGAGTTCATCCCTGTTGCCGAGGACATCGGCCTCATCACCCAGTTAGGGGAGTGGGTGCTGCGCAAAGCCTGCGCCGAGGCCGTCAAATGGCCTGCCGACGTCAAGGTCGCGGTCAATCTGTCACCGGCGCAATTCCGCAGCCGCAATCTGGTTCAGGTCGTGATTTCGGCCTTGGCGCAGTCCGGACTGTCGCCGAAGCGGCTCGAACTGGAAATCACCGAGTCGATCTTCCTGGCCGAGACCGATGCCAATCTCGCGATCCTGCATCAGTTGCGCGAGCTCGGTGTCGGCATTTCCATGGACGATTTCGGCACCGGCTATTCCAGCCTGAGCTATCTCCGCAGCTTTCCCTTCGACAAGATCAAGATCGACCGCTCCTTCGTCAAGGATCTGGCGCAGCGGCCCGACTGCGGCGCCATCGTGCGCGCGATCTCCGGGCTCGGCCGCAGCCTCAACATCACCACGACCGCGGAGGGCGTCGAGACCGAGGATCAGCTCGACTGGCTGCGCGCCGAAGGCTGCAACGAGGTGCAGGGATTTCTGTTCAGCGCCGCGCGGCCCGCGGCCGAGATCGCGAAGCTGCTTGCCGATTTCGGTCAGCGCGCCTCACGGGCGGCGTAGTGCGGGCGGGTAGCAGTCATAGACCAGCGCCTTGAACGCGGGTGTGATGCGGCCGCGCTCGTTCTGGGTCTGCTGCATCATGAGGTAGACCATGTCGAGCTTGGGATCGACGCCGAAATAGGTGCCGCTGCCGGAGTCCCATTTCAATTCGCCGAGCGAGCCCGGCGGCGGCGGTTTCGCGTTGCCGGGATCGGTCCGCACCGCAAGGCCATAGCCATAGCCGAAGCCGTCGCCCGGGAAATAGAAATAGTCGCGTCCGACGCCGGAGCCCGGTCCGATGTGATCGGTCGTCATGGCCTTGAACGCGGCCGGGCTGAGGTAGCGCCTGCCCGCGAACTCGCCGCCGTTGAGCAGCATCTGCGAGAAGCGTTGATAGTCGGTGATGGTCGAGAGCAGGCCGCCGCCGCCGGATTGCCATTCGGGATGGTCGAGGCGCTCGCGTTCGCCGGCAAGCAGGATGAAATCGTTCGGCAGCGGCCGCGCCATCCGCTCACGCTCGTCCTCGCTCGCGAGCACGAATTTGGTGCTGTTCATGCCGAGCGGGTCGAAGATGCGTTGTTTCAGGAATTGATACAGCGTCTGGCCCGAGACGATCTCGATGATGCCGCCGAGCACGTCGGTGGAATGGCCGTAGCGCCACAGTGTTCCAGGTTGCCGCGCCAGCGGCAGTTCGGCGATGCGATCGGCGAACTCCCTGTTGTTGAAGTGACCCTTGAAAATGTTGGCCATCCTGTAGGCGTGCTCGACCCACTCGCTGCCGATGTAATCGTAACTGATGCCCGAAGTATGCCGCAGCAGATCCTCGATGTTGACGGGGCGGTCCGGTGGGTCGAGGTCCAGCTCGACCACGCCGCCGGGCAGGGTCACCTCGCGGCCCACCTTGGTCCCGGCGAACAGCGGGACGTATTTCGACACCGGGTCGGTCAGCGCCAGCTTGCCATCGTCGATCAGCATCATCGCGCCAAGGCACGTGATCGGCTTGGTCATGGAGTGGATGGCGAAGATCGTGTCCGGCGTCATGGCGAGGCCGGTCCTGGTGTCGCGCACGCCGAAGGTCTTCAGATAGACCGGCTTGCCGTGTTGCTGGACGAGGATCACCGCGCCCGGCAACCGGCCACTCGTCACCTCGTTGTCGAAATACGCCGTGATGCGGTCGAGCCCGTCGGACGAGGGGGCCGGAATATCGGCAGCACGGCTTCGCGCCATCGCACCGGCGAGCATCGCAGCCCCGACAAGAAATTCACGCCGTCGCATCCGAGCTTCCTCCCTCGCCGGGAGCTAAGCCGTGCAACGTTCGAGCCGTCAACAAGACATCGATCAAAAGCGCGTCACGATTTCCGAAAGGCACGGTCGCGGTCGGTCCTCGCTCGGTTTGGTCGGCGTACCGACATGGACGAGGCCGGCGAGCTTTTCGTCCGGCTTGAGGCCGAGCCCATCAAGCACGTCGCGATCGAAGGCGAACCAGCCGGTCAGCCAGCAGGCGCCGTAGCCGAGTGCGGTGGCGGCCGTGACGATGTTCATGGCGCTGGCGCCTGCCGACAATTCCTGCTCGAACGCCGGCACCTTCGGATGCGGCCTGGTGAAGCTGACGATGCCGATCACCAATGGCGCATCGGTGAGGCGCTTGCGCTCGATCTCGACGTCGGCCGCCGGCGCGCCCGGATTCTTCCGCGCGAAGACCCTCGCGATCACCTCGCCGGCACGCTGGCGGGCATCGCCCTCGAAGACGATGAAGCGCCAGGGCGCGAGCTTGCCGTGATCGGGCACGCGCGCGCCGATGGTGAGGATGGTTTCGAGCTCGGCCGGCGAGGGGCCGGGCCCGGTCATGTCGCGCGGCTTGACCGAGCGGCGGGTCTTCAGGAGTTCGATGGCGTCGGGCACTGCGATATCCTCTTCAAATGGTCGGCGGGCGTGCCATGCCGAGATAGGCATGCACGCCCGCAACCGGAAGCGAATTTAGATCGATTTCAGGGATCAGACGCCGCCGTGCGCCCGCCGGACATCCGGCGGGGTCGCCTCGTCGACGAGGGCGGCGATCGCCTCAGCCGTCGTCATCACCTTCTGGCCGTCGCTGCCGAGACGGCGGACCGAGACCGAATGCGTCTCGGCTTCCTTCTTGCCGACCACGAGCAGCGCCGGGATCTTGGCCAGCGAGTGCTCGCGGACCTTGTAGTTGATCTTCTCGTTGCGCAGGTCGATCTCGACCCGAAGTCCCGCGCGCCGCGCCTGCTCCAGCACCACCTTGGCGTATTCGTCGCCTTCCGAGGTGATGGTCGTGACCACCGCCTGCACCGGCGAGAGCCAGAGTGGGAAGTTGCCGGCATAGTGCTCGATCAGGATGCCGATATAACGCTCCATCGAGCCGCAGATCGCCCGGTGCACCATCACCGGCGGCTTCTTGCCGCCGTCATGGTCGATGTAGAATGCGCCGAACCGCTCCGGCAAATTGAAGTCCACCTGCGTGGTGCCGCACTGCCAGTCGCGGCCGATGGCGTCGCGCAGAACGTATTCGAACTTCGGCCCGTAGAACGCGCCTTCGCCGGGATTGATCTCGGTCTTGATGTGATTGTTCTGCGACTGGATCTCGCGCAGAACGGTGGCCATCACCCGCTCGGCGTGATCCCACATCGCATCGGTGCCGACACGTTTTTCCGGCCGGGTCGACAGCTTCACCGTGAGATCGCCGGTGAAGCCGAAATCCGCATAGGTCGACAGGATGAGATCGTTGATCTTCAGGCACTCGTCGGCGAGTTGGTCCTCGGTGCAGAAGATGTGCGCGTCGTCCTGGGTGAAGCCGCGCACGCGCATCAGGCCGTGCATGGCTCCGGACGGCTCGTAGCGATGCACAACGCCGAACTCGGCGAGGCGCAGCGGCAGGTCGCGATAGCTCTTCAGGCCGTGCTTGAAGATCTGCACGTGACCGGGGCAGTTCATCGGCTTCAGCGCGAACCAGCGCTTGTCCTCGGCCTCGTCGCCGGCCGACTGCGCCGCGAACATGTTCTCGCGGTACCAGCCCCAATGGCCCGAGGTCTCCCACAGCACCTTGTCGAGGATCTGCGGCGCGTTGACCTCGCTATAGTCGCCGGTCAGCCGGCGGCGCATATAGGCGATCAGCTGCTGGAAGATGGTCCAGCCCTTCGGATGCCAGAACACGACGCCCGGACCTTCCTCCTGGAAATGGAAGAGGTCGAGCTCGCGCCCGAGCTTGCGGTGGTCGCGCTTCTCGGCTTCCTCGATCTGCTTGAGGTAGGCGTCCAGATCCTCCTGCTTGGCGAAGGCCGTGCCGTAGATGCGGGTCAGCATCGGGTTGTTGCTGTCGCCGCGCCAATAGGCGCCGGCAACCTTCATCAGCTTGAAGGCGTTGCCGACCTTGCCGGTCGAGGTCATGTGCGGGCCGCGGCACAGATCGAACCAGTCGCCCTGGTAGTAGATCTTGATCGGCTCGCTGCCGGGAATGGCGTCGACCAGCTCGACCTTGAACGCCTCGCCCTTGTCGCGGAACACCTGCCTGGTCTTTTCGCGATCCCAAACCTCCTTCGTGAAGGGTTTGTCGCGCGCGATGATCTCGCGCATCTTCTTCTCGATCGCGGCAAAATCTTCCGGGGTGAACGGCTCGTTGCGGAAGAAGTCGTAGTAGAAGCCGTTCTCGATCACGGGACCGATGGTGACCTGGGTGCCCGTCCACAGCGTCTGCACGGCCTCCGCCAGCACGTGCGCGCAATCGTGGCGGATCAATTCGAGCGCGCGCGGATCGTCGCGATTGACGAGTTCGATACTGGCGTCGGCCTCGATCGGATCGTTGAGATCGGCGAGCGCGCCGTCGAGCGCCATCGCAACCGTGCGCTTGGCCAGCGACGGCGAGATGCCCTTGGCGATATCGAGGCCGGTGATGCCCTTGTCGAACTGGCGCTGGGCGCCGTCGGGAAAGGTGAGGGTGACTTTGGGAGCGGGGGTCACGGGCTTGAGATTGGAGAGGCTGTACTGGAAGCCGGACTCGGATTTGGGCTGGTCGGTCATTGCTTTTCTCCTGAGGCTCACTCCTGCGAACGAGCGCAGGTAAGCGGGAACGAGCGATATATCAGGCGATTCGGCCTGCGCAATCCGGCAAATCCAAGAAAGTGGCGCGCAAAAGCCGGGGCGGAGCTCGAACTATTTGGCCTCGTGCCCTTTAACTTGCCGCAGGCCTGCTCTAGATGCAGTTGCATGGAAAATCCGTCCGCCGCCGGCCGTTTCGCGCCGACTGCCCTGATGCTCGGCAATCTCGTCACCGGCTGCTCGGTGCTGGCGCCGGCGGGCATGCTGCCGGAATTGGCGACGGGGCTCGACGTCAGCATTCATGCGGCCGGCCTCCTGATCACTTTCGGCGCCGTCACACTGTGCATCGGCT
>NZ_AJQE01000056.1 GCF_000261685.1 Bradyrhizobium genomosp. I (2014) | reverse complement strand
GCCCCCCAGCCGCATCGAACGGCGGACGCTGCTTGCGACAGCGCTGGCGGTGCTCGCCGCCGGCAATCTCGCCTCGGCCTTCGCGCCCGACTACACCGGCCTCCTTGTCATTCGCCTCGTGATGCTCGCGGTCGGCGCGCTCTATACGCCGCAGGCCGCCGGCACGGCGGCGCTGATCGTGCCCGCGGAGCGGCGCGGCAGCACCATTGCGTACATTTTCCTCGGATGGTCGTTGGCAGCCGCCGTCGGCCTGCCGCTGATCACCTT
>NZ_AJQE01000055.1 GCF_000261685.1 Bradyrhizobium genomosp. I (2014) | reverse complement strand
TGGCTGGCGCGCGGCCTATGGCGGGATCGGTGCGCTCGGCTGCGTCAGTTTTCTGCTGTTGCTGCTGCGTCTGCCGGCGGGCCTGAAGGGCGCGCCGGTGGATCTGAAGACATGGGCGGCAGTCGGCCGGAGCAGGACGATCCTGCTGCTGCTTGCGATCACGATGCTGCAAATGTCGGGGCAGTTCGTCGTGTTCACCTACATGGGTCCGCTGCTCAACAAGCTCACCGGCGCCGGTCCCGATGCGATCGGCATGGTGTTCGCGCTCTACGGCGTCTGCGGCTTCCTTGGTGTCGTCATCGCGACCCGCATCGTCGACGCCTCGGGGCCCTATCGCACCTCGCTGCTGTTCACCTGCCTGCTGCTTGCCGGGATTGCCGGCTGGGCGCTCGGCGCCGGCTCGCTCGTCCTGATGGCGGGCGCGGTCGCGACCTGGGGCCTTGGCTTCGCCTCGACCAATTCGATGCAGCA
>NZ_AJQE01000054.1 GCF_000261685.1 Bradyrhizobium genomosp. I (2014) | reverse complement strand
GGCTGCGCCGCCGCTGGCATCGGCGACCGTCGCACTCAATACGTCCGTCCTCTATATCGGACAGGCGGTCGGCTCCGCCGTCGGCGGGCTGCTGTTTGCCCGCGAGCTCCTGCGCACCCTCGGCTTCGTCGCGGTCGGTTTCGTCGTGCTGGCGCTGATCCTGGTGGTCCTGACCCGGCCCCGTCCGATCGCCGCTACGGCCTGACTCCCGCGCTGGTGTGCGCAAGGTGCTTGGCAAACCGCGCGCGAGGGCGCTAGAAGGCCGGTCATGGGGACCAAAGAGAGTTGACTGAGATGAGGATGATTCTGGCGGTTGCCGCGGTGCTCTATTCAGCCTCCGCATTTGCGCAAACCGAGAAGCCACCGATGGTCGGGGACAAGCCGCTGGTCCAGGTCAGGCCCAAGGGGGCGAAAGAGGCTGCGGCCAAGCCCGCCGCGGCGGCGAAGGGCAAGCCGCAGTCGATCGCCGTCCGGCTCCAGGCCTGCCTCGAGATCGACGACGGCACCAAGGATCGCCTCAACTGCTACGACGCCGTGATCCCGCCAGCGCCGAAGCCGAAGCCGGCGAAGGCCAAGGGCTACGCCGATTGCCGGTTCTTCAAGGAAGAGGACGAGCGGCTGGCCTGCTTCAACGGCTTTGCCGAGAGCATTCCGAAGCTCCCCAAGAACTGATACCCGCCAGGCTCAGTCGCCGATCGAGGTGAGTAATATCGGCCTAACGGCTCGACCCGGATGGATTGGTGGAGGCGACGCGCGTGAGGGCGAGCGACGGCGTTGCCGACATCTTCACCAGCACGTCCTTGAGCGGATCCCGCGTCCAGGCGCGTGTCACGTAGTCGCGATGGGTGATCCCATCGCCGGTCTCCACGAACACCACACTGCCGGGACGGAGCGGCCCGTCGATGTCCTCGGAGACGCCGATGCCCTTCTCCCGCAGCATGCCCATCAGCTCGCGGTCGCGCCGCGCCGTGTAGCGGGTGTAGGAGCTGACGAAGAAGCCGGAACGGTGGCTCTCGATCCACGAGGCGAACTTGTCCATTTCGCCGTAGACGGCGTCGAGCAGCACCACGCCTCGGACGCGGTCGCTGATGCCGCCGACCTCCAGGCTCCAGGCCGTCGGCAGGAAGCCGCCACTGTAGCCGACGATCACGATCGGCATGTTGGCGAAAGCGCGCGCACTGTTGGGATCGCCGGTGATGCGGGCGAGATGGTCGGCCGCTTCCGCCATGAAGCGCTTGAAGCCGCCCGGTTGCCAGAACTTGCCGGCGCTGGAATCGGCGGCATCGACCGCCATTTGCGGTGCAAGGAGCACGGCATTGGCGCCGGAATCGGTGATCTGCCGGGGCACCAGCTGGCGGTCGCGTACGTCGCGTTCGAGCGTCGCGCCATTGCCGTGGAAGAACACCACGATCACGCCCGGCTTGCGCACGTCGAAATGCTCGGGCACGTGCACCAGCACGCGGCTGTCGCTGTAGGTCTCGTCCTGCCAGTAGACGCGCCCCGAATAGCTGCGGTGGCCGCGGCGGTCGCCCTTGGAGATGTTGAGGAAGGGGGCGTCGGAGGCGGGGTTGTTGCCGAAATAGGGAAAGGCCGACGACTTCATGCTGACGAGCGTCGTCAGATCCTCACGGGGCGGCCGCTTGTAGGGGACTTGCGGCTCGAGCGAGGCCACCTTGTAGGGCGCTTGCTCCGGCTGAGGCGGCTGCTGCATGGCGCGCTTGGGCGAGAAGTCCGACATCTGCCGTTGCAGGAAGCTCTCGCTCGCCGAAGGGAAGCGCTCCCTGAATTGCGGGGCAGGGAAGCGATCCTCGAACGTGTCGCCGCTTGCCACCCGCGCATTGGTCTTGGCGACGACCTGCACGTTGGCCTGAGAGTTCGCCGCGAGCGTCGCCGGATCGGGTGCCCTGCCGCATTGAGCCAGCGTCAGCGACAACGGCACCAGGGCTGAGATCAAGCCGAGCCGGAGCGCGCGACCGTGCCGACCGGACGGCGTCCGGTCGGCACGGGTGTCAGCTCTCAGTCTCGGAACGGCCCCGAACATCCACCCATGACCCCAAGCCACGACATCAAGTCCGTCGGCACATCTTTAAGACAATTGAGCCGACTGGCGTTTAGGCGACGTTAAGCGTCCGGAGAAACTTCCCCACATCCGGAACGCTCAAAAAGGACCATGCAATCGTGTCCTGATTGTGGGGAAGGGCAGCGGTAATTCCGGGCAGATCCAGCGTCATTCTTCAAAAGGGTGCCCGGACGGTGTTTCGTTACCCCGCTTTCGTTGCCTCATTTAACCCTTGTTAACCCTGCTTGAATTGACTGGGCCAAACTGCACGATGGGCCCACGAGGCGAGACGCCTGAGGTTAAGGACCCCGATGACGGCATCAGATGCGGGAACCGCAGCCTGGACTGGCCGGCTGACCGGGAGCGGGGCCGGGGTCTCCGTTCCGGTCGCAACCGCCATCGTCGTGGCCGACATGATCGGGGTCGGCGTCTTCACCAGCCTCGGCTTCCAGGTCAAGGACATCCCGTCGGGCTTCTCGATCCTGCTGCTCTGGACGGTCGGCGGCATCGTCGCGCTGTGCGGGGTGTTCGCGTACAGCGAATTGGGCGCGATGTTTCCGCGCTCGAGCGGCGAGTACAATTTCCTTGGCCGCGCCTATCATCCGGCCTTCGGCTTTCTCGCCGGCTGGGTGTCCGCCACGGTCGGCTTCGCGGCACCGGTCGCGCTCGCCGCGATGGCGTTCGGCGAATACGCCAAATCGGTCGTGCCCGATCTGCCGCCGATCCCGCTTGCCATCGGCGTGGTATGGCTGGTCTCGCTCGTGCAACTGACCGGCGTCCGGCACTCCTCGACCTTCCAGCTGATCTCGACCATCCTGAAGGTCGTGCTGATCGTCGCCTTCCTGGTCGCCGGCTTCGTCATCGGCGTGCCGCAGCCGATCGCCTTCACGCCGCAGCCGGGCGATCTCGCCCACATCGTCAGCGCGCCGTTCGCGATCGGCCTCGTCTTCGTGATGTATTCGTTCTCGGGCTGGAATGCCGCGACCTACATTATCGGCGAGATGAGCACGCCGCAGCAGAGCCTGCCGCGTGCGCTGCTCGCGGGCACGCTGATCGTGCTCGTGCTGTACGTCGCCCTCAACGCGGTCTTTCTCTATTCCACGCCGGTGAGTGCGCTTGCCGGCCAGCTCGACGTCGCCAGCGTCGCCGGCAGCGCCATCTTCGGCGACCTCGGCGGCCGGATCGTCGGCGCCATGATTTGCGTCGGCCTGATCTCCTCGATCAGTGCGATGATGTGGATCGGGCCGCGCGTGATGATGACGATGGGCGAGGACATTGCGGCCCTGCGCGTGTTTTCGAAGCGCTCGGTGAGCGGCGCGCCGGCCTATGCCGTCCTGCTCCAGCTCGCCATCGCCAACCTGCTGTTGTTCACGCGCAGCTTCGAGGCGGTGCTCGACTTCATCCAGTTCGCGCTGTTGTTCTGCTCGTTCTTCACGGTAGCCGGCGTCATCAAGCTGCGCATCACCGATCCCGACCTGCCGCGGCCCTATCGCGCCTGGGGATACCCGTTCACGCCGCTCGTTTTCCTGCTCGTGACAGGGTTCATGATGTATTACCTCTTGACCGAGCGGCCGGTGCAGTCGCTGTCGGGGATGCTCGTCATGCTCTCGGGCTTGTTGATCTATGCCGTCTTCCGCAGGCGGCCGGCCGCCGCTGCCGATTCACCGCATCGCGAATAGACATGCTCCGACCCCTGAGAATTGCGGCCGTCGCTCTCGCCCTCCTGGCCGCGGCCGTCTCGTGCGTGCACGCCGCCGAGGTCACTTTCGACGATACTGCGCGCTTTCTTGCGGGCATGCAGCCTTCGGCGGACTCGCCGCTGGTGCCGCTCACCAAGGACCCGGGCTGGCAGCGTCACGCAAAATTCTTCGACGGTGCTTTCGCTCAGCTCGAGCAGCGCCAGCTCTCGAAGATCCGCAGCTGGGTCGACGTCAATCTGGCCGCGCCGCGGCCGACCATGTTCTACATGTTCAGCGGCCCGGATTTCCTCTACGCCAACGCCTTCTATCCCAAGGCCAGCACCTACGTGCTCGGCGCGCTCGAGCCGGTCGGCGCGGTGCCGGACCTGACACGGCTCCCGCGCGGCTCGGTGAGCGCCGCGCTCTACAATGTCGAGCGCTCGCTCGGCTCGATCCTGAGCTTCTCCTTCTTCATCACCAAGCAGATGAAGGTCGACCTGCATACCAACCAGGTCAACGGCACCTTGCCGATCCTCTATGTCTTCCTCGCGCGCTCCGGCAAGACCATCCGCAATGTCGAGACGGTCGCGCTCGACGACAGGGGCGGGATGCACGCGGCTGGCGACAATCCGGGACGAAACGCAACGCGCGGCGTCCGCATCACCTTTGCGGGCAGCGATGGGGAAGCGCGCACGCTGTATTATTTCTCGACCGATCTATCCAATTCCGGCGCGCGCGCCGCAGGCTTCCTGAAGTTCTGCGAGACGCTCGGACCCGGCAACAGCCTGCTCAAGAGTGCCTCCTACCTGTTGCACTCCGGCAATTTCTCCGTCGTGCGCGACTGGCTGCTTGCCAACAGTGCCACCATCATCCAGGACGATTCCGGCATTCCGCTCGCAAACTACAGTGCCCGGCAATGGCGGTTCTTCCCATTCGGCCGCTATCTCGGGCCGATCGACGAATTCCCCGGCCGCTACCAGCAGCGCTACGCCGAATTGTTCACGCGCGCCCAGCCGATCGATTTCGGCGTCGGCTATCGCTGGCGGATGCACGAATCGAACTTGCTGCTGTCGGTGAAGGTGCCGGGCAGCGAGACCGCCCCCGCTGCGGAGACCACTTCGGCTGCGGAGCCGGCGCCAAGGCCGCCACGCCCGAAGCGGCTGCGGCCGCCGGAGTCGATCCCACCGTCACAGGGACGCTTCTTCTGGTTCCGGTAGGCTATTTGCCGACGCCGGGCGTCAGGAAGTCTGGGCCACGACGACCAGCACTTCGGCCTTCTGCCGGCCGAGGCTCCTGACCTCGTGTGGCGTCTCGCCTGAAAAATACAGGCAATCCCCCCTTCCGAGGACGAGCTCTTCGCCATCGAGCTTGATTGCGATCCTGCCGTTGATGACGAACAGCAGCTCCTCGCCCGCATGCGAGGCGCGCGTGGCCGCCTTGTGCGGCGGGCTCAGCAGAAAAGGCTCCATCATCTTGCGGGTGCGACCGGTCGCCAGCGGGACCACGCCAAACGTGTCCTGGAACAGCGGCACATTGCCGTCCTGGCGGCGGAACAGCGTGTAGCGCGGCGCCGGCTCGGCGTTCGGGTCGAAGAAGTTGGCGACATTGACCTCGAGCGCGGCGGCCATCCGCAGCAGGGCTGCGAGGGAGGGAATCTTGAGGTTGCGCTCGACCAGCGAGATGTAGCCGCGGGTGAGGTCGCTTTGCTTCGCAAGCTGGTCCAGCGTCAGGCCCCTGGCGATCCGCGCCTGGCGGATGTTGGCCCCGACCGCTGTCGCTTTGCTGACGTCAAGCACGCATGAGTCTCCCGTACTGCTGAAGCTGTTTTGCAACGGATGGCGCCAGACTGCCAGCCCGGCGGCCGGCAAGGCCCGCGCCGGTCGCCCGCAAACGTATTCCATTGGAAAACTTATGAGCAGAAATTTCGAGCAATGGCGCGGATAATATGAGCAGTTGAATTGGTATAACGCAAAAAAACGCTGAATTTAAGTGCAAAATGTCCGTCGTGCCGCGATCGTCGGCATTTGCCGCGTTCCGTGGCGTTGATTTCCTACAGTAAACATGATCGATTTTTACCGTCGCGGCTGCCGATGGGCGCAGCGACCGAACCAACTGCTTTTCCCAGGCGCCGGTACCTTTTGGAGAGATCGATGACCGTAGCAGACGACGTAACCCTGAACGTAGCGCCGGACGAGGCGGCGAGCTTGCGACGGATCGTGTGGTCGAGCGTGATCGGCACCGCGGTCGAATGGTACGACTTCCTCATCTATGGCACGGCGACCGCGCTGGTGTTCAACAAGGTCTTCTTCGCCGCCGGCAACCCCGCGCTCGCTACCATTGCGGCCTTCGGCACTTACGCCATCGGATTTCTGGCGCGGCCGCTCGGAGCTGCGATCTTTGGCCATTACGGCGACCGGGTCGGCCGCAAGGCGATGCTCGCGATCACGATCATGGTGATGGGCATCGGCACCTTCCTGATCGGCCTGCTTCCGACCTACCAGCAGATTGGCATTGCCGCGCCGCTGCTGCTGATCGGATTGCGCTTTCTCCAGGGTATCGGCCTCGGCGGCGAATGGGGCGGCGCTGTGCTGATGGTGGTCGAGAATTGCCCGACGCGCCGCCGCGGCCTGCTCGGCAGCATGGTGCAGGTCGGCAATCCCATTGGCAATCTCGCCGCGATCGGCATGTTCGCGCTGGTGGCGAGCCTGCCGGAGAGCGAGTTCATGGCTTACGGCTGGCGCATCCCCTTCCTGGTCTCGATCTTCCTGGTCGGCGTCGGGCTCTACATCCGCCTCAACATGGAGGAGACCGCCGCCTTCCGTCAGGTCCAGGCCAGGAAGGAAGTCGCAAGCCTGCCACTGCTCGAGATCTTCAGGCATCACCGCCGGCCGTTCTTCACCGCGGTCGGTCTGAAGATCTCCGAGATCGCCTATGCCAGCATCGGTGGTGTGTTCGTGATGTCCTATGCCACCGCCAATCTCGGCCTGCCGCGCGCGGTGGTGCTGAATGGGGCGTTCGCCGCATCGCTGGTCGCGCTGCTCGCTATCCCGCTGTTCGGCTGGCTGTCCGACCTGGTCGGCCGCAAGACGATGTTCCATGCGAGCTGCCTGTTCTCGGCGCTGTTTGCCTTCCCGTTGTTCTGGCTGCTCGACACCCGCGATCCGGCCATCGTCGTCTGCACCATCGTGGTCGCGATCACCTTCGGTCAAATGGTCATGTTCGGCATCGGCGCGCCCTGGTACTCCGAGCTGTTCACTGCGCGGCTGCGTTACAGCGGTGCTTCGCTCGGGTTCCAGGTCGGTGCGGCCCTGAGCGGCGGG
>NZ_AJQE01000053.1 GCF_000261685.1 Bradyrhizobium genomosp. I (2014) | reverse complement strand
TTGTTCCCAGCCTCTCTGATGGCCTGGAGCGGCGGCGCAACCTGGCCGGTCTCGCTGCTGCTCGTCGCCTGCGCCGCCATCACCGCGATCGCGACCACGTTCGCGCCGGAGATGGCGAACAAGGAACTGACCTGATCCCGCGGCGCCGCTGCCGGCGGCGCCACGACTTCTCACAAGGATTTGTCATGCTTGATACGATCAGCGCCGGTGCGACGCAGGGCGCAGCACAGCTCGGGTGGACCGGCGTCGTGCGCTTCCTCCATCTCGTCCCACGCGCGTTCCTGCCGATGCGCGCAGCCGAGACCATTACCCTCGTCGCCGGGAAAGGAATCGAGGGCGACCGCTACATGATCGGCAAGGAAGAGGGGTTTTACTCGCACAAGCCGGAAGAGGGCCGGCAGGTCACCCTGTTCGAACTCGAGACGCTGGTTGCGCTGAAGCGCGACGCCGGGATCGATCTCGGCCCGGAAGAGCATCGGCGTAACGTCACGGTGGAAGGCGTGCCACTGAATCATCTCGTCGGCCGCCGCTTCTGGCTGGGCGAGACCCTGCTGGAAGCGACGCGGCTGTCGGTGCCGTGCCGGCACATCGAGGAGATCACCGGCAAGGCAATCTTCGATCCCCTGATCAATCGCTCCGGCCTCAACTGCAAGATCCTGCAAGGCGGCATCGTCAGGGTCGGTGATACCGTGCGGAATGCGGCATGAGCGCGCGCCCGATCACGACGGTCAAGACGGTCGTTGCCGGCATCGAGGAGGCGGGGGCAGGCATCAAACTGTTCACGCTGGCCGATCCCGACCGGTGGGAACTGCCGTCGTTCAAACCCGGCGCGCATATCGATCTGCATGTGCCGAACGGACTGGTCCGCACCTATTCGCTGTGCAACGAGCCCGCGGATAACGCGCGCTATGTCATCGCGGTCAAGCGCGAAGCTGATGGACGCGGCGGTTCGCGGGCGCTGCACGACGAAATCGGCATCGGCGATGTCATCGGCGTGTCGTTGCCACGCGGCGGACTTGAGCCCCAGGCTCGAATCGCGCGCTACGTGTTCCTGGCTGGCGGCATCGGCGTGACGCCGTTCTTGTCCATGGCGCGGCATCTCGAACGAACCAAGCAGGCCGACTTCACGCTGCATCTGATCGTGCGTGAGGAGGTGCCGCTCGCCGCCCATCTCGTCTCGCTGGTCGAAAGGGGGCGCATCATCGTGCACCGGACGTCCCGGAACGGGCGTCCCGATCTCGCAGCGCTCGTCGGAGAGGGCGGATCGGAGACGATGGTCGCCTGCTGCGGTCCGGAAAGCATGATCGACGATTTCGAGCGGGTGACTGCAGCGTGGCCTGCGGCGAGCGTCCATGTCGAGCGGTTCGTCGCACCTGCGCCGGTCATCGATCCCGACGCCAAACCCTTCACACTGTCACTGGCGCGCTCGGGCGCCGAGATCGAAGTGCGCGCCGGCCAGACCATGCTGGCCGCTTTGCAGGAGGGAGGCATCGAGATCGCGACCTCCTGCTGCGGCGGCATCTGCGGCGCCTGCAAGGTCGGATGGATCGAAGGCAAGCCAGTTCACCGCGACCGCGTCCTGTCGCCCTATGAACGCGAGCGCTATCTCATGGTTTGCGTGGCGGGCTCGGACGCCGAGCGGCTGGTGCTGGACCTCTGAACTACCAATGGACGCTCTGGCTCGGCACGATGAAGGTCGTCGTGCTTGGCTGTGTCGCAAAGCTGCGCGCCAGATACCAGCCTGAGCCGAGGACAAGTGCGAGCAGCGCGATGATGGCGAGCAGGTCGATGGTTCTGGGATCGTGTTCCCTGTGACCGAAATTCGGACCAGGCCTGAAGTGAAAGCGAGGGCTGATTTTCCAGCGCATTGTTGTTTCCTCCCGTGGGAGCATCAAAACAACGCGAGCGGAAAGTGCCGGTTCCGGTCAGGGCAGCGATGTTCGAAGCACCGCAGCAAACGTCAGGATGCATTGACGCCGCGCCAGCGGCCGTAGCGCCAGGGCAGATACCAGCGTGCACCTTGCGGCGCGGTGAGGGGCACGTTGTCGATGCCGGACGTGCCGAAGGGGTTGCAGCGGAGCAGGCGCGCGAGCGTCATCCAGCCGCCGGCCCAGAGCCCGAACCGTTCGATCGCCTCGTCGCCATAGACGGAGCAGGTCGGCAAATGCCGGCAGTTGTAACCGACCAAGGGCGACAGCGTATGGCGATAGAGCCAGATCAGCGCGCGGCCGAAACTGCGCGGCAGCCGGAGCACACCCTCGATTGAACTGGAACAATGCCCGCAGGCTGAATGCTTCATGTGCGCTTTGTCGCGACCTTGAGCGCGGTGTTGCACGGTTCCGGGGCAGGGAACCGTAAGTTGTTGTTTTCGGGCCATATTTTGCGTGCTTTTTGGGAGCAGTGCAGCAAGTACCTATGGACGAACTGTATTCGCCCGGATACCATTTTTGTGACGTCCATGTGTAGACTGATCGGACGCGAAACGGGGCTTGCCTGGATCGGCTTTGGCTAGTGCTTGGGGCTTGGGGAAGGGACCAGTTTGAAACTTCTGACGTTGCTCAATCTTCGCGGCTGGCTGCTGGTGGGAACCGCCGTCTGTGGAGTCGCGCTGGCTGGCGCCGTCGCGACATGCGGGTCGTCGGCCCGGGCAGGTGCTGCACTGGAAGAGCGCAAGCTGCCGATGAAGTTCAGCTGGGTCGCCTGCGAGCCGAACTGCCGCGGCTGGGTCAGCGCAGTCGGCATCATCACGGCGGATACGCCCAAGGAATTCGAAGAGTTTTCGCGCGGACGCCAGCTCGGCGGCGCCACCGTGGTGCTCGATTCCAGCGGCGGTTCCGTCAATGACGCAATCACGCTCGGCCGCCGCTTCCGCAATCTCGGGCTTTTGACCACGGTCGGCGTAAGCCTGCGCGGCGGGCAGTCGGCTCGCCCGGCGGTCGCGCCGGAGGCCTATTGCGAATCCATGTGCGTGTTCCTTCTGCTGGCCGGCAAGAAGCGCTACGTGCCGGAGGCCGCCCATGTCCGCGTCCATCAGATCTGGATGGGCGACCGGGCCGACGATGCCAAGGCAGCGAGCTACAGCGCGCAGGATCTGACGATCGTGGAGCGCGACATCGGCCGTCTCGCCAAATACACTTTCGACATGGGCGGCGCCGGCGATTTGCTGTCCCTCGCGCTAAGTGTTCCACCCTGGGAAGACCTGCACGAGCTCGACGCCGGCGAACTCAAGCTCACCAATCTGGTCACGACCGACCTTGTGGCTGATGTGCTCCCGCATGTGGACATCTCAGCGCCGGCAATGGCGGAGCTCGCACCGAAGTCGCAGGCCAGGTTCGGTGCGGAACCGGAGCAGGCGCAGCCTGCCAAATCGACCAGGACGGCGGAAGCTCTGGTGCCGACGGGTAGCGTGGCCACGCCGGCTACGGCGACGCAGAAGTAAGCTCTTAAATTCTGGCAGTCATTCCGGGGGGCGCGTAGCGCGAACTATGGTGCGCAATTGCGCACCTGAGAATCTCGCGGTGCAATCTCGGGATTCCGGGTTCGATGCTGCGCATCGCCCCGGAATGACGGAGAGGGGTTTCAGCCCTGCGCCGCGGCCGGCTGCTTGGGCTCGGCCTTGGCCTTGGCCTCGATCTGGCCGATGGCATCAACCACGGCATCGAAGGTCAAAAGCGTCGAGGCATGGCGCGCCTTGTAGTCGCGGACCGGCTCGAGGAATTTGATCTCCTCCCATTTGCCTTCAGGAGGCGCACCATTCTCCTTCAGCATCTTGCGAACAGTTTCGCGTAACTCACGGAGTTCGCTCGCAGTCGAGCCGACGATCCGACTTGCCATGATGGATGAAGAGGCTTGGCCCAAGGCGCACGCCTTCACGTCATGCGCGAAGTCGGTGACGGTATCTCCGCTCATCTTGAGATCGACCTTCACGGTCGAGCCGCACAGCTTTGAGTGGGCAGTGGCGGAGGCATCGGGGTCCGACAGCCGCCCGAGGCGCGGAATATTCCCGGCCAGCTCGATGATCCGCTTGTTATAAATGTCGTTCAGCATGTGAAGGAGTCCAACACTTCGGCGCCGGATCGGCCTTGGCGGGCGCCAGCCACGGTCCTATATAGGGGCGGAACTGGCGGAAAAACAGTCCAGCGGTGCGGCGGCGGTGATCCGGAACCGTTGCTCCGGCGCGGACTTTCGCCAAGAACTGTTCTCTTCAGGCGTCCGGCGGCTTGGCCGCCCCGTCTGCCGGTGACACTCCGGCCGCGAGGCCGTCGAACGGAGTCGATATGGACGCTGCAATCAAATCCATCCGTCCCAACAAGCCCTCCGACCGGCAGCCCGAGAGCCGCCCGGCCGAGCTTGATCCTGCCGAATTCCTCGCGGCCGCCGTCCGCGCCGACCAGCCGCGCCCCGCGCGCGCAGAGGCGGAAGCTGCGGTGAAGACGCTGCTCGCCTATATCGGCGAGAACACCGAACGCGAGGGCCTGCTCGACACGCCGCGCCGCGTCGTCGAAGCTTTCGACGAACTCTATCAGGGTTACCACCAGTGCCCGGCCGAGGTGCTCGACCGCACCTTCGGCGAGACCGCCGGCTATGACGACTTCGTCCTGGTGCGCGACATCGAATTCACCTCGCAGTGCGAGCATCACATGATGCCCTTCTACGGCAAGGCGCACATCGCCTACACGCCGGTGGAGCGCGTCGTCGGCCTGTCCAAGCTCGCGCGCCTGACCGATATCTTCGCCCGCCGGCTCCAGACCCAGGAGCACCTGACGGCGCAGATCGCGGCGGCGATCGACGAGGTCCTCAAGCCTCGCGGCGTTGCGGTGCTGATCGAGGCCGAGCATACCTGCATGTCGGTGCGCGGCGTCGCCAAGCATGGCGCCTCCACGTTCACCAGCCGCTTCACCGGCATGTTCCGCGACAATCCCGCGGAACAGGCCCGTTTCCTGTCCCTGGTGCGAGGCACGACGCGCTGACCTCGCAAGGCTTGATTTTTTGAGCATGGTCTTTTCGGAAAACCGCTTCACACTTTTCCTGCTCATGCTCCGGCGAGGGCCGCGTGTCCGCTCACTCCCATGAGATCGAGGAAGGTCTCGCCTTCCTGCCCAAGTTCGACGCGAGCGGTCTCGTGACTTGCGTCGCGACCGACGTCGCCACCGGTGACGTGCTCATGGTCGCGCACATGAACGATGAGGCGCTGCGCAAGACCATCGCGACCGGCGAGGCCTGGTACTTCAGCCGCTCGCGCAATGCCTTGTGGCGAAAAGGTGAGACATCAGGTCAGACCCAACGCGTCGTCGAGATGCGTACCGATTGCGACCAGGACGCGGTCTGGATCCGCGTCGAACAGATCGGCGCGGCCTGCCACACCGGGCGACGGTCGTGCTTTTACCGCAAGGTCGAGGCCGAGGGCCGGGGAGCGAAGCTCGTCTTCACGGATGCCGAGCGGCTGTTCGATCCGAGCACGGTCTACAAGAAGTAGCCGGCCGCCATTCCGGGGCGTGCGAAGCACGAGCGCTGAATTAACCCCCCATTAACCATACCTGTCCCACGGTGAGATGACGGGCGCCGAATTGCCGGCGTCGTTCAACGCCGGGCGGGCCGGGCACTTCATCATGTCGATCGACAATTTCAGTGCCACGCAGACGGCCGGCCTCGATCCGTCGCGAGCCCGCGTCGCCGGTGCGATCAAGCAGGCTTCGAACGTCACAGGCGTCAGCTTCCAGTACTTGCTGACCACCGCCAAGATGGAATCGGATTTCGATCCGGCGGCGGGAGCCACCACCTCGTCCGCGCACGGGCTCTTCCAATTCATCGACCAGACCTGGCTCGGCACCGTGAAGGAGGCCGGCACCCAGCTCGGCTACGGCAGCTATGCCGATGCCATCACCAGAACCTCGGCTGGCACCTATACCGTCGATGATCCCGTGATGAAGCGGTCGATCATGAAGCTGCGCGACGACCCCGAAGCCGCCTCCAGCATGGCGGCGGCGCTGACGCAATCGAACAGCTTCAAGCTCACCGGCCTGCTCGGCCGCAGGCCGTCCGACAGCGAGCTCTACATGGCGCATTTCATGGGCGTCGGCGGCGCGGCCAAGCTGATCGCCAATGCCGAGGACAATCCGCAGGGGGTCGGCGCGCGATTGTTTCCCAACGCGGCGTCCGCGAATCGCTCGATCTTTTACGCCAAAGACGGCCGCGCCCGCAGTGTCTCCGAGGTCTATTCGGTGCTCGATGCACGCTATGCCAGTGCAGCCAGTTCGAAAGTGACCCGCAGCGCGATGGCGATGTATGGCGGCACGCCGTCGACGACCGAGGTCGCGAGCGCCAATGGCGTGCAGCCGACTGCACCGATGGTCGACAACGCCGCTTATCTCCAGACTTTTCCCAACACGAATGCCGTGACGCCGGTCAGCGCGACATCATCGACAACGGTCGCTGACAATACGCCAGTCGCGCCGGCCTTCCGCTCGATCTATCAGCCGGGCGACGCCACACAGCCGGTCTCGACCACGGTGCAGAAATTGTGGGGCAATAACGCCTCGGTCGCATCGGCCACGCCCGACGTGCGCCCGCCGCAACCGCTCGATCTCTTCAGCGACCGCAGCGGCACGTTCTCGAGCTGATCGAGCTCCCGTGTCCCGGACAAGGCGCATCGCGAAAGCGATGCGTCGCAGCGCCGGGACCCAGGCCACGAGCAGCACCTCTGAGATTCTGGGCCCCGGCTCAGCAGCGCATCACTAACGTGCTGCGCTGCGTCCGGGGCACGCGCGGCCGGCGGCTTGGTTCCCTTAACAAATCATCAATAAAACCAGTCGGTTATGGTGAACGCTTTGTTAAGCGTCGTGGTTTATTTTGTGTTGCGGGTGACGAGCCGTCATCATTTTCGTTTGTTGTGTAAGCCGGAAGCAGGATGATTGTTCGGCAGTTCATCAATTGGATCAGGACGGCGCCCGCCGGCGAGCGGGCCGAGGCAACACGGGCGTTGGCCAGGGCCTGGCTGATCTCAGACCTTTCCGCAGATGACCGCATCGCCGCCGAAGGCGCGCTTCTGATGCTTCTCGACGATCCCTCGCCCCTGGTGCGGCAGGCGATGGCCGAAGCCTTTGCCCGCAGCGCCGAGGCGCCGGCCGCAATCGTGCGGGCGCTGTCGGCGGATCAGCCGACGGTCGCTCTGCCCGTGCTCGAACATTCCCCGTTGCTGATCGACGCCGATCTCGTCGACATCGTCGCGACCGGCACCGAGGAGGTTCAATGCGCCGTCGCACGGCGCATGGCGTTGCCGGTATCGGTCTGCGCCGCGATCGCCGAAGTCGGCTGCGCGGCTGCCGCACTGGAGCTGATCGAGAATCCCCACGCCGAGCTCGCCCCGTTCTCATGGAATCGCATCGTCGAGCGCCACGGCCATCTCGCCGCGATCCGCGAGGCGATGCTGGTGCTGGAGGATCTGCCGTCCGCAACGCGCGCCGCACTGGTGGCAAAGCTCTCCGAGACCCTGGCGCAGTTCGTCGTCGCGCGGAACTGGCTCAGCGCCGACCGCGCGGACCGCATCACGATCGAGGCACGCGACCGCTCCACCATGAACATCGCGGCGCGCTCGCGCGGCGAGGACATGCAAGGTCTGGTCGGGCATTTGCGCGTCACCGGCCAGCTCACCGCGGGGCTGATCCTGCGCGCACTGCTCTCGGGCAATCTCGATTTGTTCGACGCGGCCCTCGCCGAACTCGCCGACCTGCCGCTGGCACGCGTCTCCGCGCTGCTGCACGACCGCGGCGGCAACGGCCTGCACGCGCTGCTCCGTCGCGCCGGGCTTCCGGAGGCGACGTTCGCGGCGTTCCAGGTCGCGCTCGATGCCTGCCACGAGCAAGGCTTCGTCGATAGCGACGACGGCGCGGTGCGGTTGCGCCGGCGCATGGTCGAGCGCGTACTCACCCATTGCGAGACCGACCGGGCCGCCGCCGAGCCGCTGATGGTCCTGCTGCGCCGCTTCGCCACCGAGTCCGCGCGCGAAGAGGCACGGCTGTTCTGCGACGAGCTCGTCGCGGATGACGCGATCGAGCTGGTCCATGATGATCTGATTGCGGCATAGTTCAAAGCCCGCGATAGGGCAGGCCGGAAGACACAAACTCCGTCATTGCGAGCGCAGCGAAGCAATCCAGATTGTCCCCGCGGAGGGATTCTGGATTGCTTCGCTGCGCTCGCAATGACGAGAGGAGAGAGTCTTTACTCCACCGGCACGATGCTGGGCGCCAGGATCACCTCGAGATGCTCGGGGCGGTCGCGGTTGACGTGGGCGAGATAGTCGTCGGCGACCTTGCGCAGGCGGCGGCTGAGCTCGGTGGAGACGCTGAGGCTGTCGAGCCTGGTGTTCTCGTGCACGATGGCGAGAATGGCGTTGATGTGATGCGTGAACAGCTCGGCCGAGACTTTCTCCAGATCAGGCGCATGCTCGATGACGCGGCACAGGCTCTCGGCGATTCCCGCAGCCGACGGAAAGCCGAATGTCGCCGCATCGCCCTTGATGTCGTGTGCGGCGTGGAACAGCTCGTCGCGCAGTTCCTTGGCGAAGCCATCCTTCTGCACCGCAGTCCAGGCGGCGGACAGTCTCTGAGCTTCGATCGCCATCCAGTCCTTGAACTCGCCGGAGAGGCCCGCGAGCGCCTGCTCGGCGCGGCCGACCGGATCGTCCATGTCTTTTTCTTCGACCCGGCGCAGCACCTTGCGCAGCGGGTTGGGCTGCGTGATGACGTGGTGCGTGGCGAAAGCCTTGACCTCGATGTCCTTAGCGCTGTTCTTCGCCATGATACCTGCCTCGCCTGGGACGTTGCGCTAGATGGAGGAGCGGGCCTTGTCGAGCAGCGAGGGCTGCTGCAGCACCTCGTGCTTTTCGCCGACGCGGCGCTCGGGGCCCATATAGGCGGAGTTGGTGTTGCGGCGCCGGTCCGGCCCGAAATAGGTCTTGGTCTTGATGAAGGGGCGGGGATTGGCGACGACGTTGAGGATGCGCTGATAGAGGCCCTTGGCCGAGATCGGCTTGGCCAGGAATTCGGTGACGCCGGCATCGCGCGCGACCGTGACGCGGCGCTTCTCGGAATGACCGGTCAGCATGATGATCGGTGCGTAAGGGTTGCCCTTGGATTCGGGCTGCCGGATCATCTGCGCGAGCTCGAGCCCGTCGAAGATCGGCATCGCCCAGTCGGTGATGACGATGTCGGGCACGTAGTGGCTGTACATTTCGAGCGCCGTGGCGCCGTCCTCGGCTTCATAGACCTCGCGCGCGCCGAAGGAATGCAGCAGCGTCCGCAGGATGCGGCGCATGTGCGGGTTGTCGTCGCAGACGAGGAAGCGCAGCTTGTTGAAGTCGATGCGAAACATGACGCCCGGGCCAAAGCGGTCAACCTTCGTTAACCATATCGCGCCGGGAGTTAACGAAGCGTTGCGGCCGGGGCTCCGGGGGCGTTGCGCGGCAGGTTGTTCAGTAGCCGAACTGCTCGCGCAGGATACGCTCTTCCAGGCTGTGGCCGGGGTCGAACAGCATTCGCATCGAGATGGTCTTGTCGGAGAGCACCTCGACGCGGCGGACGTCGCGAACCTCGTCGTGGTCGGCCACGGCTGCCACCGGCCGCTTGTCCCCCTCCAGCACCTCGATCACGACATAGGCGGTGTTGGGCAGCAGGGCGCCGCGCCAGCGGCGCGGACGGAAGGCGCTGATCGGCGTCAGCGCCAGCAGCGCGGCGTTGATCGGCAGAATCGGTCCCTGGGCGGACAAATTGTAGGCGGTGGAGCCCGCCGGGGTCGCCACCATGATGCCGTCCGCGATCAGCTCGGGCATGCGCTCGCGCTCGTCGATCAGGATCCTCAGCCGCGCGGCCTGATAGGTCTGCCGGAACAGGGCGACCTCGTTGATGGCGTGGTGAAGATGGACGCGGTCATTGACGTCGGTCGCGCGCATCAGCAGCGGATTGATCTCGGATTCATGCGCGGCTTCGAGCCGGGCGCGAAGATCGTGCGTGGAGTATTCGTTCATCAGGAAGCCGACCGTGCCGCGGTGCATGCCGTAGATCGGCTTTCCCGTGTGCATGTTCTGATGCAGCGTCTGGAGCATCAACCCGTCGCCGCCGAGCGCGACGACGACGTCGGCGTCCTTCGGGTCGCAATTGCCGTAGTCCCTGGTGAGCTGGCCGAAGGCGGCCTGCGCCTCGCTGCTCGGGCTGGCGACGAAGGCGATCCGGTCGTATCGCGAGGGTTTGGTCATGGCTTCCCAGGCAGGTGTGCCGCTGGCTCGAGTAAGTTCCGCCGGGCTCGTCTATACGAGGTGGGCCTCTATTGTCGAGGAGGACCGCCCTCCAAAGCTAACGGAGACTGTCGCTCCGGGTGATTTGACCCTGGGCGGCCTGTTCAGGTCCCGTCAGGCCAATGATCCCCCAAACCGTCGCAATTCCGCGCTAGCCTTCTGGCCCTCACCGGCTGTCGCAGCCGGGCAGGGAGAACGATCATGGTGACGAATTTGCCGGTGCTCCGCCGCGCGAGCCTGGTGCTGGCAGTGTCGGCTTTCGCTCTTGCGGGCTTTGCGCGCGCGGATGATCCGCCGCAGCCGCGCTCCGAGGCGGCGTCGCCGGCCGGACAGAAGGGCGGCCGCAGCAGTAACGTGCAAAGCGTGGCGCAGGGCTCGCCATCGGCGGCCGAGCTGCGCCGTCTCCCGCCGGATTCGACCACGAAGCAGACGCTCGATCTGCCCGGCCGAACCCTCAATTTCGCCGCGACCGCCGGCTCGATCCGCGTGTTCGACGGCAAGGGCGAGCCGCTGGCCGACATCGCCTACACGTCCTACGAACTCGAAGGTGCCGACCGCGCCACGCGCCCCGTGACGTTCCTGTTCAATGGCGGGCCCGGCGCGTCCTCGGCGTGGCTTCAGTTCGGCGCGGCCGGGCCGTGGCGGTTGCCGCTCGATGGCGAAGGGTTGTCGCCGTCGGCATCGCCCGAGGTCAAGCCGAACGCGGAGACCTGGCTCGACTTCACCGATCTCGTCTTCATCGATCCCGTCAGCACCGGCTACAGCCGATTTGTCGCCAGCAGCGAGGATGCGCGAAAATCCTTCTACTCCGTCGACGGTGACGTCAATTCGATCGCGCTCGTGATCCGCCGCTGGCTGGAGAAACATGATCGGCTGACCTCGCCGAAATACGTCGCCGGCGAAAGCTATGGCGGCATTCGCGGCCCGAAGGTCGTGCGCCAGTTGCAGCTTCAGCACGGTGTCGGCGTCAGGGGACTGATCATGGTGTCGCCGTTGCTGGATTTTCGCGAGTTCGCCGGCACCAGCCTCCTGCAATATGTCGCGACGCTGCCGAGCTATGTCGCGGTGGCGCGCGAGGCCAAGGGACCGGTCAAGCGCGCCGACCTCGCCGACGTCGAGGCTTACGCGCGCGGCGAGTTTCTAGCCGACCTCGTCAAGGGCGAGGCGGACAAGGAGGCCACCAATCGCCTCGCCGACAAGGTCGCCGAGCTCACCGGCATCGACCAGGCGGTGAGCCGCAGGCTCGCCGGCCGCTTCGACGTCGGTGAATTCCGCCGCGAGTTCGACCGCAAGAACGGCAAGGTGACGGGACGCTATGACGGCTCCGTGCGCGGCTTCGATCCCTATCCGGATTCCAGCAGCTCGCGCTTCGGCGATCCCTCCGGCGATTCGCTCCAGGCGCCGCTGACGAGCGCAGCGGTCGACGTCCTGACCCGCAAGCTCAACTGGCGGCCCGACGGCTCCTATGAAGTCCTGAACGGCGCCGTGGAAGGCCACTGGGACTTCGGCCGTGGCATCAACCCGCCGCAATCGGTCTCCGAGCTGCGTCAGATCCTCGCTACGGATGCGAAGCTGAACGTGCTGGTCGGGCACGGTCTGTTCGACCTCGCCACGCCCTATTTCGGAACGAAGCGGGTGCTCGACCAACTGCCGGCCTTCGTGACGCAGCGCGTGAAGTTCGTCGTCTATCCCGGCGGCCACATGTTCTATTCGCGCGACGGATCGCGGCAGGCGTTCCGCAGCGAGGTCGAGGCGATGATCAGGGAGTAGAGCTTGATCCTGAAAACGTGCGGAGCGGTTTTCCGACAGGATCATGCTCCGACTAAAGAGGCCGGCGTTTGCGCGGCTTGTATTTCCGCGCGATCTCGCGCGCGACGACCTTGCCCGGCTTCACGTTCGCGCCGGCGACCCAGATGTCGCTGATCTTGCCGCGCTTGTCACGGATCCGGCGCACCGGCTCGCCGTGGCTGGAATAGCCGGCGGCCCAGGCGAGCTTGCCGGTGTCGCGGCCGGTGACTTCGATCTCGGCGGCATCCATGAAGGGATTGTTGAACTGCGGATTGGCGACGAGCACGCGGTTGCCTGCGGGGACGAGATCGGTCGCGCCCCAGATCGTCCACCATCGGCCGGTCCAGTCGCGCACGCGTCGGTCGGGCGCGCCGCGGGTCTGGAAGACGCGAAGGATCTGCATCGCGCCGTCCATCCAGAACGGGGCGGCGCCGTCGATGGAGTTGCTGAGAATGCTGATCGCCAGCTCGCAAGCGGGAATGGAGCAGGTCCGGGAGATGTAGCCCTGGAAACCGCCGCCATGGCCGAACCAGTCCCAGCCGTCGGTCTTGCCGGCATTGACGCCCAGGCCATAGTAGGTCTCGAAGCTCTGCGGGATGCGCCAATGGTGTCGCGTCATCTCGCGCCGGCTCGCGACCGACAGCACGCTCTTCTTCGCGTTGGGTGCCAGCTGCGCGAAGAAGCGGGCGGTGTCGGCGGCGGTGGCGACGAAGCCTGCGGCGGATGCCATCGCATGTGCGGGATTGTCGCCGGGGATCACGCCACGCTCGCCCAGCGGGACTTGGCGCGTATGCCCGCACGCGAACGGCGTGCCCCTGGCAAGCGGCGCATTCGGCTCGGTTTCGCGCAAGCCCGCGGCTTCGATGATCTCGCGCTTGATCCAGACCGGGTAGGGCTCCCTGGTGACGGCTTCTATCACGAGACCGATCAGCCCAAAGCCGTGATTGGAATATTTGAAGCGGGTGCCGGGCTCGATTGCGGTCGGTAGCTTCAATTCCGCGAGCAACTCTTTCGTGTCGAGATAGGGGCGGCTGTCGATGAACTGGCCGGAATCGGCGCCGTCGCGCGTCAACCCCGCGCTGTGCGAAAGCACTTGCGCGATCGTCGTCTCGGCGACGCGCGGATGGAGGCCGCCGACATGTTGGCCGACGGTGTCGTCGAGCCGGATCTTGCGCTGCTCGCGCAGCTTCATGATGCCGGCGGAGGTGAAGCTCTTGGAGTGCGAGGCGATGCGGAAGCGGTGGCGCGGGGTGAGCTTCTCGCCGGTATCGAGATTGGCGAGGCCGAACGCATGCTCGGCGACGACCTCGCCGCGGTGAGCGAATGCGACGAGGACGCCCGGCTGCTGGATTGTCGTCAGCTGGAATTCGATCCAGGAGCCGATGTAGTCGATCGCGGATCGCAGCCACGTGTCCATTGCGCACCAATTTGCAGGGAAGTTCGGTGCGGGAGGCTAGCCGAGAAAGCGGAACGGGCACAACCCGAAAGGTCGTGCCCGTTGAATTCGTTCAAGGATGCGATGTCTCAGTAGACCAGCCTCGCGCCGGTCGGCTTGTCGAGCGCTGCGGCAAGCGAGCGATACTCCGAGCTATCGGTGCCGGCAAGCGAGGCGATCTTGTTCAGGTGATACTGCGCCTGTTCGCGGTTGCCCTGTTCGAGCTGCCAGAGGCCGTAATACTGCCAGGTGCGGACGTGGTTCGGATCGTCCTTCAGCGCCAGCTCGTAATAGACCTTCGACGACCGATAGTCGCCGAGTTTGCGATAGGAGTAGCCGATCAGATTGGCGACGTCGGCGACGTCGTCGCGCTTGAGCGACTTCAACTGGTCGATCGCACCCGTGTAATCGTGATTGTCGTAGATCGCGGCATAGGCGGTGCGATAGGCCGCGAGGAATTTGGGATCGCTGACGGCGGAGCTCTTCTTCTTGCCCTTCTTGGACGAGCTATCCGACTTCGGCGGCGAGGACGGCTCGTCGCTGCCAGCGGCATAGGCGCTCGAGAGTGCCGGCGCTGCCGCCAGCGTCATGGCGACCAGGCCCGGCACAACAAGCGTTGAGAGTTTGCGCATCTAAATTCTCCAGTATGGAACGTGGCGATCCTACACGATTGCCCGAAGACCGAAACACCCACCGCACGGAAACATTCCCGCTTCGCACGATCTATTCGCCCGGCCGCGGATGACAAACTTGTCATAGAGATGAACGAAAGCCTGCAGAGGACTTCAGACAGAGTTCAAAACGCCCAGCCTAGGCTCCGACCCACGATCGATGGGTAGGCGAGAGGGCGCCGCCTGGAGATCCTTCCAAGAGGAGACCACCATGTTGAAGACGATTTCCGCAGCCTTGTTCGCAGCTTCCGTGATCGCAGCCCCTGCCTTCGCCGCCGAGGCCGGCAAGACCACCACGACCGCCCCGGTGATCAAGGCGGACCAGAGCCAGACCAAGGCGGCGAATACTGCCGTCAAACCGGATGCCGGCGTCAAGGCCGACACGAAGGCTCCCGACGTCAAGGCGGATGCCAAGGCGGACAGCAGGTCGAAGGCGATGAACGCGAACGCCGCGGTCACCACCGATGAGCACAAGACCGTGCGCAAGCATCGCCACCATCACGAGCAGGTCTCGGCCAAGAAATCGCAGAAGGCGCAGCCGGACGCGACCAAGCCGGCCATGTCGGACAAGCGCAACTGACGACTGATCCCGCGCGGCGGCATCCCTGGCATTGCCCCGCCGCCGCGTGCGGAGTTCAGGCCCGGTCCGTTCGCCGTGTCTCGTGCGAAAGCCCGAGGCGCCGGGGGCGGGCCGGCCGGTGCGCTGTTTGCGCCGCCGCAAGCGGATTCCCTTCGTGCAGGCTTGGGGCTAGAACGTCTCCTGATCGGATCGAGCGGAGAGCGGGGCCTGTGGGGCGATTGGCGAGATGTGCGGTGATATTGGCGTTGCCGCTGGCGCTTGCGGCATGTTTCAGCAGCGATGGTGATCGTCCATCCCTGATCGGGGGGGCTCAGGCCGGCGGGCCGCAGCCGTTTCCCGACAATTTCCGGAGCGACACGCTGGCCCTGATGCGGACCTATCTGAACAATCCGGTCGGTGTGCGCGACGCCAGCATGGCCGATCCGGTGCAGCGCGAGGTCGGCGGCCGGCAGTTCTATGTGAGCTGCCTGCACTTCACCCCGCGCGAAACCGATGGCAGCTACAAGATCATGCGCGAACGTGCCGTGATCTTCGTCAACGGCCGGGCGGACCGCGTGGTCGACCGGACCAGCGATCTGTGCGCCGGCGCGGTTTACGCACCCTTTCCGGAACTGGAAAAGATGACGCGGTAGCGCAAAGCCCACCTTCATCGCCTGATGTTAGATACGCGCAGCCGGAGGCACTGGATCACATTTCGGCGAGCTTTGAACGGGGTGATTTCGTCTTGCGACAAATCGTGGCGTTGGGCCTTGCGCAGGCGACAAAAACAGTTAGCTCAGGGCGGTGTGCCGGAACAAAATTGTGTTGTTGCCACCGCGCCACAGTGACGAACGATCAACGTTCCGGCATCGCCGTGAAGCAACCCAATTCACGCCACGTTGTTTCCTGAGTGTCGTAGTTGAAAGAACGGGGATGATCATGAAGTCGATTTTGCTGGGTGCAGCCGCTGTGCTTGCGCTGGCCGCTCCGGCCGCGGCCGCGGACATGCAACCGCGCACCTACACCAAGGCTCCGGCCTATACGCCGCCGCAGGTCATTTACAACTGGACGGGTTTCTACATCGGTGGCCATGTCGGCGGCGCGTTTGCTGGCGACAACAGCTTCCAGTCCAGCGACGCGCGCTTCATGGGCGGAGTGCAGGGCGGCTTCGACTACCAGTTCGCGCCCAACTGGGTGGTGGGTGTCGAGGCTCAGTACTCCTGGCTGCCGACCAACAACAACGGTGTCACCTTCCCGCTGGGCACGCAGGTGACCTCCAACACCGACCAGATCGGGTCGGTGACCGGTCGCATCGGCTACACCTGGGGACCGACACTGCTCTACGCCAAGGGCGGTTATGCCTGGCGCAATAACGGCCTTGGCGTAAACATCGCCGGGGTACCGCAGGCCTTCACGACCACCGGCAACAACAAGGACGGCTATACCGTCGGCGCCGGTCTCGAATACATGTTCGCACCGAGTTGGTCGGCCAAGGCCGAATACCAGTACTACAATTTCGGCAGCACCACCTTCACCTCCGGCCCGGCCGACATCGTCGGCGTTCGTGGCCGGGAGGACGAGCATACCGTCAAGGTCGGTGTGAATTACCGCTTCGGCTGGGGCGGTCCGTCGGGCTCCCGCTACTGACCGCCCGGCAATCCAAGACCCGAAAGGCCGGCTCCGCCGGCCTTTGTCTTGCCAGCTTTCCGTTTGCCGGCTCCTCCTTGTTTGCTTTGCGTGAACCATCTGGCGCGTCATTTGCTTGCAAACGATGCTGGCGCGCCTTCTCACACGCGTCATGGGGCCGGGGTAAAGCAAAAATAATTTTTGCGATTTACGGAACTCGCGCTCCGGAACGCGTTATATGAGAATTACCGGGCTGGTGGGACGACGGACATGCGTATCTTGGTGTCGGCAGTAGTGCTCTCATGCTTCTTCTGCCTGCCGTGCTCTGCACAGACAATCCTCAGATCCGAGCCTCTGATGCTGGCACCCTATGAGGTCGCCTTCGTCAAGGACGCCTCCTGTCCGTCGGGCAAGGTGCTGAAGGTCACCGGCGCCATCCGTGGGCTGCATCGCCGCAAGGCCTGCGTCTCTATGCCTGGCGAGCAGGCGTCGCTGGCGGCCGCCACGCCCTGAGCTCCGGTCCGGTTTCGCCGGAGCTCAAGAATTCAGTTCAAGCTCCATCCTCGACTGCTGGTCAGCCTCAGCCTTGTTCTTGGCGGGGTCCTCGCCCTGAGCTGCCTGGCAAGGCGCGATCTTGTAGTCATTGTCGAGCACCCGGCGGGGTCCCGGCCGCTCGTCGTCCGCCATCACGTCCACGACGAGACCACTCCGCTGCGCGAGCTTCCAGACGTCGGACTCGCTCGGATAGGCCTTGCTGATCCGGGCGTCATTGCAGAACAGGGCGTAAGGCATTTTTTTCCCGCTCCAAGAAAGCCAGTTAACGAATTTGCCGGGTAAGGGGTTCCGGTCCGGGGTTCGA
>NZ_AJQE01000052.1 GCF_000261685.1 Bradyrhizobium genomosp. I (2014) | reverse complement strand
CGCCTGCCGCCGGCCCTGAGTCCTTAACGAGTCCTGAATTCCGGGAAAAAGAATCCCTGGGACTCGTTGGCCGGAATCAGCGGATGTTTTGCGCCATGACGAGCGACCTGAAGACCTCCTGCGGGCACATGCTCCTGCCGCTCACGCTGGCGCTGTTCGGCGCCTGCGCGGCCAATCTCTGGCTGGTCTGGTCCTGGCTGTAGGCCTCTGACGGCGGCCTCATTTTTTGGCCGGTGGGCCGGATGCATCCCGGATGGCGGTACGCAATTTGGTCAGGGTCGCCGCACAATACTCCTCACGCTCGCGCTCGAAGCGCTCCTGATGCTTGCGGAAACTGGCGATGCGGGCCTGCATCTCGGTGCGGAAACCGCCGCTTGTCCGCGGCGGCGGGAGAGGTGCGGGCTGGGGCGGAAGGGGGGCTTGGGGCGGTTCGATCTCGACTGCGACCGCCTCCACGGCGACGATCTCCACCGCACCCGTCGAGCCGGCCGCGGGCGCCTCCGGCTGAAGGATCTCATCCTTCCTGCCGGTCACCGATTGGACGAAGGCCAGTGTCTGCGCGATCAGTGCGTCGCGCTCCGTGATCCATTTCATGATCCACCTCAGCCGCGCTCATTCCAGCAAAGTGGCTGCGTCGAATCAAGGAGGTCCGCAAAGGGATTGCATATTTTTCCCGGTCATCCGACATTAAGAGAATGGTTGCAGGCGAAGAACGGTCGGACGAAGCGGAGGGGCTGAGGCTCATCCGTGCGTTCCTGTCGCTGCCGGCCGACAAGCGGGCGGAGGTGATCACGTTTGCCGAGGAATTGGCGCGTGCCCACGCCCGGTCCGCGGAGGGCAAGGAGGTCTCGCCGCGGTGAGCGCTACCGCTCGCGCGGATTGACGTTGGGCTCGAACGGCGTGCCGACCACCCGCACCGTCTGGGCGGTGACGTCGATCGCCACCCTCTCGGCGGCCGGCTTCTCCGGCCCCGGCCCAAGCACAGGCTCGAACAGCGTCAACGTGCCGGCCACGGCGCCACAGCACAGCGTCACCGCCGCCAGCAGAAACATGTTTCGGTTTTCTTCCTTGATCAGCATGAGTCGAGAACGAGTGACGCACGTCTTTGGTTCCGATCCGGCATTTCATCGACCTATCGCGCCAGCAGAAATCCCATTGCGATTGCGAACAGCACGGCCATCATGACGATGGCTGTAACCGCACCGGCGACGATCCTGGCCTTCTCTTTGAACGTGGTGGAGCGCATCGCATGCGCAAACTACCTCATGTTGAGTCGATGTACACTGGCTCGCGACTTGGCTCGAGGCTCGTCCAATGATCTCCCATCGTCCTCCCGTACTCGCCCACGAACGTTTCCTCGCCGACCGCGCGAGTTTCGCGGGCCTTGATCTCGCCGCCCGGTTCGAGCGGATCGAGCGCACCAACCTTTGGGGCGCGGCCAACTCGGCGTCGGGCCTCGGTTCGGAAGATGCTGCGACAACGGCGGTCCGGGAGGCGCTTCCTCCGTTGCTGCAACGGCTCTGCGTGCGCTCGCTGCTGGATGCGCCCTGCGGCGATGCCGGATGGATTGGCCGGCTCGAGCTCGATATCGATTACACCGGCATCGACATCGTGCCGTCGCTGATCGAAGCCAACCGCCGGCGCGTCGCAGACGGCGGCTCGCCGGGCCGGTTTCTCGTCGCCGACATCACGCGCGATGCACTGCCGCGTGCGGACATCATTCTCTGCCGGGACTGTCTGGTGCATCTGAGCTTTGCGAACATCAATCGCGCCGTCGCGCAGTTTCGGATGAGCGACGCGCGCTTCCTGCTGGTCACCACCTTTCCCGAATGGGAGGAAAATCGGGATTGCGAGGACGGCGACTGGCGGGCATTGAACATGGAGAAGGCGCCGTTCAACTGGCCCGCGCCGGACGCGCTGATCAACGAGCGTTGCGAGGAGGGCAGTGGCGGCTGGCGCGACAAGAGCCTCGGGCTCTGGCGGCTGGACCAATTGCCGAATCGCGTTCGCTTGGCCACGGATCTGTGACGGCCGAGCGCGCAACGTCCATTGCATCCGCGATCGCGCCGGCGATAGATTTCGGGTTGTGTGAAGTGATCGCCAACTCGCCTGCCGGAGCCCGCGATGAGAGCATGTGCTGTCCTGGCCGCGTTGTTGACTTGGTGCAGCGCGCCGGCGCTGGCACAGCAGGACGGTGCCGCACTGTATGCCGCGCATTGCGCGCAATGCCACGATGGCGATGCTCAGGCCCGCGTGCCGAGCCACGGCGCCCTGCAGGCGATGTCGTTCGACCATGTGCTGGGAACGTTGACCTCGGGCAGCATGGCGGCCATGGCAAAGGACCGCAGCGACGCGGAACGCCGCGCGATAGCTGCCTTCGTCACGGGCAAGACCGCGGCTGGCGGGATTGCGGCCGACGCGGACGGCCGCTGCACGCAGCAGGGCAGCGGCTTTCCGCAAGCCCTCGACGGTCCGCGCTGGAACGGATGGGGCGTCGATGTCCGCAACAGCCGCTTCCAGCCGGCCGACATGGCCGGGCTGAGCGCGGCGCAGGTGCCGCATTTGCGGTTGAAATGGGCTTACGCCTTTCCCGGCGCCTCGGTGTCGTTTGCGCCGCCCACCATCGTCGGCGGCATGCTGTTCATCGGCGGCACCGATCGCAAGGTGCACGCGCTCGATGCGCGAAGCGGCTGCACGCTGTGGACTTTGGCGCTTGATGCGGCGGTGCGCGCCGCGATCAGCTTCGCGCCACTTCCGGGCTCCGACCAGTTCGCGATCTTCTTCGGCGATCTGCGCGCCAACGCCTATGCCGTGAACGCGCTGACCGGCGCGCTGATCTGGAAGACCAAGGTGGAGGAGCACGCAGCCGCGCGCATCACCGGCGCGCCGACGCTGCATTCCGGCGTGCTCTACGTGCCGGTATCCTCGATCGAAGAGGCCGCGGGCTCGCAAGCCTCTTACGAATGCTGTACCTTCCGCGGCAGCGTGGTGGCGCTGGACGCTGCGACCGGCAAGACGATCTGGCAGGCCTATACGATCCCGGAAGTGCCGCATCCGACCGGCAAGAACGCGAAGGGCACGCAGCTGTTCGGTCCGTCCGGCGCCGCGATCTGGTCGGCGCCGACGATCGATGCGCAGCGCACTGCGGTCTATGTGGCGACGAGCAATTCCTATTCGAATCCGCCGGCCGCGACCGCCGATGCGGTCCTGGCGTTCGAACTCGCAACCGGGAAGCTGCTGTGGAAGCAGCAGGCCACGCCCAAGGATGCGTTTGTCGTGGCCTGCTACGCCGCGGACAAGACCAATTGTCCCGACGACCCCGGGCCCGATCACGATTTCGGCCAGTCGCCTATCCTCGCCACCTTGCACGACGGCAGGCGCGTTCTCGCCATCGCGCAAAAGTCGGGCGTCGTGCACGCGTTCGATCCCGACGACGGTGGCAAGATCCAGTGGCAGACCCGGATCGGGAAGGGCGGCCCGCTCGGCGGCAGCGAATGGGGTTCGGCTGCGGACGGGGAGCGCATCTATGTCGCCAACTCCGACGTGCGCTTCACGCGCGACGGCACGCGGCAACTCGATTCCACGCAAGGCGGCGGCCTGTTCGGCCTCGACCTCGCCACCGGGAAGGTCGTGATGCAGGTGCCGCCGGTCGCCTGCGGCGAGCGCCTTCAATGCAGCCCCGCGCTTTCGGCTGCGGTGAGCCTGATCCCGGGCGTCGTGTTCTCCGGCGGCGTCAGCGGCTTCCTGCGTGCCTACGCCACCGACGGCAAGCTGCTGTGGGAGTTCGACACCGCGCGAGATTTCAAGGCGGTGAACGGCATCCCTGCCCACGGCGGTGCGATCGACGGCCCCGGGCCGGTCATCGCCGGCGGCATGGTCTACACGAATTCCGGCTACGGCCAATGGAGCGGTGTCGCCGGCAACGTGCTGCTGGCTTTCGAGGTGGGGACGGAGTGAGCAACACGCGTTCGCTCTCGTGTCCCGGACGCGCTGCAACGCGTTAGCGTTGCTGCGCTGGGCCGGGACCTAGAACGGCACGGAAGCATGCGGCACGATCGGCCCCGGCTCTGCAGCGCACCGCCAAGAGGCGCTGCGCTGCGTCCGGGGCAAGGGCCGATGGAGTCAGTCAGAGTTTGGCGGAAAGGCGTCGTGATCCACGACGCCTTCACCCAATGCAGCCCTAGTAATAAGCCGGGCCATGATCCCAAGCGTAGCTGCGGAACGGTGCGGTGGCGATGGCACCGGCGGCGCCGATCGCGGCGCCCGCAACATCGCCCGCGAAGTCCAACGGCGCAAATCCGGTCTGATGGGCCGGATAGTACGCGTAGCTCTGCCGCGGGTATCCGGCGCCGCCATAGTTGTAGAATGACGGCGAAACATATCCGTAGTAACGCCGCGGGTTTCCGGGACCGTGGTTCAAGCAATTCGCGTTCGGATGCCACTGCTTACACGAGCCCGGATATTGCACCACCGACTGATCTGCCGAGGCCGGGGTCGCCATCGCGGCCACCGCCATTGCCGCGGCGCCTGCCATTGCAGCTGTTGCCAGGTTCAAACGCTTCATTGTCAGCCTCCTTTTGTTTCGCTTGCGTAGGCCAAAGCATGAGGGCGGGTGTCGTTCCGGCGGTTTCCGGTCTTTCGGGCCCAGAGGAGTCAAACGGACGTGAGGAAACAGGCGCGAGGTCCGTGCGCATCAATGCAGTGTCACGGCTGCAACAATGACGGTATAGACTAGGTTTACCCGAACTTCGCCGACCGCGCGGCCCGCAGCGTACAACCTCAAGCGAATATCGGGCGTTCCCGAGCGCGACTAGTTCCAGCCAGGTCTTGTATCGCTGGTGCCGGCTGAGGGGATTGAACCCCCGACCTTCGGTTTACAAAACCGCTGCTCTACCGCTGAGCTAAGCCGGCGACACTTCAAAGCGGAGCAGAGCCCGGCATATGTGCCGGGCGTCAGCCCGCGTCGCAATATCAGACTTGGTTGGAAAGTGCCAGAACCCGAGATGCTCGTTGCAGGCACGAAACAGGCGGCCTTAAGGCCGCCTGATCCATCGCGCTCACTCTCGTCGACCTACTGGCAGATGTGCCGGCGGCCATCTTCGCCCTTGAACCAGGTGCCGGGCGTACAGACGAAGCCGTTGCGCTGGGCGTAGGTGCGGGTGTCCCATCCACGATTGTTCCAGCCGCGGTCCCACGAATTGTCATAGGCATAGGAATTGTCCCAGCCGCGGAATGGGGCGGTGGCAATCGCGCCAGCGGTGCCGATCGCGGCGCCGGCGACGCCGGCCGCGACGTCGGTCGGCCAGAAGCCGGTGCGGCTCCTGTTCCAGTCATTATTCCAGTCGCCATTGGTGTGGCGATAGGACATGCGGCGATGACGATAGCCGCTATCGGTGTACGGATTGCCGGGGCCAAGGTTCTGGCAGTTGGCGTTGGGGAATTGCGCCGAGCAGCGGCCTGGATTGGTGACGACCGCCTGCGCCATGGCAGGGCCTGCCAGCATGGTCGCTGCAATCGCCGTGGCCCCCAGAAGCTTGATGTTCATGGTTGTTCGCTCCCATTTTGTTGACGGGAGCTAAACGCTGAGGGCGCAGGACGTTCCGATGCAACCCTGGGATTTTCGCAGGCGAACAGTCAAACGGATGTGAGCACACGGCGCAGTTCCGGCGGCGGAGACCCGCGCCGTTAACGCTTCGCTAGTTCGCTTTGCAGCATTTGAGCGACGCGCAATCCTAACACATTAGGCTTACCGGAATTTGGTGAGGGGACCTTAACCCTCTCTGCGTCGCGATCGGATAGGTTGTCGCCGGATAACCGGGGTCTCTCCATGCGCGCTGTGGCGCTCGTCGTCTTTGTGATCGGACTGCCTGCGACGGCTTTTGCCGGCGGCTTCGATATCGTCGTTCCCGGCCGGCCCGGCGTGCCGATCATCATCAACAACATCGACGCGTCCTATAGTGTGGTCGAGGGCGTCTGGGGCCTGGGCAAGAACCAGCAGGTGCAGCCCACGATCTATGGCGGTCGCTATATCGCCGAGCGCCAGCCCGAAAACGTCGGTCATTATTATCCGACGCTTGGCCTGCGGCCCGGCTACGGCCGGCTCGAGGTCGAGCCGCCCGCGAACCGCAAATTGCCCAAGCCGGCCGAGAGCTACCATGAGAGTTTGGGCGCGTCCTCCGCGCCGCTTCCGCCACAGATGGATGTGCCCGTCGATCCGCCGCCGGTGATCTTCGCGCCCGAGATCAATGATCGTCCTCGGCCCCCTCGGCCGCGGCCGCATACAGAAATGCCCGGCAGACCGCCGGGTTGAAAAACGTGAAGACCCAAAAAAACGAAAATCAACAGGAGAGAGTAATGCGTCAGATGATTTCGGGACTGGTCGCGGCGGCCACCGTGATGTTCGCCGCCACCGCGCCTGCTGCGGCCTGCGGCTTCACCAGTTGCGCTCCGGTCTATTCCGGCTGCAACACCGGCTGCGGCGGCTATGGGTATGGGTATGGCTACGGCTACGGCGCCTATGAGCGTCTCGCCGAGCCGACCACGCAGTATTATTACGTGAACCAGGGCCCGACCTATACCGGTCCGGGCGCCTTCGCGCCCTATCCGACCTACCGTGAGGACGCAGTCGTCGCGCCTGCCAATTACGGCTATGGCTATCGTGCCGCTGCGGTCGCGCCGCCGGCCGCTTACCCCTATCGCCGTCCGTACTACCGTCCGTATCGCTATGGCTACGGCCCGCGCTACGGCTATCTGCCGCGCGTGCACTACGGCCATGCTCCGCGCTACGGCTATGCCCATCGCCACGTGCCGCACTACTACGGCGGTCACCGCGTGCTGCGCCGCTATTACTGATCTCTGATCGGCCAAAGCCAACGAGACGCCCGTCCGCGCGATGCGGATGGGCGTCTTGTTCTGTTAGGGCTTCATCAAGCCGAGCCGGCTAGCGCCGATATAGAGCGCGAGCACCGCGGCGTTCGAGACGTTGAGGCTCTTGATCTCGCCGGGCATGTCGAGCCGTGCCACGACGCTGCAGGTCTCGCGGGTCAATTGCCTGAGGCCCTTGCCTTCGGCGCCGAGCACGAGGGCAAGCGGCTCGCGCAGCGCGACGTCGCCGAGATCCTCGCTGCCTTCGCTGTCGAGGCCGACGGTCTGGAAACCGCGCTCGTTCAGCGCCGTCAGCGCACGGGCGAGGTTTTGGACCGTGACAATCGGGACCAGTTCGAGCGCGCCGGAGGCGGCCTTGGCCAGCACGCCGGTCGCTTCCGGACTGTGCCGCGCTGTGGTGACGATCGCCTTCACCGCAAACGCTGCGGCTGAGCGCAGGATGGCGCCGACATTGTGGGGGTCGGTGATCTGGTCGAGCACCAGCACCATGCCTTCCTGCTTCAACGTCTCGATGTCCGGCGAGGGCAGGGGATCGGCCTCGGCCAAGAGGCCCTGGTGCACGGCGTCGGGGGGCAGCAGCCGGTCGATCTCCTGGGGCCGCACGATCTCGGGCGCCACGCGGGTCTCGATATTCTCTTCCGCGAGGCGCCTTGCGGCATTCTCGGTCAGCGTCAGCTTGCGGATCCGGCGCCGAGGGTTGGCCAGCGCCATGGTGACGGTGTGCCAGCCATAGAGAATGACGGGTCCGTCGGGTTGCGAATCACGGTCGCGCCAAGCCGGCCGGCCGGCCGATTTCCCGGGCCGGTTGAAGGGCTTAGCCCCGCCGCGAGCCCCCTTGGGGCCGAATTTTCGATCCTTCATGGGCTCGCTTCTGTCACGGGTTCCGCAATATGGCAATTTCGGTGCCTGTGAGGGCGATTTTAGCTGTTTGCCTCGGTTGACTTTGCCCCACCGCTTCGCCCATAAACGCGCCCGGTCGCGCCCCGATCCGGGTTGTCGCGGCCTTCACGTTCCATGGCCGTCTTCGGTCCGCCGGCAAGGTCCGGCCCGATTGTGCTGCCGTCGAGCGGGGGAGTGTCCCGAGTGGCAAAGGGAGCTGACTGTAAATCAGCCGCCTCATGGCTTCGCAGGTTCGAGTCCTGCCTCCCCCACCATCTTGTAATCGTTGAAGTATTCTCGACCATTCCGCCCAGGAGCCCGCCGCGACGGACGCGGCAGGGTAACGCCAGATTGGGCTGCGCGTCCGGTCCCGGCGGTCGCTCTTTCTGTGCAGATTTGGCCGAGTGTTCGATTCGCTAGCCGAGCCGCGAGTTTCCCCTAGGTCCGATCCTGCTATGCTATTCGAGCGTCCCGATCTGGATCAGATGTTGCCGATGCGAGGTTACGAAACGCCAATAGTTTTAACGGAGAATGGGCACGACCGCGCGGATGGGGAAGGTCAAACCTACCTGCGCGTCGCGGAGATTGTTCTTTCAGAAGCTCTGTCGCCGCTGAAGGCGCGTGAGATCGTGGAACGCGGGATCGAGCAAGGCTTATTTGGCGATCATGTCATGAGCCGGACGCCTGAAAAATCCATGCAGGCTCGCTTGAGCATCGACATCCTGTCACAGGGGCAAAATTCTCGGTTCGCACGCACGTCCAAAGGGCGCTTTACGCTTCGCTCCAAGCTATCCGACAGCAGAGGGAGCGAGGGTGGGTCCGAAGAGGATCGAGTTGAATAAAGGAGCGCAGCAGGCAACAAATTTGCTTGCGTCAAGCGAATCCCACATTGGCTGAGTTAGTCCTCCTGGGAAGGATTTATGCTCGTATCCTTCCATGATGAGTCCCGCGTGCTCGACGATGCATGGGACCTTTGTGTGTCGGTACGCGGACTCGATTTTAAATTTCACCATCGCACTAAGATCGCACAGCAGCGGCTCGGATGTGGGTACCTTGCGAAACTCTAGTTCAAAAAGCTCGCCCAATTTTTTCCCCGGTTGCGAGGCCAGTTCAAGTTGGTCCTTTGCAAGTTGCCATTCTTCTTTTTTATAGTTGCTCCATGAGCAGTAGATGATCTTGATGGGCTTCGTCGCCATTCTAAGACCTCATATGTTGAAGTAAGTTGGCGACTTCGCTTGTAATATCAGCCGACCCAACTGAAATGACTTCGATATTGCGCGCTCTAAATAATCGCCGCTCGAAGTCGGAAGGATCTGGTAATACGATGTAAGCGCGGCGAGATTCGCGTGATGCTGTGAAAATGTGGAATGTTATTATTGGGATGGACTTCATGGATCATTGCAGACTCTGCGCGTAGTACGTGATGTCTCGCATACCGGCTCAGGTAGAAATTGTGCGGTAGCAATGTCGGATGAAAGCCCGGATGGGCGGACAAGTCGTGGGGGCCGTCGTCGAATGCAACAACGAAGTGTCTGCCGCCATTCGCGGTTCTCTCGATGGCTAAATCAATTGTCGCAGTAATTGCGTCTTGTGACGGGAGGCAATGTAGGAGGCCGTACATCACGACAATGTCGTAGACTCGGGATCGTGTTAGGTAGTCCTCGGCGTCCGCGACTACCCAGTTTATACTCGGGTGGGGAAACGCCCGTCGTCCATTTGCAATGCCTTGGGCGGAGCAATCGACTGCGTCAACCGCAGCCCCAGCGCGCGCAAATGCAATGGCGTTTTTTCCTTCACCACAGCCGAGGTCTAGGACGGATAGGCCTTCACACGACGAGCGCTCCTTGAGAAAGGCCTTTATCAGCGCTCCGGGCGCATCTCCCCAAAAACATGGACAAGATTTGTAGCCGTTTTCGTAGCCGCCCTGTGGAGTAGCGCTGTTCATGGACCGAGGCGTGAGGAGAGGAATAGGAAGAGAATTGCAATTGATGATATTGTAGAACCGCGAGTACAACCAAGCGAAAAATATCTAAACCACGGCAGAACAGCCGGGTCTGATGGTGCCTGCTGTCCATGCTGCGCTGCAGAGGGGCGCGAGCGACGATTGGGCGGCCCGCATTGCAGCGGCCCTGCCGTACGCGCTGGTGGCGGCATCCCCAGCGCATCATCGCAAGCTGGGGGCCGCTCTCCGTGTTGCGAATGACGGGCGCGGGATATTCGGGAAAGACGCCCGGCATGGGCGCGAGGTTGCCGACGTACCGGTTGACGACCCCGGAATAGGTTCAGGATGGCCGCCGTATTAGTTGTTATCGAATAGAGGTTGCACATTGCGGAAGCTAACTGTTCGGTCCCGATTTTTCGCTTCCAGCAGCTAGTGGATTTTTCCCGTATTCCAGTTCGATTTCGGCCACCTTATCGATGAGGGACGCAACCTCGATCCGCCGCTCCTCAACGGTCATCGGCATTTGGGTGAACAGTAAGATCGCTTTTTGGATCGGCGCCGTCAGTTTGACCCGGCCCACTTCGCGAAGCGTTGCGGTTCGCTCTGCTCCACCCTGAGATAGCAACGCTGATGCGAGCGTAGCTAAGGCTGACAGGATAACGACGGCGTATTTCAACCAATCCTCAAATTCGACGCCGGTTGATGCCTTGTGGGGAATTGGGAACGCTGCAACGACCGTTGTTGCTGCTGTCAGTACGAGAGTTATAAACCGGAGAAATAGGCTATAAAACTCCCACCTCTTGGCCTGGTCCTCATACCACTGGCGGGTGTTGAGCACGTGACCACCAATCAGCGCGTTTGCCTGTTCTTCGCTTAGCACAGTGGGCTTCGAGCAATCATCATCATTCATGAAGGCGACCTCGGTCCAGAAGAGAAAACCATATCGAACCGCAACTTCGACGAGCGCGCAAGATTTTATCGCTCTCCCGGCCACCACGTTGACGGCGGATCGCTTGCCGAAATCTTCGTCGGTCGTAGCGCGACCGAGTGGCTGCGCTTGTACGGATAGCCACGCACTTGCGAGCAGTCCTTGCACCGCAGGTAGCGCTCCAGCTCGTGGACCGGCGTACACTTCGGACGCCGCACGATGTCGAGTGCAACGGTCTGGTTGGTGTCGCAGGCGAGGCAACGGATTTAGAGATCGAAGCCCGAAGGGCGAAGACGGACTGACCCGAGTCCGCGCTACCCCATCATCTCCCGCACCATCGGCATCACCTTCCGCCCATAGAGCTCGATGCTCCGCATCAGCTTCTCATGCGGCAAAGGTCCTGCCGAGTACTTCAACTGAAACCGCGAAATGCCGAGCGCCTTCGCGGTCTTCGCGATCTTCCGCGCCACCGTTTCCGGCGAGCCGACATAGAGCGAGCCATGCTCGGCCTCGCTCACGAACTCGTCGCGCCCCATCGGCGGCCAGCCGCGTTCCTTGCCGATGCGGTCGCGCATGGCCTTGTAATCGGGCCACAGCTCCTCGCGCGCCTGCGCATCTGTCTCGGCGACGTAGCCCGGAGAATGCACGCCGATCGGCTGGGCCGGGCGGCCGAATTCCCTGAAGGCGCGGTGATAGAGATCGACATAGGGCGCAAAGCGCGCGGGATCGCCGCCGATGATCGCGAGCATCAGGGGCAGATCGTAATGCGCGGCGCGCACCACCGATTGCGGGCTGCCACCGACGCCGATCCAGGTTTTCAGCGTGCCGTTCTCGACCGGCGGATAGACCAGCTGATCCCGCAGCGGCGGACGAAGCTTGCCTTCCCAGGTCACCGGCTGCTGCGACAAGAGCGCGGCGAACAAATCAAGCTTCTCCTCGAACAGCTCCTCGTATTTGCGCAGGTCGAAGCCGAACAGCGGGAAGGATTCGGTGAATGAGCCGCGGCCGAGGATCACCTCGGCGCGACCGTTCGACAGCGCATCCAGCGTGGCAAAGCGCTGGAACACGCGGATTGGATCGTCCGAAGACAGCACCGTCACGGCAGAGCCCAGATGGATGCGTTTGGTGCGCGATGCGATCGCGGCCAGCACGGTCTCGGGTGAGGAGATTGCGAAGTCGGCGCGGTGATGCTCGCCCAGCCCGATGAAATCGAGCCCGAGCTCGTCGGCCAGCACCGCCTCGTCGACGACGTTGCGGATCGCCTGCGCGTGCGGGAGCATGCTGCCTGAGGCGTCCCTGGTGACGTCGCCAAAGGTATCCAGTCCGAATTCAAGCGGTGCGGTCATCGATCAGGTCTCTGTGGGATGATCGACCAGATCTAAAGGACGGCGGCCGGGTCACAAGCGCACATGTGGAAATGCTCGGTTTCCGTGGCCGGCCTACCGCCACATCCCGCGCATCCTTGCCCCGATGTCGATCTTGGGCCCCTGTGCCGCGGTGCGCGCTGCGCTCGCCGCCGCCTTCGGCCAGGCGGTGCGCTCGAACAGATAGACCAGGGATTCCGGGATGAAGCGGGTGCGCGAGGCGTAGACGTGGCGGTCGCCCTTGGCGGCCTGGCCGTGGGTGAAGAAGCGCTGCGGCACGACGAGGTGAAGATCGTCCTTGGCGCGCGTCATCGCGACATAGAGCAGGCGGCGCTCCTCCTCGAGCTCGGCGCTGGTGCCGGCGCCGAGATCGGATGGCATGCAGCCGTCGACGACATTGAGCATGAACACCGATTTCCACTCCTGGCCTTTGGCGGAGTGGATGGTGGAGAGGATCAGATAGTCCTCGTCGCGCAACGGGGGGCCTGACTTGTCGCTGGTCGCATCCGGCGGATCGAGCGTGAGCTCGGTCAAGAATTTCTCGCGCGAGGCATAGCCGCTGGCGATCTGCTCGAGCTGCATCAGGTCGGCGCGGCGGGTCTCGGAATCCTCGTGGATGCGATCCAGATGCGGCTCGTACCAGAGCCGCACGCGCTCGAGATCGACCGGCCATTCCGAATAGCGCAGATTTTCGACCGTGCGGACGAAGTCGGTCCAGTCGTCGCCGGTGCGCGCCGGCACCGGGAGCCGGCCGAGCGCGGCAAGTGGGTCTGCGTTTTCCGCCATCTGGTCGAGCACGCGCTGTGCGGTCGCGGGGCCGATGCCCGGCAACAGATGCAGGATGCGAAAGCCGGCGACGCGGTCGCGCGGATTTTCGGCAAAGCGCAACAGGGCCAGCACGTCCTTGACATGCGCGGCATCGAGGAATTTCAGCCCGCCGAACTTGACGAAGGGGATGTTGCGACGCGTGAGCTCGATCTCCAGCGGACCCGAATGCGAGGAGGTGCGGAACAGCACGGCCTGGTGCTTGAGCAACGCGCCTTGCTCGCGGTTCGCCAGCACCGCTTCGACGATGTAGCGCGCCTGGTCGGCTTCGTCGTGGACGGTGACGAGCTGCGGCTTCTGCCCGGAGGTGCGGTCGGTCCAGAGATTTTTTGTGAAGCGCTCGCGCGCGAGCCCGATAACTCCATTGGCTGCCGCCAGCACCGCTTGCGTCGAGCGGTAATTGCGGTCGAGCGTGATCATGTCCGCGCGGGGCGAGAAGCTCTGCGGAAACTCCAGGATGTTGCGCACGGTGGCGGCGCGGAACGAGTAGATCGACTGCGCGTCGTCGCCGACCACGGTAAGGCCGCGCCCGTCGGGCTTGAGCGCCAGCAGGATCGAGGATTGCAGGCGGTTGGTGTCCTGATATTCGTCGACCAGCACATGATCGAAGCGGCCGCCGATCTCTTCCGCGATCAGCGCATCGCTCATCATCTGCGACCAGTAGAGCAGCAAATCGTCGTAATCGAGCACGTGCTGGGTCTGCTTGGCCTCGACGTAAGCGGCGAACAGGCCCTTCAGCTCGGCGGCCCAGCCGCTGCACCAGGGATAGTGCTGGCCGAGTACCTTCTCGATCTCCATCTCGGCGTTGACGCAGCGGGAATAGATCGACAGGCAGGTGCCCTTGACGGGAAAGCGGCTCGCGGTCTTCGACAATCCACGCTCGTGCCGCACCAGGTTCATCAGATCGGCAGAATCCTCGCGGTCATGGATGGTGAAGGCGGGATCGACGCCGATCCGCTCGGCATATTCGCGCAAGAGCCGCGCGCCGATGCCATGGAAGGTACCGGCCCAGGTGAGCGCATCGCGCATGATCGCGGCGTTGCTCTCGCCCAGCACCTTGCGGGCGATGCGCTCGACGCGGCCGGCCATTTCCGCCGCGGCGCGGCGGGAAAACGTCATCAGCAGAATGCGGCGGGGATCGCTGCCAGCGACGATCAGATGCGCGACGCGGTGGGCCAGCGTGTTGGTCTTGCCGGAGCCCGCGCCGGCGATGACGAGCAGGGGAGCGCCCACGGTCGAGCCCTCGGCCACGCCATGCTCGACGGCGCGGCGCTGCTCCGCGTTGAGCGTGTCCAGATATGTCGCCACGAATCGCCCCGGTGAAAGGATGAGAATCGGCGATCCCGCCGCGAATCGCAATGCGGCTGGACGGAACCGGAATTAGGACTTAGGGGAAAGGCGGCCCCCAGTTCCAGCGCACCCCATGCCCGACATGACCGAGCTCAAGCCCGACCAGTTCGAGATGCGACGGCTGGAATCGCTCAGCAACACCATTTTCGGTGTCGGCATGACGCTTCTCGCCTATGATCTGCCCAAGGCTGCTGTGTTCACCAGCGCGCCCGACTGGAACGATCTTGCCCGGGTCTATTCGGGCAAGCTGATAGGTTTTGCGCTCAGCTTCATCATCGCCGGCGTGTTCTGGATCAGCCATCA
>NZ_AJQE01000051.1 GCF_000261685.1 Bradyrhizobium genomosp. I (2014) | reverse complement strand
CGGCCCCCCCAGCCGATCGGCAGCCGCGGCGACGTGATCCTCAACCTGTTCTTCCTGCTCTCGATCGTGCTGCTGCCGGTCACCAACGGCCTCTACACCAATTACGGCATGAGCAGCGCCGTCGCCGTGCTCTACGGCCTGCATTTGACCGCGATCGCCGGCCTCAACGCTTGGCTGTGGTGGACGATCCTGGGCGGCTGGCGCCATGAAATCATGGCCTCGCTGTTTCCGCTGCTGGTGTTCATCCCGGGCACGATCGTTGCGGCGTTCGCGCCACGCGTCGCACCCTTCCTGTGGTTCATCGCCTTCGGCGGAATCGCGATCCAGCGCTTCTACAATGCGCGGACCGAGCCGGACGCCTAGCCTTACCCCTCTGTCGCGCCGAACCCATCGGCCGGCACGTAAAGCTTGACCGGGCGGATTTCGTAGACCGCAGTCGGATTGACCGCGCGCAGCTTCCGCGCCGCCGCGATTGCCTCATCGTCGGTGGCGCATTGCATCAGGTGGAAGCCCAGAAGCTGTTCCTTGGTCTCGGCAAACGGCCCGTCCAGCACCATTCCCGCGCCTGGACCACGCAAGGTGCGGGCCTTTCGGGTCTCATCCAGGCGGGCCGCCGGTCCAAACTGCCCGCTTGCCCGGAGGGGCGCCTGAACCTCGATGACTTTGGCCACGACCGCGGCGTCCTGCTCCGGCGTCCAGGACAAGATCTCGTCTTCCACGTGGTAGGCCAGGATCGCGTAGAGCATCGTCACCTCTTCTTTTGCGCAAGGTTTTACGAAAGTCCCAAGGACGTAGCACGGCGGCCCGTCCCGACAATCCCGAAACAAGATATTGGCGGCGAAACGGTCCTGAAACCCGATTGCGGTCCTGCCACGTGAACGCCGCCGGAGCGGGGCGCGACTGATGGACCATAAACAACAAGCTTTTGCTGGAGGCGGCAATGTCGGGTCACACCATCAAGATCATCTGCGACGCGCGGCGGGCGGGACAGACGGAGCCGGCCGATCTGCACGACCATGCCGGCCATCACCGCTACTACGGCAGCTCGGCCGAGAACGGCGGCGAGCGGATCGCGGAGAGCCGGCGCGGCAAACGGCCGCGCGCGCTCAACATCTGCGGCTTCTGAAGCCTTTCGACGAGCCCGTCGTTCAAGATGAACGTCCTGCGAACATCGATCGCGGCGATGCCGCTCCTGCTCGTACTGATGAGCCGGACGGGCGAGGCCATCGCGCCGTGCCTTCCGAACAGCCTCTTCGCGGTGCTGCTCGGCGGGGAGCCACACCACACAGTCGTGGCTTCGTGCGTCGGCCTGCTGATCGCCGCCGTCGCGCCGCGCGAGCGGCTTCGCGGCGGCCGACCCGGCCATCCGGCTTTCGGTTTCAGGGATATCTCAAGGAAAAGGCGCGGCGGGGAAGCCCCGTCGCGCCCGATTTCTTGCTCGCTGGTCCAGGGCTGAGGCCGCCCCGATGCCAAGCTTTGGTCAAAGCTCAGCGGGCGATCCCAGCGAGGTGACAGCGCTTGAGATAAGACACTGGATCACCTCCTTTCGTTGGTTTCGGAAGTCTTGAATATAGGCGGCATTGCTGTCGCTGTTAAGGGGCGGCGACTCCCGGAGGAACCAGAGGCGGTTCGGCAAGGGGGAGAAGAAGCCGGAAAGCTACGTTCTGGGCAGTTGAGACCGCCGCCCGGCCGTGTTAGGGGATCGCCCGACGCGGGTGTAGCTCAATGGTAGAGCAGCAGCCTTCCAAGCTGAATACGAGGGTTCGATTCCCTTCACCCGCTCCAGCGATTTCAATGACTTGGCGCGTCAGGGCTTTTTCATTCTGACAAGCCGTGCATTCTCATTCCGACAAGCGTTCACGTTCCTTTCGCTTGTCTTGCACGGCGCCTGATGCGTTTCATTTGCGCATCTTGCTTGGCCTCATCGTCGTCATGCAGATAGTGCGCAATGGCCGCTGTCGACGACCAGTCGGGAAGCGACGTGCGACGGCAGGATTTACGTTCGCAATATGGCTTCGATCTCTTGCGCTGCTTCAAGCAGCGTACGGTCTTGTCCGCGCGCGGCGACGATCTGAAGGCCGAATGGAAGTCCGCACCGATCCGCTCCGCACGGAATCGAAATCGCCGGCAGGCGGGCATGATTGACAAAGGGCGTGAACACCGCATGGGCACGCGGGCTTGCGGCGTTTCCGCCGATCATGTCAGGGCCGAGCTGCGCAAGCGGCCACGCGACGCATGGGACGGTTGGCGTCAGCAGCAGGTCGATCTGGTCAAAGAACGCCGCAAAGGCCTTGGCGATTGCCGCGCTCGCGACCAGCGCTCCGGCCACCTCGGCGCCTGACCACGACAGCCCTCGCTCGATCTGCCTGGCGATATCAGGATCGAAGACGGTCGGGTCCTTGCGAAAGCGCTCGCCATGGAGCGCGGCAAGGCCGGCATGCTGGAGCGGCATGATGGCGTCTTCCGTCGCGCCGGCCGGCCAGACGGGATCGTCTTGCACGATGCGCAATCCTGCGGCCGAGAGACGCCCGACGGCAGAAACGAGCCCGTTCGCGACGGTATCATCGACGGCCACATCGAGACCGAGGCGAGGCGAGAATGCGATGCGTAGACCGGCGACATCGGCGGTCTCTTGCGCAATGCTCGCCGAATCCGGATCGCGCCGATCGACGCCGGCCATGGTCTCGAACGCCAGCGCGATGTCGGCGACGTCGGTGGCGATCGGCGCGATGACGGAGAGACCGAAGAACGGCTCGGCGAAGCCGGGG
>NZ_AJQE01000050.1 GCF_000261685.1 Bradyrhizobium genomosp. I (2014) | reverse complement strand
TCGGTGCCGATCGCCAGCGGCACGAGGCCGGCCGCGACGGCGACAGCCGGGCCGCCGGACGAACCGCCCGGCGTCAGCTTGGGATCAAGAGGATGCCGCGTCGGCCCGAACAGCGGCGAGGTCGTCACCCCCTTGCAGGCGAATTCCGACGTCGCCCCGATGCCGACAACGACGGCGCCGGCTTGGCGCAGCCGCTCGATCGCGATCGCATCCTGCGGCGCGACGAAATCGACAAATAGGCGCGAGCCCTGTGTCACGCGCCAGCCGCCGGTCCAGATGTTGTCCTTGACCACTATGGGGACGCCGGCAAGCGGCATCGCTTCGCCCGCGCGCAGGCGATCGTCGACGGCGGCGGCATCGGCAAGCGTGCGCGAGGGATCTGTCGTGACCACGGCGTTCAAGCTCTTCGCAGCCTCGATGCGGCCGAGGGCGCCCCTGGCGGTTTCGACCGCGCTCGTCCGCCCTGCCGTAACGTCCGCCGCAATCTCGCGCGCGCTACTTGTCCGTTTTGCCATGGCCTCCCCAGATCAGCGCCAATGTGCCGCACAGCGCAAGGCACGCCAAGGCAAAGAAGGCCGCGCCGAGGCTCGCTGTAGCATCCAGGATCGACAACAATGTGGGGGCCGCGAGCAAGCCCGCATAGGATGCCGTGAGCACCGCGCCGGTGGTCTCGCCGATCCGGTCCTGCGGCGCGAGGCGGGCAATCTCGGCGATGAAGACACCGTTCCAGCCCGAGGCCGTCAGGCCGAACAGCGCCGCCATCGCAAATTGGCCGGTGCGGCCGAGCGATGCGCCATCGAGGCCAAGCAGCGCGGCGCAGAAGGCCATGCCGAGGCCGATGACGATGAGCACCATGCGCGAGGCGTCGAGGCGCATGGCGACATAGCCCCAGCCGAGCCGGCCGACCAGACCGCCGGCCTGCGCGCAGGCGAGCGCCATACCGGCTTCGATGTGGCTGAGGCCAAGCTCGCGGGTGCCGAGCGTGACGAAGACCGTGTTGAGCGAGACCTGCATGGCGCTGAATGGCATCGAGGCCAGCGCCAGCATCGCGATGCGCCGGTCCGCGGTCACGAGGGCCAGCCGGGCGCGGAGGTCGAGCTCCGGAGGCGGGATCGCCTTGCCTGCGTAGGCCCGCTGCAGGCGCTCAAACAGCGGGATCGCGAGCAGCGCACAGGCGCCGACCGCGGCGTAGCACCAGGCGGGTCCCAGCGAGATCGCGATCGCGGGCAGCACCAGCGAACCGCAAACGGCGCCGATCTGGTTGCCGGTCTGACGCACCGAGAACACAAAAGCGCGACGCTCGGCCGTCACGAGGCGTGCCAGCAGCGCCGCGCTCGCTGGCGTCTCTGGTCCGAAGGCAAGGCCGAGGCAGAGGCCGGCAGCGAGCAGGGCCGCCGCCGAGCCGAGCGAGGCCAGCGCCATGCTGATGACGATGGCCGCCGCGCACAGGCTCGCGATCCGGAGCGAGCCCATGCGCGTGATGAAGCCGCCGCACCAGAACGAGGCGGGGATGCCGACGGCAAAGACCGCGCAGGAGAACATCGAGATCTGCCAGACCTCGATATGGGCGCGCGGTGCCACCACGCCCGGCGCGAACAGGGCCAGCGCCACCAGCGCCTGAAGCGAGGTCATCGCCCCCAGGGCCGGTAGCAACGCCGGCGGTGCTGGCCGAACGGCACTGTTCGCGTCTACCATGGCGGCGCGCTTACGGGAGGAACATGGTGGCAGGCGGCATTTCCATTCACGCAGTCGATGTGGCGAGCGGCCGGCCCGCGCAAGGACTGCGCGTCGAGATCTGGCGGATCGATCCCGAGAAGGTTCGTGTCGCGGAGGGGCGACTGGGCGCCAATGGTGTGCTCGATCATCCCATTGCGCGAGGCGAGCACGTTTCGGCAGGCGAGTACGAGGTCCTGTTTCATCTCGGCGAGTTTTTCGGCGACAGGGACGACTTCCTGACCGTGACGCCGTTCCGCTTCCGCATCAAGAATGCTGACGAGCATTTTCATCTGCCGCTGAAATTCACGCGTTGGGGCTATTCGCTGTTTCGCGGCGCCTGATCAATTCGTCAGCCGCCGCGACAGGCCGGTGACGCGCTCCATGACTGCGACCAAGGCGACGGTCGCGATGATCAGCACGCCAGACAGGGCCGCGATGGTGACATCCAGCTTGCCTTCGAGATCCTGCCACATCCGGATCGGCAGCATGTCGGTCGCGGCATCGCGCAGGAACAGCGACACCGGCACGTTGTCGAAGGATGACATGAAGGCGATGAAGGCACCCGCGATGATGCCGGGCCGGATCAGCGGGAGTACGATCCGGCGGAACGTGTAGAGGCGGCTGGCGCCCAGCACGGCCGAGCTTTCGAGCAGGGTCGGCTCCAACTGGGCGAGCGCAGCAACCGTGTTGCGCACGATATAGGGGACGCAGACCACGGTGTGGCCGATCACCAGCGTCAGCGGTGACACCGGCAGGCCGACCAGCGAGAACAGCATCAAGGCGGCGAGCCCGAAGGCCAGCGCCGGCAGCACCAGCGGCGACATGAACAGGGAATCGAGCAGTCGGGCCGACAGTGTTTGCGAGCGTGAGATCGCAAGCGCGGCGGCGACGCCGAGCACGACGGACAGCCCCGTCGCCCACAGCGCCACGATCAGGCTGTTTTTCGCCGCGAAATGCAGCTGCCAGGCATTCCAGAGCTCGGCGTACCAGCGCAGCGAATAGCCAGGCGGCGGAAAGCGCAGCGAGAAGCCACTGGTGAAGGAGACGATCAGCACCACCAGCGACGGCGCAATGATGATGATCAGCGCGATTATCGCGATCACGGTCATGACCAGCTCGAAACTGATCGCCTCCCAGGTGCGCTTGCGGCTGCTCATCATCCGCCTCCATGGCCGCGCGACATGCGGCCCAGCGTGGTGAAGACCGAGACGACCGCGAGCACGGCGAGCAGGAAGATGATCGAGATCGCCGACGCGAACGGCCAGTTCTGCAGCGTCGATGCCTGCTGGTAGAGATACATCGGCATGAACAGCATCTGCCCGCCGCCGATCAGCGACTGGGTGATGAAGGCCGTGATCGCCGCCGCATAGGTCAGCGTGCTGCCGGCGATCACGCCGGGCAGCGACAACGGCAGCACGATCCTGAAGAAGGTGCGCCAGCTTCCGGCGCCGAGCGAGCAGGAGGCATCGTCGAGGTTGGGATCGATGCGGCCGAGCGCCGTGATCAGCGGCAGCGTCATCAAGGGCATCTGCACCTGGGCCAGCGCGATCACCACGCCGAACTGGGTATAGAGCAGCTTCAATGGTGTATCGATGATGCCCAGGGATTGCAGCATCGCATTGATGATGCCCTGGCGGCCCAGGATGACGATCCAGGCGAAGGTGCGGACCACCACACTGGTCAGGAGCGGCAGCAGCACGATCAGGATGATGGTGGTCTGAAGCCTTGGTCCGACTCTTTGATACAGCCAGGCGATGGGAAAGCCGAGCACGAGACAGACGGCGGTCACCTCGGCGCCGAGCAACAGCGTCGAACCGAGCACGCCCAGGCTGAAGGGATCGGTGAGGAAGTGGAGGTACTGGCCGAGCCCCCAATGGAGCGCGGCCGTGTCGTTGTGCAGCGAGAGCCAGAACAATTGCAGCAGCGGCGCGACGAAGAAGACGAGGAAGAACAGCGCCAGCGGCGCTGCCAATCCCATCCCGTAGGAGGTGACGTCCCGTGATGCCGGTGCTGCGCCCATCGCCAGGTCCCGGCCCTAGATCTTGATCTCGCGGTTGAAGCGCTCGATCCAGGCCGAGCGCTGCTCGTTGATCTTCTTCCAGTCCTGGAACACGAACTTCTTCTTCAGCTCGGCCGTGTCCTTGGCGAGCACGCGTGCGATCTCGCCGCCCATCGCCACCTTGGAATTGGTCGGCACGATCAGATAGGGCGGGTTCATCAGCGTAGTCTGTACCTCCGGCGTGAGGGTCGCCTCGATCAGCTTGAAGGCGAGCTCGCGGTTTGGCGAGTTCTTGACGATGTGGATCGTGGTCTTGAAAGCGATGGCACCTTCCTTCGGCGCTACGAACTCGACCGGGACACCGCGCGCTTTCAGGATCTGGATGGCGTTGAAATTGCCCGGCGAAATGTCGATCTGGCCCTGCTGGAACAGGGTGGCGAGCGCGCCGGGATTGGCGGCGACCGCCGCAAGATTGGGCTTGAGCTCGTCCAGCGCCTTGAATCCGGGGTCGACGTTCGCCTCGGAGCCGCCGCGCATCTTGGCGATCTCGACCAGCCAGCCGGTGCCGAGCGTCGAATTGAGGTTGGTGATGCCGACGCGGCCCTTGAACTCGGGCTTCCAGAGATCGGCCCAGGAGGTCGGCGGTGTCTTGACGGCTTCCGGATTGTAGGTGAGGCCGACGACCTGGAAGAACGGGGCGGGGCCCATCGGCTCCTGCGCCTCGGCGATCAGGTCCTTGTAACAGGCGCTCTTCTCCACCGGATATGGCTCGACCAGATCCTGGCCGACCGCGACGAGCGCGGGACCGGGGTCGTGCAGCATGACGTCGATCGGCGGATTGGCCTTGGCGGCGTTGACCTTGGCGATCTGGTCGACCGAGAGCATGGGGTCGAGCACCATCGCGGCATTCGCGTTGGCTTTCCGGAAGGCCGGCACCAGCACGGCCTTGTGTGCTTCTTCCCAGCTTCCGGTAAAGGTCGCAAACACCAGCGGGCGGGCCTGGGCGTAGCTCAGTCCGGGAAATGCCTTCATGGCACCGAGTGTGAGTGCGGTCGTCAGCAGGCTTCGGCGGTTGAGGATCATGTCGAACTCCGTGGACTATGACTGGATCAAAGCGTTGCGGGAAAGGCGTTGGCGAGCGAGGGGGCGAGCGGAGCAAGGCGCACCGCAACACCATTCTCCAGCGCGCGCGCCGCGCCGATGCGCGCCTGGGAGACTTTCACGCCGGAGCCGTCGGCGGTCGTGACCTCGTGGACGACGGTCGCGCCCAGCGGCAGCGACATGCCGACGACGCCGGCAAAGCCGGTCTCGTCGCCGACGAATTGCAGATGCTCGGGCCGGATGCAGACGGTGACGCGGCCGCCTTCGCTGAGCGTACCGCCCGCAGGCCGTGCGATGATCTCGGCACCGGCATCGAGACGGACCTTTGCCGCCGTGCGATCCGCCGACACCACGACGCCCGGCATGCGGTTGGTCGAGCCGACGAATGTGTTGACGAACAGGGTTTGCGGACGGTCGTAGACATCCGACGGCGAGCCGAACTGCTCGAGCTTGCCATGGCTCAGCACGGCGACGCGGTCGGCCATCGAGAGTGCTTCTTCCTGATCGTGCGTCACGATCAAAGTGGTGATGCCGGAGACGCGCTGCAGCCGCTTGACCTCGATCTGCATGTCGAGCCGCAAGTTCTTGTCGAGCGCGGCGAAGGGCTCGTCGAGCAGCAGGATCGACGGCCTGATCGCCAGCGCGCGGGCC
>NZ_AJQE01000049.1 GCF_000261685.1 Bradyrhizobium genomosp. I (2014) | reverse complement strand
CGCGGCAGCCGCTCGGCCATCGTCGGAAGCTGCACCAGTTCGAGCAGGCGCTGCGCCTCGCGCCGGCGCGTCGCCTTGTCCATGCCGCGGGCGGCGAGCCCGTAGGCCACGTTTTCGCTGATCGACAGATGCGGGAACAGCGCGTAATTCTGGAACACGATGCCGACGGCGCGCTTGTTCGGCGGCAGCGCATCGACGATGTCATCGCCGACGATGATGCGGCCCTGGCTCTGCGCGATGAAGCCGGCGATGATGCGCAGCAGGGTGGTCTTGCCGCAGCCGGACGGGCCGAGCAGGGCGATGATCTCGCCGCCCTTGACGTCGAGATTGATGTTCTCGACCGCGAGCGCGCCGTTCGGATAGCGGTGGGTGACCGCATCGACGACGAGCGAACGTCCGCTTGGCGCATCAGCCATGGTGTTGCCTCCCGTTACCCCAGAGGAGAAAGCAAGTCTCGTGCCCGCGCCTGTCGCTTTTCGACGCGGGTTTTGGCATGGTGGCCGGATGACATCGATTTGCGACCTCTCCGCCACAAGCATCGCGCGCGCCATCACGAAGCGCGAGCTGTCCTCGCGAGAGGTCGTCGATGCTTATCTGGCTCGGATCGCGGATCAGGACGCGCAATTGGCGGCGTTCGTGACCGTCGATGCCGACGGTGCCCGTCGTGCAGCGCAAACCTGTGATGCCGCGTCCACGCCGATCGGCCCGCTGCATGGCGTGCCTGTCGCGATCAAGGATCTCACCGACACCGCGGGGCTTGCGACCACCTATGGATCGGTTCTGTTCCGCGATCATGTGCCGGCCGAGGATGATCTCGTGGTCGCGCGGCTGCGTCGCGCCGGTGCGGTCGTTCTGGGCAAGACCAATACGCCGGAATTCGGCTTCGGTGCGGTCTGCACCAACAGATTGTGCGGGCCGACACGCAATCCGTTCGATCCCGCGCTGACCTCCGGCGGATCGTCCGGTGGCGCTGCTGTCGCGGTCGCGGCCGGCATGGTACCGCTGGCGCATGGCACCGATTTCGGCGGCTCGGTGCGCACACCCGCCAGCTTCTGCGACGTCGCCTCGATCCGTCCGACGCCCGGCCGCATCCCGTCGCCACGCCGTCCGCTCGGCTGGGACATGCTGGCGACCCACGGTTTTCTCGCCCGCGGTGTCGATGATCTCGCCCTTTCGCTGTCGGTCTGTGCGGGAGGTGATGCGAACGATCCGCTCTCGACTGCTGTCGGCAATGACAATCGGCCGCTCGCGGGACGTCCGCGGATCGCCGTCACGCCCGATTTCGGTGTTGCGCCGGTTGCGCGCAACGTCCGCGCCCGTTTCGCCGCTGCCTGCGGCGCGCTCGCGCGTGTTGCCGATGTCGTGCCGTCCTCGCCCGACTGCAACGGTGCGATCGAGACCTTCCGCACGCTGCGTGCCGCGCACATTGCCGACAGCCACGGTGCGCTGCTTAGGACGCGTCGCGCCGAGTTGACGCCCACGGTGGTCTGGAACATCGAGGCGGGTACAAGCCTCTCGGCCGACGATTACCTCAACGCCGAGCGCCGCCGCACTGCGATCTATCGGAGCTTTTGCGAGCTTTTCACCCGCGCCGATTTCCTGGTCGCGCCGGCGGCATCGGTCTTTCCCTGGCCAAACGAGATCAGCGATGTCACCGCGATTGACGGAGCGGCACTGGAGACGCCGATCGACTATCTCGCGGTCACTTTCATCGTGTCGCTGGTCGGCTTTCCGGTCCTGACCGTGCCGGTACGACGAGAAACGAGCGAATTGCCCTTCGGCATCCAGATCATCGCGCCGCCGGGATGCGAATCCCGCTTGTTTGCCTTTGGCCGTATCCTCGAGAACGAACTGGGTTTTTCGCATCGCCGGCCGCCTTGCTGATCAGCTGTCGCGATGCTCGAGCCGGGCGGCGAGCGCGTCGGCGAGGCCAATGGTCGGCTTGGCGGCGGGGCGGCGGAACGTGCCTGCCGTTGCCTTGCGCAGGCGCAGGGCAACCAACGCCTCGGCCTGCTTCACTGAAGCAACGACCTGGTCGACGACAGGGACGGGGATCCGGTCGGCGACGCGCTCGGCAAGGCCGGAGAGCGGCGCGCCTGCAAAAATCAGCACATCCGCCTCGTCCTCGACGATGGCGCGCTGGGCGAGCTTGACCAGCACATCTTCCTTCTCGGTGCCGACCTCGGAGATCGCCTGAAAGGGCGTATCGAGCATGCGGATGCCGGCGCAGCGCTCCCACAGCCCATGGGCGCGGACGCATTCCTCGTACCAGGGCCCCAGCGCCTGAGCGAAGGTGACGATGGCAAAGCGGCGTCCGGCCATGCAGGCGGTCAGCATCGCGGCTTCCGCCATGCCGACCACGGGAATGTCGAGGGTCTCGCGCGCGGCGAACAGGCCGGGATCGCCGAACGCCGCGATGATCGCAGCGTCGACCTTCCGATGCTGCTCGGCCAGCATCTCCAGCGCGATGGTGCCGCCGATCTGCGCCTCGGTGCGCGTCGCGATATAAGGCACGCCGCGGGTCGCGGTGCAGGGGATCAGCTCGGTCCCGGGGGAGGCCGCGCGTTGTCCGACACCCATCATCAAGCGCGTGACCTCGGTGCTGGTGTTCGGGTTGAGCAGCAGCAGCTTCATGGTCAGGCCGCCGTCTGCTTGATTTGAGGGGCGGCGAGGACTTCGAGTAGCGCGGTGCCGGTGCGCCGGACATGAGCGCCGAGCAGGCGGCCTGCCGCGTCGCTGTCACGGGCTTCGAGTGCGGCGAGAATGTCGGCGTGCTCGTCGACTGAATTGCTCCAGCGCCTGTTGGCGCCGAGCGCGAGGTAACGCGCACGCTCGGCGCGGGAGATCAGCGTCTCGTGCGCCTCGCGCAGCGGCGTGTTGCGGGCCATGCGGACGATGGTGTTGTGGATCTCGCCGTTGATGGCGAAATAGTCGTCGAGCTTGCCGTTGCGGTGATGACCTTCCATCCGAGTCTGAAGCGTGCGCAGGCGGGCGAGATCGCGCGCGGTGGCGCGCTCTGCTGCAAGCTCGGCGGCCAGCCGCTCGATGCCGGCGAGGGCCTCGAACAATTCCGAGATGCCGTCGACCGCGATATCGGCAATGCGCGGGCTGCGGTTGGGGCGAAGCTCGATCAGCCCCTCGGCCGCCAGCACCTTCATCGCCTCGCGCAACGGGGTGCGCGACACGCCGAGCTCCTTCGACAGCCGGGTCTCCTGCGTTTGCGATCCCGGCGGCAGCTCGCCGCGAATGATCATCGTTCGCATCCGCGCGGCGGCGCGCTCATGCAGGCCTATCCGCTTGAGCTTGGGCGACTTTCGTCCCTTCGGCGCATCCGATTTCTGCTGCACGCGTGCCTCACTGCTTCAATTCATGTTAGCCGTTTCCGGCCCTTCGAGTTGCCTAAAATACCGACGCATCTAGCTGAAAACAACGGCACAACGCGCAAATTGTATGCAGCATGCAAAATCTCCGTTGCGCTGCCGCAAAGGCCGGTCGATGATCGCGCCAGACGCGCGAGATCTCGCGCCTTCGAAACGGAGTAAGCGATGCGGACGAGTTTGCGACTGGGCCTCGTGGCGATGGCGGCAATGCTTGGCGGAAGCGATCTCGCCTTGGCGCAGACGGCGAAGATCAAGCTCGGTTACGCCAAATGCGCACACTGCCTGCCGATGTCGTTGGTCCCCGGGTTGGCCAGGAACGTCGAGGTCGAAGCCACGGGCTTCAACTCCGGCAATGACGTTCTCACCGCGCTGGTATCGAAGAGCATCGACGTCGCGCAGGTCACCTACCTCCACTACATCACCGCGCTCGACAAAGGATTCGACGTCGTCGCCGTATCGGGCCAGATCAACGGCGGCTCGGAATGTCTCTCCTCCGCGAAGCTGAACCTGCCGGCCGAAGACTGGGCCACGTTCAAGGCAACCGTCGCGAAGGCGAAGAGCGACGGCCAGCCGCTCAAGGTTGCTGCGTCCCGCGGCAACGCGCAGGACATCCACATGCGCGGCGCGTTCCTCAAGCAGGGGGTCGACCCCAACAAGGACATTCAATTCATCAACATTCCCAATCCGTCCGACCATCTCGCAGCGCTCCAGCGCGGCGAGGTCGACATGATCTGCTCGGTCGAGCCGTTTGCCTCGCAGATCCGGCTCGCCGGCGCTGGCAAACACTTCGTGCTGCCGTATGAACAGGCTGCTGGGAATCTCACGAACCTCATCGTCACCCGTTCCGACGTGATCGCGAGCCGGCGCGCCGGCGTCCAGGGCGTCGTCAGCGCGGTGGTCGAGCTCGACAACAAGCTGATCGCCGACAAGGGACCGTGGGTCGAGGTCATCAACAAGCTCACTGGCCTCGACAAGACGGTGGCGACCGAGGCACTGAAGAATGCATCACCCGATCCAGCGATCCATCGTCCGCAGACGCTGGCGATCGCGGCGATGATGCGCGACCTCAAGTACATTTCGAAGGACGTGTCCGCAGAAGCGGAGAAGAACATGGACTATTCGTTCCTGGAGCAGGCCACCGGAAAGGCCAAGAATGACCTCGGTTACTGACGTCTCGCCGGCCAAGCCGGCGTTTCGGCCGATGCGGGCGTTTCAGGGCCTGGAGCGCCTCGTCGTTCCCGCGCTGCTGATCGCGGGCTGGGAGGCATTTGCTCGCAGCGGCATGCTTCCGCCCGCGCTGCTGCCGGCGCCGAGCGCGGTGCTGCATGCCCTCGGCGACTGGGTGTTCGGCTTCGACGAGACCACGCAGACCTATTCCGGCCATTGGCTGCGTGATGCGCTCGCCAGCGCTCTTCGCGTGTTTGGCGGGTTTGCGCTGGCAAGTGCGCTCGGTATCCTCGCGGGGGTCGCGATCGGCTGGTCGCGCCTGTTCGAGAAGACGCTGGAGCCGACGCTGCAGATGCTGCGTCCGATCCCGCCGGTGTCCTGGATTCCGCTCGCGATCATCTGGTTCGGGATCGCCGACAAGCCGGCGATCTTCCTGGTCTTCCTCGGCGCATTCTTTCCGGTGCTGATGAACAGCATCCATGGCGTCAAGACTGTGGACCACAATCTCGTGCGCGCCGGCGCGATGATGGGCGCGAACGGACGGCAGATGCTGACCGACATCGTGCTGCCGGCGGCGCTGCCCTCGATCTTCGCCGGCCTGCGCATCGCGGTCGGCTCGGCCTGGATGCTGACGGTCACGGCCGAGATGGTCGCAGTGAAAAGCGGCCTCGGCTACGTCTTATGGGATTCCTACTATTTCCTGCGCTACGATATCGTGTTGGCTGCGATGATCTCGATCGGGCTGCTCGGCTATCTCTCCGACCTCGGCCTCAAGGCGATCATGGCGCGCACGCTGCGCTGGCAGCAGACCACCACCGTGCAGGGTAGGGCGGGCTGATGGCGGCAATCGAGCTTCGCAACATCGTCAAGGTGTTTTCCGACAAGCGGCGCGGCCGCGACCTGCTGACGCTGGACAACATCAATCTCGACATCGAGGCCAATGATTTCGTCTGTCTGCTCGGCCCGTCCGGTTGTGGCAAGTCGACCCTCCTCAACATCATCGCCGGCTTCGAGCACGCGACCTCCGGCCGCACGCTGGTGGATGGCAAGCAGGTAGAGCGGCCCGGTTCGGACCGTGGCGTGGTGTTCCAGCAGCCGACCCTGATGCCGTGGCTGACGGCAATCGACAACATCGCTTTCCATCTCAAGCTCAAGGGCGTCGCCAAGGCCGAGCGGCACCAGCGCGCCATGGAGTTCATCGATCTCGTCGGCCTGCGCGGTTTCGAGCATCATCATCCCTCCGAAATGTCGGGCGGCATGAATCAGCGCGTCGGCATTGCCCGTGCACTCCTGATGAACCCGAGCGTGATCCTGATGGACGAGCCGTTCGCGGCGCTGGATGCCCAGACCAAGCTCGAAATGCAGGAGGAACTGGTCGCGATCTGGCAGAAGCGCCGCTGCACCATCGTGTTCGTCACCCACAGTGTCGACGAGGCGCTGGTGCTCGGCAACAAGATCGTGGTGATGACCAGGCGGCCGGGCCGGATCCGCGAGGCCGTCAATTTCGACCTGCCGCGCCCGCGCGATATCACCAGCCCCGAGTTCAACGACGCCAAGCGCCACATCCTGGCCTTGATCCGGGAGGAGTCGACGCGCCTTGCGCAGGCGTCGTAAGGTATGGCTATGCGCAAGCGTCTCGGCATGATCACGCCGTCCTCCAACTCGGTGCTCGAGCCCGTCACCAGCGCCATGCTGGCCGGCGCTCCCGGCGTCACCGCACATTTTTCGCGCTTCCGCGTCACCGAGATTGCGCTCGACGCTGCCGCGCTGAGCCAGTTCGATGCATCCGTGATGCTTCCGGCCGCGGAATTGCTGGCCGATGCCAAGATCGACGCCATCGCCTGGAACGGCACCTCGGCGAGCTGGCTCGGGATCAGCCGCGACAGAAGCCTGTGCGAAGCGATCACGGCGCGCACGGGTGTCCCGGCGACGACGTCCACGCTCGCATGCATCGACGCCGCCCGCGCGCTCGGCGCAAAACGTGTCGGACTGGTCTCGCCCTATACCGATGACGTACAGCGACGGATCGCCGGTGTCTGGGCCGGGGAGGGAGTTGCGCCGCACGCAGAGCGGCATCTCGGTCTCCGTGACAATTTCTCCTTTGGCGAGGTCGCACCTGCCACGATCGGCGACATGATCCGCTCGGTGGTGGCCGACGGCGCCGATGCCGTCGTTATCCTCTGCACCAATCTCGACGGAGCCGAACTGGCCGCCTCGCTCGAACGGGAGTTGAACATCGCCGTGCTGGATTCGGTGGCGGTCACGTTGTGGCGGACGCTCGGCCTCGCCGGCGGTGACAACACGGTCCTCGAGCAATGGGGTCGGATCTTCCAGACGGTGCCAGTCATCAAGTGACGGAGACTCATGTGACGCAGCTCGATCTCGCCATTCGCGGCGGCACCATCGTGACGGCCAGCGACGAGTTTCGCGCCGATATCGGCATTCGCGACGGCCGCATCGTCGGCATTGCCGATCATCTTGAGGGCGCTGTGCGCGAGATCGATGCGACAGGCCTGCTCGCGCTGCCGGGCGGCATCGACAGCCACGTCCACATCTCCCAGCCGTCGGGCCCCGATGTGGTGATGGCCGACGATTTTGCCTCGGCGACGCGTGCGGCTGCTGCCGGCGGCAACACCATGGTGCTGCCCTTCGCGCTCCAGGAGAAGGGGACCTCGCTGCGGACCTGCGTCGAGACCTACCGCAAGCTCGCCGAAGGCGAGTGCTATATCGACACGGCGTTCCATCTCATCATCTCCGATCCGACCGCGGTCGTGCTCGGGCAGGAACTGCCGGCTCTGGTCAAGGACGGCTACACCTCCTTCAAGGTGTTCATGACCTATGACGACCTCGTGCTCAGCGACAGGCAGTTGCTCGAAGTCTTCGACGTCGCGCGCCGCGAGGAGGCGCTGGTGATGGTTCATTGCGAGGGCTATGACGCCATCCGCTTCCTCACCAGCAAGCTGGAGCGCGAGGGCCACATCGCGCCCTATTACCACGGCACCTCGCGGCCCCAGGCCGTCGAGCGCGAGGCGACGCATCGTGCCATCAGCCATGCCGAGATCGTCGGCGTGCCCATCATGATCGTGCACGTCTCCGGGCGCGAGGCGATGGAGCAGGTGCGCTGGGCCCAGCTGCGCGGATTGCCGGTGCATGCGGAGACCTGCCCCCAATACATCACGCTGACGGCCGACGACATGAAGGGCCTGAACATGGACATCACGGGCGCGAAATACGTCTGCTCGCCGCCGCCGCGAGATGTCGAGAGCCAGCAGGCGATCTGGGAGGGCATCACATCAGGCGTGTTCCAGACCTTCTCGTCCGACCACTGTCCGTTCCGCTACGACGATCCGAAGGGCAAGCTGACGCCGAATGCGCGCACCTCGTTCCGCTGGGTGCCGAACGGCATTCCCGGCGTCGAGACCCGGCTGCCGATCCTGTTCTCCGAGGGCGTCTCGAAGGGCCGCATCACCCTGCAAAGGTTCGTTGAGCTGACAGCGACCAACCACGCCCGCATCTACGGCCTCTATCCGCGCAAGGGCTCGATCGGCGTCGGCTTTGATGCCGACATCGTTCTCTGGGATCCAAAATTGAAGAAGCCCATCCGGCAGGCCGATCTGCATCACGGCTCGGACTACACGCCATGGGAAGGGTTCGAGGTCACGGGATGGCCGGTGACGACAATCGCCCGCGGGCGAATTGTGTGCGAGCAGGGACGGATCGTCGGCGACAAAGGCGCCGGCGAAGTTCTCAGCCGCGGCAAGTCGAGCCTGATCTGATCTTTCGTGTGGTCTGGCTCCGCGACGATGCCCGCGCTCGGTTCATCGGCCCGTCGCCGCGAATGGCGAACGTCGTAGGTTGACAATGCGCTGCTCGTCGACGGCGTGGCGCGCGATCTCGTCGGCCGTGGTCGGGTGAAAGAGGTCTTGAGCGGGCTCGGCACGGCACGGACCACGCTCGGTTTCCGCAACAGGACGGTGGTTGACGCCGTCGTGAAGCCGCTGAATGCGACGCGCGCCGCTCGGTCTCCATCATATACATCGGCGAACGGCCCGGTCTTTCGGCAACCGGCAGCCTCGGCGTCTACGTAACCTGCTTGCCACGGCCTGGCACGCGGGATTCGCGACGGAATTGCATATCCAACATCCACAACGGCGGGCTTGCGATCGATCGCGCAGCCGAAGGAGTAGTCTTGCCAGTTGCGGACGTGTTGATGACGGGTGTCAGCGGAGCCGGGTTGAAGGATGCATCAGATAAATCAACAAAAAGGATGGCGGCGATCTGCGGCCCGCGAGGTGGCAATCGACGGGTGGATCAGCCGCGTTCCTCTCTCATCGCTATCAGCAACGCTCAATTGATGAGCCGGCGAGGTCACGAAAGCTATTCTTCGGACTACATGGGCCAAGCGATTGATAACGCCAATCTGCCTTCGCATAGGGCGGCCGCATGTAGAACTCGGAAATCTTCGTGACGCCGCCCGATGAATTGGACGCCGACGGGAAGGCCGTTTTCGGCGAAGCCTCCGCAAATTACCGCGGCGGGCTGTCCCGTCTGATTGAACATGGCGGTGTATGTCGTGATGTCCAGGGGCTGTCCTTCGTCAGGGGCGGCTTGATCCGCCGGAAAACCCACGACGGGAGTCGTGGGTGCGACAATCAAATCGAATGGAAGCGTCCGCTCGATCACAGTGGCTTTTGCGCGTTCCAGTTCGTCGCCCGCTTTCAGCAGTTGCCCGGCATCGACCTTCGCGCCGCCGGCGATCAGTCCGTGAAGCGCAGGATGGATTCGCTGGCGCTCCTCAGTGGAGAGATGGGCCACTTCGTGGAAGGCGCGAGGGCCGAACACTGTTTCGAACGCAGCGGTGAGATCAAAGTCGAGCAGAGGTCCGATTGGACAAACTTCAGCAAGGCGGCCTCGCCATTGCAGATGCCGCCGACGCAATTGTGGCCTTGGTGATCACGATGTTAAAGACCGGGGTTAGTGGGGTCGGATTGCATGCCGCGGCCGCGAAGCTGCCCGTGGGCGAGAGCCATCATTCGTAGTTCAGTGCTTCACGCCCGCGAACAGGATATGGATGCGTACCAATGCGGTCGCTAAGCAGCTCCGAAAGCAGGTTCGTCAAAGCTGCGGCATCCGATGCGCCGAGCCTGTCCAGAACGTCCTGCTGAATGGACTTGATGAGTGGGCCGATATCCTTGAATTGCGCTGCGCCTCGCTGCGAGAGGAAAATCAGGACCCTGCGCCGGTCATGTGGATCGGGAGCGCGATAGACCTGCGCCGACTCGACCATTCTATCGATGATCTTTGTGAGCGTTGGACCATCGACAAAGAGCCGGGTTGCCAGGTCGCCCATCGCCAGCCCGTTTCTTTCGGTCAGCGCCTCGAGCACGCGGTACTGGTGAAGAGACATGCTTCGTGGCTTGAGCTCCGCTTCCAGCATCTGCTCAAGCCGGCGATTCACACCTCGGATGAGTTCAGGGAGGTCCACGTTGCACCTTCAGCGAATTATTTGATATTTCAACATTTGCCTTGGAATGTAAAAGGGAGCAAGCGAAAAGCAGATTTGAGCGCAAATGCCTAGTGAAGCGGCTAGTGCATCAGGTGGCGCCGCGAAAATGGGCAGGTTGCTTTCCAGATCGAGTGTTTTCGTAGTGAAACGGGCTCAAGCGGCACTGGATTGCCGTTGGCACGATTCGTGAGTGCTCTGTGCACGGAAAGTGCGGAGACACCACCGTTGCGTAGCGTCCGGATATGTCTGCTCATACCGCAGAACGGCGCTGCGGGGCTTTGGGCCCCGTCAGCCGAGGCGTGCGGACGCCTGGCCGTCGACGAGATCAACGGAATGTCCGGCGTCCTGCGACGTCCAGTTGAATTGCACGTCGTGAACGCCGGAGAAACCGGTCCAAGCGCGGGCCGGGCCGCGCGCGATGCGATCGAAATCGATGGTGTTGACGGCATAGTCGGGATGTTGCCGAGCTTCGCACGCGATTTCGTGGCGCGCGCTGCCGGTGGTCGCGTTCCGTTTATATATACCCCGCAGTTCGAGGGCCGCTCATCGACGCTGGACGTCATGGCGACCGGTGAGACAGCCGAAGAGTTGCTTGCTCCAGCGGTTCAGTGGCTCTCGGAAACGAGGCGTGCGCGCCGCTATTTTCTTTGCGGCAATGATTACGTATGGCCTCGTTCATCCCTTCAGATTGCGCGTGCATTGATCACCCGCTTTGGCGGCGCGGTCATGGGTGAATACTATCTGCCTGTTGGCAAACATGACTTCGACGAGATACTGGAGCGGATCAAGGCAACGCGCTCGGACGTTGTTCTTCCGTATTTCCTTGGCGGCGATTGCATCGCATTCAATCGGGCCTTCTATGCGGCAGGGTTGAGCCCGCGTGTGCTGCGATTTTCCTCGGCGGTCGACGAGACCGTAGCGTACGGTCTCGGCTTGAACGAAACCGAGAATCTCTACGCCGCATCGAGCTATTATGGATCGATCCGCTCCCGCAATAATGGCGCGTTTCTGGAGCGTTACCACACGGCGTTCGGCGATAGTCCGCCTCCTGTGAATGCCTTTGGTCAGTCCTGCTACGAGGGCATCTACTCGCTCGCGTCCTTGATCGAGGAAGCCGCCAGCCTCGATGCGCGCAAATTGACGCGCCTGTACGGAAGGACGTTCCAGCGGCGCACGGCACGAGGCGATTTGGCGCAATCGGTGGTCGGCGGTCGTCATCCCATCTATCTGGCGCAGCTCGACGGGTACGATTTCTCCATCATCGCGCGGCGATAAATCGCTTGCTTTTTCAAATATTGTATTCTTAATATTTTCCATCTCAAGAACTGATGGGGACCTTTATGACTTTCTCTCGCCGTCGCTTCCTGCAGCGCTCAGCTATTGCAACGACGACGTTGATTGCTGCGCCAGCAGTTTTTCGTTCCGGCGCGTTCGGCGCAGAAAATCCGATCGTCGTTGGCAGCCTGCACGACCAATCTGGTCCGATCGCAGCGTCCGGCACGCCGATGGTCTATGCGCTGCAGCTTGCGGTCGATGAGATCAACGCTGGCGGCGGATTGTTGGGCCGACCGTTGAAGGTCATCCACTACGACACGCAATCTAATATTCAGATGTACTCGCAATTTGCTCAGCAACTTGCGGTGAAAGACAAGGTCGATGTCGTTCATGGCGGCATCACTTCGGCTTCGCGCGAGGCGGTGCGTCCGACCTTTGATCGTTTCAAGGTGCTGTACTTCTACAACGTTCTCTACGAGGGCGGTGTTTGCGATCGCAATACTTTCTGCACGGGGACGACGCCCGCCCAGACCGTGGAAAAGCTCGTCCCGAGCGCAATGAAGAAAGCGGGCAAGAAGGCCTACATCATCGCCGCCGACTACAATTATGGCCAGATCACCGCAAAGTGGATGACGAAATACGTCAAGGACAATGGCGGCGAGGTGCTGTCGACTGACTTCTTCCCGCTCGATGTCACCAATTTCGGCACGACCATCTCGAAGATCCAGGCGGCAAAGCCCGACCTCATCCTGTCGGCATTGGTCGGCGGCAATCACACTGCCTTCTACCGGCAATGGACCTCCGCTGGCATGAAGAGCAAGATCCCGATCGCGTCGACCACTTTCGGCCTCGTCAACGAGCCGACCACGCTCGATGCGGCCGAGAGCGATTCCATTCTCGGCGCCTACGGCTACTTCGAAGAGCTGACCACGCCGGCCTCGAAGAGCTTCGTCGAGAAGATCAAGAAGGCCCATCCCGACTCGCCCTATGTCAGCGAGCTGGCTGCCTGCACCTACGAGGGCGTCATGCTTTGGGCCGCCGGCGTGAAGAAAGCCGCCAGTATCGATCGCATGAAGGTGATCGCGGCTCTGGAGGACGGAATCGCTTTCGACGGCCCGAGCGGCAAGGTCGCGTTGGACAAGCCGACCCATCACACCACCCGCAACGCGTTCCTCGCCGAGGTGAAGGACCGCAAATGGTCGGTGCTGGAGAGTTACTCCGACGTCAAGCCGGCCGATACTGCGAGTGTCTGTGATCTCGTCAAGAACCCGAACGACACCAAGCAGTACATCATCAATCTCTGACACGGCCGGGCCTCGCCCAGCGGCGAGGCCCGTAGCATTGAGGGACCGAAAGAATCCAAGAATGGCGATCTATCTCATCGTCGCGCTCGACGTCCTGAATGGAATATCGTCGCTGTTCCTGCTGTGCCTCGGACTGGCGATCATCTTCGGCATGATGAAGATCATCAACCTCGCCCATGGCGAGTTCATCATGCTTGGTGCGTATGCGACTGTCATATCGGCCAATGCCGGCGTCAACATATGGATTGCAATGCTGGTCGTTGCGCCGCTCTTCGTCGGTCTCGTCGGCCTCGTCATCGAGCGCTGTCTTATTCGCTTTCTCTACGGTCGTCTCGTCGATTCGATGCTCGCGACCTGGGGGCTCAGCCTTCTAATCATCGGAATCGTCACTACAATCTACGGCAACACTCAGCAAGGCGTGCCGACCCCGCTCGGCGGCTTCTCGATCGGGTCGTATCAGTCGAGCTATTACACGCTGTTCCTGGCCGGGATGGCGATCGTGATGATGGCCGTCGTCTACGGCGTGATGAGCTATACTCGCTTCGGCCTGATCGCCCGCGCCACGATGCAGAACCCCGCGATGGCGGCCACGCTGGGCGTCAATCCGGCGCGGGTCTACATGAGCACGTTCGCGGTCGGGGCGGCCATCACAGGTCTCGCCGGAGGTCTGCTGGCTCCGGTTTCGGGCATCACGCCCGGCATGGGTGGCGCCTACGTCGCGAAGGCCTTCATGACCGTTGTCGGGGGAGGCGCCGCCATTCTGTCGGGGACGATGTCGGCGGCGAGCCTGTTCGGTGCCGTCAATCAGGTCGGGGCCTTCTTCACCACGCCGGTCTACGGCGAAGTCCTGGTGTTTACGGCGGCGATCGTGCTGATCCGCCTGCTTCCGCAGGGGATTTCCGGCCGCTTCTTCAAGGGGAATTTGTAATGCCCGCCCGCTTTCGCCTTGTGGCTCAGGCGGTTGCCGTCATTGTCGCGATCATCGCGATCGCGCTCATTCCCAGCGTGATCGAGCTCTTTGCGCTGATGCAGTTGACGCTGTTCGCGGCAATGGCTGTGCTGGCGCTCAGCCTCGCCTTCATCTGGGGCTTTGGCGGTATCCTGTCGTTCGGACAGACGGCCTTCTTCGGCCTCGGCGGCTATGCCTATGCGATCGCCGCGGTCAATTTCCAGGATTCAACGCCGTCGATCCTGCTTGCCATTATCATTCCCTCGTTGTTCGCCGCGATCCTCGGCTACTTCATCTTCTTCGGTCGCATCTCCGACGTCTACCTCGGCGTGATCACGCTCACCGTGACACTGATCCTGTTCAACTGCGTCAACTCGACCTCGGGCGATGAGTACAGGATCGGCAAGGCGTTGCTCGGCGGCTTCAACGGCATGCCGGCAGTCCCCACCTTCAACGTTCCTTTCTATCCGGACCAAATCCTGTCACCCGAGCAATCATGGTGGGTAACGGGCGGAGCGCTGCTCGGGATATTCCTGCTTCTGCGTTTGCTGCTCTCCCTTCCGGCTGGACGCGTCATCGTGGCCGTACGCGAAAACGAGGTTCGTGCCTCGCTGCTCGGCTACGACCCGCGCAAGGTCAAGCTGCTAACCTTTATCCTGAGCGGAGCGATCGCCGGGCTCGCCGGTGCACTCTACGTCAATTGGGGCGCGTTCGTTGGGCCGACTATCTTCAGCCTGTCGCTGTCGGCGGAGATCATCATCTGGATTACTGTGGGCGGGCTCGGCACCTTGCTCGGACCTATCGTTGGCTGCGTGCTGATCGAATACATTGTCGCCTATATCGGCTCTCAGCAGGCCTTGAATTCCAACCTCGTGCTCGGCGCCGTTCTGGTCGTATTCGTGCTGCTGCTGCCCAAGGGACTGGTGCCGACGGCGCGCGATCTGCTGATGCGGCTCGTGCCCGCGCCGAAACCGAAGGCGCAACACGCAGATGATCGTGTGCCGCCGCCGGTAGCCGCCTCCCACATGGCCGGAGCCGAATGACCATGGCAGACCTCGTACCCCTGCTCAAGGCCGAGCACCTCACGATGCGTTTTGGCGGCGTGGTCGCCAATGACGACATCACTTTCACCTTGGAAGAGATGGAGCTGCGCTGCCTGATCGGACCGAATGGGGCTGGCAAGAGCACGTTCTTCAAGACTCTGACCGGCCAGCTGGTTCCGACTTCGGGCGCAATTGCGTTTCGCGGACAGCCGATTGCGGGCAAGCTTTCGCACGAAATTGCCCGGATGGGGATCGGCATCAAGACCCAGGTGCCGAATGTCTTCAACGGTCTTTCGGTGCGAGAGAACGTCTGGCTCGCCGTTCGCCGCAACGCCACGCCGCGTGCCCAGGGGCCGGCGGTCGATGCCGTGCTGGAGATGATCCGGTTGACGGATCATGCCGACCGCATCGTGGCGACGCTGTCACACGGCCAACGACAATGGGTTGAGATCGGTATGGTGCTCGCGGCGGAGCCGGAGTTGATCTTGCTCGACGAGCCGGCCGCCGGGATGACCGACGAAGAGACCCTGCACACTGCCGCCATCATCCGCGAGATCAACCAGACCCGGGCCATCATCGTCGTCGAGCACGACATGGAGTTCATCAAGCAGATCGCAAAGAGGGTGACGGTCTTTCACCAGGGCCGGGTGCTGGTCGAAGACACCGTGGACAAGGTCCTGGCCGATCAGCGCGTGCGCGACGTCTATCTCGGCAAGAAGGTGGCGGCATGAGCGCGCTTCTCGAGGTCCGCGATTTGCGATCCGGCTACGGCCGCATCCCGATTCTGTTCGGTCTCGACATGGTGGTTCAGGATGGCGAGTATCTCGGCATTCTCGGCCACAATGGCATGGGCAAGACCACGACGCTGCGAGCGCTGATGGGGCATCTGCCGACGACGGGTGGCGCCGTCACGTTCGCCGGCAAGACGATCACGCATCTCAAGCCATATGAGCGGTCCAGGCTTGGGATCGGGCTCGTGCCGCAAGGACGAGAGATATTTCCCGACCTGAGCGTCCTTGAGAACCTGCGAATGGGCCTCGCAGCGGCTCCGAAGGAGGACCGTTCGGTCATCGACGCGGTGCTGCAGGACTTTCCGCGCCTGGTGCGGCTGCTCGACCGGCGTGGTGGAGCCCTGTCGGGCGGCGAGCAGCAATTGCTGGCCTTGGCGCGCTGTCTCTGCACGAAACCCCGGCTGATCCTGCTGGACGAGCCGACCGAGGGTATTCAGCCATCGATCATCGAAGAGATCGTCGAGACGCTGCTCGCGCTGAAGCAGCGGTGGAAGATGTCGCTGATCGTCGTCGAGCAGAACCTCGAATTCATCACATCCCTGTCGGACCGAATCCTCAATATCCAGAAGGGGCGCATCACCGGTGAGCTCGACCGGGAAAGCCTATTGGTTCGGGACGGCGCCATGCACCCTACCTAGGTTCGAATTCCGGCGCGGCAGCGCCGGCCATTGCAATTGCTGACTTCGTTACTGCCAGCTTGTCCTCACAAGAAAGGATGTCCTATGTCTATCAAACGCCCGACTGCCGAAGATGTCGCCGAGCTCGCCGCGAGCCTGCACATGAACATGACGGTCGAAGAGGCCGGAAGCTATCTTGCGCTCATGGGTGGGATGTTCGACGCGTACGACGTCATCGACGAGCTGCCGAACCCGCTGCCGCCGGTCAAATATCCGCGCATGCCGGGCTCCAAGCCGATGCCGAAAGACAACAAGTACGGTGCGTGGGCGATCAAGACCGAGGTCAAGGGTGCGGCCACCGGCAAGCTCGCGGGTCGTACCATCGTGCTGAAGGACAACGTCGCCCTGGCCGGCGTCCCCATGATGAACGGCTCGACCACGCTCGAAGGCTTCATTCCCGCCGCCGACGCGACGATCGTGACCCGCATTCTCGATGCCGGCGGCACCATCGTCGGAAAGGCCGTGTGCGAGCATTTTTGCCTGTCGGGCGGCAGTCACACCTCCCATCCCGCTCCGGTTCATAACCCGCTCAAGATGGGGTATTCGGCGGGCGGCTCCTCGTCGGGAAGTGCTGCGCTGGTCGCAGCCGGCGAGGTCGACATGTCGATCGGCGGCGATCAGGGCGGCTCGATCCGTATCCCGGCATCCTATTGCGGCATCTACGGCATGAAGGCGACGCACGGGCTGGTCCCGTACACGGGCGTGATGCCGATCGAGTCGACGATCGACCACACCGGTCCGATGACGGCCAACGTCGCCGACAATGCGTTGTTGCTGGAGGTGCTGGCCGGCGCCGACGGGCTCGATCCCCGCCAATATGCGCCGAAAGTGACGAGCTACACGGAGATGCTTCGCAAGGGCGTGAAAGGCATGAAGATCGGCATCCTCAAGGAAGGATTTGCCGTTGCGAACATGCAGGAGGGCGTGGCTTCCAAGGTGAAGGCTGGTGCGGAGCGGTTCGCAAAGCTCGGTGCCAGCGTATCGGAGGTGTCGATCCCCGAACACCTTCATGCACTCGCGGCATGGAACCCGATCACGCTGGAAGGTTTCCTGGTCCAGATGATGATCGGCAATGGCATGGGGTTCAACTGGAAGGGACTTTATGACGTTGGCTTGGTCGACGCCCATTCCGGTTGGCGCACGCGTGCCGACGACCTGTCGGAGACGCTCAAGCTCACCATGCTGGTCGGGCAGTGGGGCGTCAGCCACTATCGCGGTCGCTACTACGCCAAATCGCGCAACATCGCGATCGCTGCTAAGGCCGCTTATGATGCGGTATTCGGCTCCTGCGATCTTCTGCTGATGCCGACCTTGCCCTGTGTCGCCACGCCGATCCCGGCCAAGGACGCGCCGCTCTCCGAGATCGTCCAGCGCGCCTTCGAGATGACGGCCACGACCAGTCCGTTCGACGTTACCGGCCATCCCGCAATGACCATACCCTGCGGCCTTTCGGACGGCCTTCCGGTCGGGCTGATGCTGATCGGCAAGGACTACGATGAGGCGACCATCTATCAGGCGGCCAGCGCCTTCGAAGCCGATGGCGATTGGAAGAAGTTCTGATGATCACCATCACCGCCGTCATCAAGGCAAAGTCGGGACACGAGGTCACGATGCGCGACGCACTCCTAACCGTCGCCGCGAATGTCGCGGCGAACGAGCCGGAGACGATCGGTTTCTTCATCTCGCAAAGCGAGAATGATCCCTGCGTGTTCACAACGTATGAGCGATTTTCCGACAAGGCGGCGATGGATCGTCACAATGGTTCGGCGGTCGTCGCCACCTTCTTCGGGATCGCCGGGCCCATTCTGGATGGAGAGGTCACATTGGTGACCTCTACGGAGGTGTCGGCGACAATCCGGTAAGCCGGCATTCCGGCCTGCCGCGGGAGAAAATCGTGACGTTACGGCTTCATGGCATCATTGGACGATCCGACGACGCAGCCTATGCGGGGCGTCTCCACCATGTCGAGCATCATGGCGGGATCGAGCTGCTGTTCGTGCCGCCGTCCGATGTCGGACGAAAGCGCTTTCGCCTGACGACCGATCGCGGAACCGACTGTGCGGTCAGCTTGGACCGGGACGAGGACCTGGTCGACGGCGCACTGCTGTTTCTCGCGCACGATCGCGCCATCATTGCCCGCTTCGGCGAGCAGGAATGTTGGCGATTGAAGCCGGTCGATCAGGCAGCGGCACTCAAGCTCGGCTGGAATGCCGGCAATCTACATTGGCGGGTTCGCTTCGAGGACAATGTTCTTGTTGTCCTGCTGGACGGGCCGCTCGACACCTACCGCGCGCGCATCAAGCCGCTGCTCGAAGCCGGCGAAGTGGTGGAGAGCGACGCTGTTTGACAGATTGCAGACACTGGCTTTGCTGCAGCTCGGGGACAGTGCCTACCCGGCCGGCGGCTTTGCATTCTCCTGGGGGCTGGAGGGACTCGCTGCGGACGGCATGCTTGCCGATCGCGGCGAACTCGACCGGATCATCGCGGATCAGCTGGAGCGCCGCTGGGCAAGCATGGACCGCATTCTGCTGCGCCAAGCCTTTCGGGCAGAGGATTGTGCCGCCGTCGCTTGCGTGGATCGCCTGGCCGAGGCTGCAACACCTTCGGCCGAGATGAGAGAAGGATCACGGCGGGCGGGCAGGGCGCTGCTCGGGGTATGGGTCAAGCTCGATGGACCCCTATCGGTGGCCTACCGTGGCCTGGTGTCGTCGGACGGCAGGCTCGGCCATCTGGCGGTCGTGCAGGCCGTCGTGGGGCGGGATGCGGGACTCAGCCAGGACGCCGCCGAACTTGTCTCGGGCTGGACGCTCGTGACTGGCCTCGTCAGCGCCGCGGTGCGGCTTGGCATCATCGGCCATATCGAGGCGCAGCGCAGCCAGGAGATCGCGCGCGCGTTGCTTGCGGAATTGCTTGCGGAAGCGCCGCCGGCCGATGCGCTGCCCGCGAGCTTTACGCCGTTCATCGACATCGCAGTCTCGCGCGGACCGCTGCGTCATGTCCGCATGTTCACGACATGAGAGAGGGTGATTTCCCATGATGAATCTGTCGCCGACCGAAATGGATCGCCTCGTGATCTTCAATGCCGCGCAAATGGCACGCCGCAATCGGTCGCTCGGAATTCGGCTGAGCCACCCGGAGGCGGTCGCCTACATCACGGACGAGGTGATGACCGCGGCGCGCCGCAACCTGCCTTATGCCGAGATCCGCGATATGGCCGGGCGTTTGCTGACGTCGGACGACGTCGAGCCCGGCGTCGGGCAGATGATTCCGATGCTCTATATCGAGTGCATGTTTGCCGAAGGAACCAAGGTGATGGCGCTGTTCGAGCCGGTCGGTCCCGGCAACGCTTCGGTCGAGGGCCATGTCGTACCAGGTGAGATCATCGCGGGCAGTGGAGACATTGAGAGCTTTGCGGACCTGCCCAAAATCATCATCGATGTGACGAACACCGGCGACCGCGACGTTCAGGTTCGCAGCCACACTCACTTCTTCGAAGTCAATCGCGCGTTGCGCTTCGATCGCGCGGCGGCCTGGGGCATGAAGGTCGATCGGCCCGCGGGCGCCGGGATTCGCTTCGAACCCGGGGTCACCAAGTCCGTGCAGCTTGTTCCGATTTCAGGCGATCGCGTCGTACATGGGCAGGCGGGTCTTGTTAACGGTCCGCTGGATGCGCCGTTCGCACGGCAGGAGGCTCTAAAGCAGGCCCGGGCACGCGGCTATCTGGGAGCCTGACCACCATGGCGATACTGTCCCGCCGCGCCTACGGCGAACTCTACGGGCCGACCAAGGGCGACCTCGTGCGATTGGCCGACACCAGTCTGATTGCAGAGATCGAACACGATTATACGACCTACGGACATGAGTTGCTGGTTGGCGCTGGAAAGAACTTGCGCGATGGCGAGGGTGTAAACGCCAACAAGACCTCGTTGGACAAGATTCTCGACGTTGTCATCAAGAACGCTACGATCGTCGACGCCGTGGCCGGTATCGTGAAGGCCGACATTGGCATCCGTGACGGGCGCATCGTCGGCATTGGCAAGGCTGGCAATCCCGACGTGATGCCCGACGTGCATCCCGACATGGTCGTAGGACATACTACGGCGCCGATCGCCGGCGGTCCCTTCATCGTCACCGCCGGCGCCATTGAATCGCACGCCCATCTGATCTCGCCTGAACAATCCGATCACGCGCTCTCTGGAGGGACGACCACCCTGGTTGGGAACGGATCAGGTCCGGTCTTCGATGTCGGCAGCGGCGCCGCTTCAAGCTTTGCGCGCTTTCTTCAGGCGATCGAGTTCTCGCCGCTCAATTTTGCCTTGTTCGGGCGTGCGGGGTCCAATCCCGAAGCCGTCGAGGAAGCCGTCGCGGCCGGTGGCATGTCCGTGAAGATCCACGAGGATTTCGGCGCCGCTCCTTCGGTGATCAATCAGAGCCTCATTGCGGCGGAGCGCAATGATTTCGCGGTTCACCTCCATACCGACTCGATCAATGAGTACGGCTTCTGCGAGGATACGATGGCTGCTGTCGAAGGCCGCACCATCCATATGTATCACGTGGAGGGCGCCGGCGGCGGTCATGCGCCGGATCTGCTTAAAGTTGTGTCGTGGGACAACGTCATTCCTTCATCCACCAATCCGACCAATCCGTACACGTCTTACGGCATGGAAGAGGGCGTGCCGATGACGATGATCTGTCATCAGCTCAACTACAATGCACCAGAGGACGTAATGTTCGGCGAGGCGCGAGTGCGTGCCCAGTCGATGGCGGCTGAAGATTTTCTCCACGACATGGGGGCGATATCGATATTCGGCACGGATACGCAGGGCATGGGCCGCCTCGCCGAGAACGTTGCCAAGTGCTGGCAGCTTGCCAGCGTCATGAAGGATCGGACCGGCCGTCTACCGGAGGAGAAGACGGCGCGTGCAGACAATGAGCGGATCAAGCGCTACATTGCCAAGCTCACCATCAATCCGGCAATCGCGGTTGGCATTGACCACATGGTCGGCTCGATTGAGCCTGGCAAGATGGCCGACCTGGTTCTCTGGCCGCGCGCCTCCTTCGGCATCAAGCCCTATATGGTGATCAAGAACGGCTTTGTCGTCTGGGCTGCCATGGGGGACGGCAACGGTAGCCTCGGTCTGTCAGAACCGATGATCCAGAAGCGGATGTGGGGTGCACTCGGTACCGCGCCGCAAAGACTGGGCGTCAACTTCATGTCGAAGCTTGCGATGGAGGCCGATGTGACCCGGAAGCTCGGCCTTGGACGCGATCCGGTCCAGATCAAGAATGTGCGAATGTTGCGGAAGATGGACATGTTGCACAATGCTGCGACGCCACATGTCGAGGTCGATCCGCAAACCTTCGAGGTTCGTGCGGACGGAAAGCTTCTGATGTGCCCGCCGGCGACGAAGGTGCCGCTGGCCAGGCGGTATATGCTTCGATGAGCCGACTTTCGCTCAACAACGGATTAGCCCAGCCACGAATCGCGGCCGCGCGGGTCGGGATTGGGGGCCCGGTCGGTTCGGGCAAGACTGCATTGGTGGAGCGCTTGATTCCAGCACTTATTAACCGCGGCATCGATATCGCGGTCATCACGAACGATCTCGTAACGGCCGAGGATGCCGATCGGATCAGGCGTTCTGGATTGATCGACCCGGCACGCGTATCGGCGGTCGAGGCGGGGGCATGTCCTCATACCGTCATTCGCGAGGATCCCACGCTCAATATTGAAGCGGCGGATGAACTAGAGCGACGTTTCCCCGGGGTCGAGCTGATTTTGCTGGAAAGCGGTGGCGACAATCTCGCATCGACGTTTTCGCGGGACCTGACGGACTTTTGGATGTTTGTGATCGATGTGGCCGGAGGTGACGACATTCCGCGTAAGCGCGGTCCAGGTGTCATTCGCGCTGACCTGCTCGTCATCAATAAAGTCGATCTGGCGCCGCACGTCGGTGCCGATTTGACGAGGATGCGTCGGGAGGCGTTGGACGTCCGCGGCAACCGCCCAGTGCTGTTCACCAATTGTCGGCGCGGTGAAGGTGTCGAGTCGATCGTCGATCTCCTCGAACGCGAGGTCTTGTTCAGAACGTGAAAAACATGACGTCGAGCGATTGTGCACGCCTCGATCTGAGCTTCGTCCGTCGTGCTGGACGTACAGTCATCGATCGACGGATGTTCGCTTGGCCATTCGCACTCACGCGCAGCTTTCATGTCGATCCGTATCGGCCGCATTGCCTCAGCGTGATCGTGCAGACGGCGAGCGGAGCGATTCACGGAGAGGACAGTCTTGCACAGCGCCTGTTGCTTGGTCCAGGAACAGCCGTCTGTCTGACCAATCAGGGGGCGACGTCGGTTCATCGCGCTGCCCCCGGGGCGCGCGCGACAGAGACGGTGACGCTTGATGTCGCGAGCGGCGCCAGTCTCGAATACCTGCCTGAGCCGCGCATTCTGTTTCCCGACGCCGCACTGTCACAGACTATGGAGCTTGACTGCGCGACCGACGCTCACGCGTTGATCTTCGATGCGTTCACGATGCACGACCCCCTGCGCGAAGGCCGCTATTTCCGGGAGCTGGAATCGACGTTCCGCCTGAGGAAATCGGGCGGCGAGCCGCTGCTGATTGAGCGCACACGCATATGCCATCCAGACCGCAGCCTGTTTCGTGGCTACGGAGCCTTCGGGTCGGCATTCATGGCGTTACCCCTTGGCCATGATCTGGCGGATCTCCACGGGGCGTTGACAACAGCCCTCGAGCAAATGCGCGGCCTATATGGCGCGGTGAGCGCGTCACCAGCGCAGGCGGGACTCGGGATCCGTCTCGCGGCCTTGGAGCTGAGGTGCATTCGTCAAGCCTTCGAGGCCGTAAGAAGGATCTACCGCCGGACGCTACCAAGTTCGTTGACCAAATTCCGTTCTGAGGACCCGTCCACCAGCGGCTGGGCGCACGTTGATCCAACATGAAATCACACACCTGCACACGTGTGCACCTGTTCCCGCTCCAGTCCATGTAAGGAAGGGACAAGTAATTGGAATATCAAAGTGAGGTATGAGGGGCGCGGCTCTTGAGCGGAAGGTCGCGCGTGCTTCATCGTCGGGTCGCGACTTCCTCAAACGCCATTCTGACAAAGGAAAACTCTGTAGGGATCTCAAACGGGCGAAAAGGCTGGTCGGCGGCCAACCGGTGCGTCTTCCAAAACATTCCAGGCCCAACTCGACGGTCAACGCCGTCTTTGAGCCGCGTTCTCGTTAAGGTGGAGAGGTGCGCTGGCGTCTGGTGTCGCGTTCGAGCGGAAACTGTCTCGGGTTACGCTCGGCAGACCAGGTTGTGGGGTGTGTATCCCGGCGAAGTATTTCTGAGGTGTGCGAAGATCGTGCGACCGATCGGCGCAGCGCAGCTCTGCACGACGGTGCCGTTCATCTCATGTTCACCGGCTGCCGTAACATTGACGATGGGGGTGTCTCGTAAGGAAACTTCATGAAGAAAATCGCTCACGGTCTCGTCATTGCCGTTCTACTCGCTGTCGGAACAGTTTCGGCTCCAGCCAACGCGGCGCCGGCAAGTCCGATTGCTCCCGCCGTAGCAACCGACCTGGTGCAAACGCAGTATCACCATCACCATCGATATCATTCCCGGAAGGTGTGCAAGCTGCGCACCGTTGTAAAGCGCGGCTATCACGGCCGACGGGTCGTGACTCGGGTGCGCGTCTGTCGGTGACAGCGATCTCGGTGGGCTGCTGTGAACAGCAGCCCATCACATGGCGCTTCCGGGTACACGCAAAATCGCTCATGCCAAAGCCATTCGTTGCCTGCGCGATGCCCTGTGCACAAGCAGGCTCGGCGTTCCTTGGAGCTGCGCGATATGAGCGCACCGCGGCCAACCCGCAGTTGATCTAACCAGTGGCACGCGGAAGAAGGCCCTTTGCCGTAATCTCCGCCGAAAGCTCTTCGATCGTCTTGCGTTGTTCCATGGCGGATCTGCGGATCAGTGCAAAGGCGGCTGGTTCCGCCAGCGCGTGCGAGTGCATCACCTGGAGAACGGCGGCGAGGACGACGCGACGCGACCGGAGACGCTGCTCGAGCTTGAGGACCTGTTGCTTCAATTCGTTGGTGCGTTCGTTTCGTTCGAACGCCATGACGAGCGCCGCGTAGATACCGGCCGAGCGCAGCGGCTTGACCAGGAACGAGGCCGGGTCGAGCTCGAACACCAGCTTCAGACGGCTCGGCGTCTCGGTGCCGAGCAGGGCGATGACAGGCGACCGCGCCAGGAACGCACGTTGCGCCGGTTGCAGCAAATGCAGAAACTCGTCGTCGATCAGCGACAGATCCGGAACGAAGTTCGCTGGCTCGCCTGGGGTCCATGCGACGCCGTCGATCCCTAGACGTTCGAACTGGCGTCGCACGATGGTCGCGTCGCGTTCGTCCTTGATGGCGATGAGCGCCTTGCGGCCGCGCAGCGAAAATGAAGACCGTCTGCTCATTTCACAACCCGCAGATGCGGCGCATTCGGCAATGCGCCGCCCGTCGAGGTCTCCCTCGTGGGGCTGACGGCAACGTCGAGCTGCGTCAGGTAAGGGTCAGGCTTAACGGGCGTATCGGCTTCCCAGAAGATATCAAACTGTCCTTGCGGATTGGATACGGCAAGCCGCGGTGTAAGGACGCAATGATTGTTGCCGCCATCGATCCAGACCGGCCCCTGCGGCGAATTGTAGCGATAGCCGGCCGCGGCGCGCCGCACCTCGGCAATGTTCGATGTACCCGCGCGCTGCAGCGCGCGCGCCAGCAGGTAGACCGCGACATAGGCGGACTGGCCGTCAACAGAGGGGCTGCTGTGCTCGCCATAGCGGGCCTTCCAGCGCGCAACGAATGCGCGGTTCTCAGGCAGGCGGATGCTCTCGAAATAGGCCGACGATGTGATGCATCCGGCCGATGCCGGCCCGACGATCGACAGTTCCGGCTCGCACAGGCTGCAGCTCAGCATGGGAATCTCCAGCCCCGCAGCCCTGGTGCCGACGTGGAAAGCGCGAATGAAGTCGTAGCTCGAGCTTCCGACCAGCGTGTTGAACACGATCGGCGGCTTGCGGCGAACGATCTCGTCGACGATGTGACCGACGGCGCTTTCGCCCAGCTCGAGCAGCCGCTCGGCGAGGATGTGGCCATCTGCCGCGCTGACCAGCTCGCGGGTGACGCGATTGGTCTCCCACGTCCAGACGTAGTTGGAGCCGACGCAGAAGATTTCACGCGACAGATTGTCGAGCACGTAGCGGACGAGCGGCAGGACGTTGTGATTGGGCGAGGCCCCGACATAAATGACGTTGTCGGAACACTCGAAACCTTCATAGCGGGCGGGATACCAGAGCAGGCGATCGGTGCGCTCCACGATCGGCAGCACCTGTTTGCGCGATGCCGACGTGTAACAGCCGATGATGTGCTCGACGCCGACATTGCGGATGAGGTCGTCGCAGACCGTGTGATATTCGGAGACGATGCCGCGGGGATCGCGAATATGGGGCGCGATCGAGAACTCGAACTCGGTCTGCTTGTTGATCTCATCGACCGCCATCATCGCGCTCTTGAGGATCTCGCGGCCCATGGCCTGATAGGGTCCGGACTGCGAGCAGATGATGCCAACGGGAACAGACGGCTTTGTCATTGACAGCTTTCGACGACGCAACGCGAAGATGAAATCATCATCGCCCATGGCAGCGCAAGTGGGTTGCCGTTTTGCTGCGCAGCACCCTCGAAATTTAGGCAGACAGCAACGTTGACAATGCGATGGGCAGTTACTTAGACTTTTCTCTTACAGGGCTACCTGTCGAACCTCGCGTGCGCCGATCTGGCCGATGACGTCCAGCTCCTTGCACTAAGTGCTTCGTTCGATCACGGACCCTAAAGCGACAGATCATAGCCGCGGCATTTGCGCCATTCGTCACCTCATTCGGGAGGGGCGGGTGGCTTTTTTCGTTTGCCGCCAGGGAGCTGACGATGCGTCCGCGTCGCCAGAACGGTGACTTATGCGTGTGGGCAACCGTGCGCCACGTCGAGTGGGAGGATGAAGAACGATGGCGGCAGCAGATCTCCACTATCTTGGACTCGTTGATGTCGGACGGAAGATCCAGGCGAAGGAGCTGTCGCCGGTCGAAGCGACGAAGGCGATGCTCGGGCGGATCGAGAAGCTCGACGGCAAGCTCAAGAGCTTCGCGTATGTGATGGCTGACGCGGCGCTTGCCGATGCCGCCGCTGCCGAGAAGGAGATCGCCTCCGGCAAGATCAGGGGGCCGCTACACGGTGTGCCGGTGGCGGTCAAGGACCTCTGCTGGGCCAAGGGCGCGCCGGCCGCGCATGGCATGACGATCCATCGAGACTTCCGTCCGACTGAGGACGCAACGGTGGTCGCACGGTTGAAGGACGCCGGCGCAATCATTCTCGGCAAGCTGCAGCAGACCGAAGGCGCTTACGCCGATCATCACCCGAAGATCGACCCGCCAAAAAATCCGTGGAACGCGGATCTCTGGCCCGGCGCATCTTCCAGCGGCTCCGGCGTCGCCACCGCGGCGGGCCTCTGCTTCGGTTCGCTCGGCACCGATACCGGTGGATCGATCCGCTTTCCGTCGGCGGCCAATGGTGTCACCGGGCTCAAGCCGACCTGGGGACGCGTCAGCCGCTACGGCGCGTTCGAGCTCGCGGCGACGCTGGATCACATCGGCCCGATAGCGCGGAGCGCAGTCGATTGCGGCGCCATCCTCGGCGTGATCGCCGGCCAGGATCCCAAGGACACGACATCGGTCCCGCTCCCCGTGCCCGACTATCTCGCCGGTCTCTCCGGTGACCTGCGGGGCGTCACGATCGGCGTCGACCGTCGCTGGACCAGCGAAGGCACCGACGGCGATGCGGCCAAGGTGCTGGCCGAGGGCTTGCGGGTGGCGGCCGATCTCGGTGCGAAGATCAAGGACATCACGTTTCCCGATCCCAAGGCGATCATCGACGACTGGTTCCCGCTCTGCGGCATCGAAGTCGCGGTCGCGCACGAAGACACCTATCCGGCGCGCAAGGACGAGTACGGCCCGGCGCTCGCGGGCCTGCTCGATCTCGGCCGGCAGCAGTCCGGAATGGACTACCAGAAGATCGTGCTCCGCCGCGAAGCGTTTCGTGGTGCGGTGCGTGTGCTGTTCGAGACGGTCGATCTCATCGCTGTGCCGGCGCAGGCGTTTGCGGCGCCCACGCTCGCCAAGATGGCGGCGCTCGGTGAGGACGCCTCGCTGATTGGAGGCCTGCTCCGCTTTACATGTCCGTTCGATATGACGGGAAGTCCGACCGTGACATTGCCCGGCGGCTTCGCGGCGAATGGCGGCCCGGTCGGCTTCCAGTTCGTCGGCCGCCATTTCGACGAGGCCGGCCTCGTTCGCGCAGGCGATGCGTTCCAGCGCGTCACCGACTGGCACAAGCGTCATCCCGCGATCTGAGCCGAGGAGCCGATCTCATGTCCGAAGACTGGTTGAAGACATCCATCATGGCCAAACGCGCGGTCGCCAAGGGCGCGACCGGAGCGACCCATAGCCTGACGATCGAGCAGCAGGGCGGCTTCCACTACGTCTACGGTCCCTATGCCAAGCCGACCCTGTCGATCGACCCCGGCGGGGTGGTCGTCGTTGAAACCGAAGATGCCTTCGGCGGCGTGCTGACCAAGGAGACCGACAGCCCCACCGCCAAGCTCAACTTCCCTTATCTCAACCCGCAATGCGGGCCGATCGCGGTGAAGGGCGCCAAGAAGGGCGATTGCCTCGCGATCTACATCCGCGACGTCGAGACCCGGGGCGAGCAGCCGGCCGGCACGACCTGCATCATTCCGGAGTTCGGCGGACTGGTCGGGACCGGCTCGACGGCGCTGCTCAATCCGCCGCTGCCGGAACGCGTGAAGAAGCTGCATGTCGACAGGAACGGCGTGCGCTGGAACGACAAGCTCACGCTGCCCTACGAACCGTTCATCGGCACCATCGGAGTCTCGCCGGAGATCGAGGCGATTTCGTCGCTGCAGCCGGATTACCACGGGGGCAACATGGATCTGCCCGATGTTGCCCCCGGCGCGATCATCTATTTCCCGGTGCATACCGACGGCGGGATGCTCTATGTCGGCGATTGCCATGCGACGCAAGGGGACGGCGAGCTCTCCGGCGTGGCGCTCGAGCAGCGCGCAACCGTTACGCTGCAGGTTGATCTGATCAAGAACTGGAGCTTCGCCTGGCCCCGGCTCGAGACCAGGGACTTCATCATGACGATCGGCAGCGCGCGTCCGCTCGAGGACGCGGCACGCATCGCCTATCGCGAGCTCGTGCGGTGGATGGCGGCCGATTACGGCTTCGACGAGATCGACGCCTACATGCTGCTCAGCCAGGCGGGCCGCATGCGCCTCGGCAACATGGTCGACCCCAAATACACGATGGGGGCGTCGATCCTGAAGAATTACCTCAAGCCATGACATCCAGCCGCTTTCAGGAACAGGGGACATCACGATGATTTCGGGACGCAAGTTAGGAATGGTTTTGCTCGGCGCCATGCTCGGTACTGCGGCGTCGATGAGTGCTGCCCAGGCGGCCGAGCCTCCGCTGAAGGTGGGGCTGCTCGAGGACGTGTCGGGCGATCTTGCCTTCATGGGCATGCCGAAGCTGCACGGGTCGCAGCTGGCGGTCGAGGAGATCAACAAGAGCGGCGGCATTCTGGGGCGGCAGATCGAGCTGATCCATCTCGATCCGCAAGGCGACAATGCACGCTATCAGGAGTTCGGCCGGCGCCTGCTCAATCGCGACAAGGTCGACGTGCTGATCGGCGGCATCACCTCGGCTTCGCGCGAGGCGCTGCGTCCGATCGTCGACCGCACCACGACGCCGTACTTCTACACCAACCAGTACGAAGGCGGCGTGTGCGACGCCAGCATGATCAGCATGGGCGCGGTGCCCGAACAGCAGTTCTCGACGCTGATTCCCTGGATGGTCGAGAAGTTTGGCAAGAAGGTCTATGTCATCGCCGCCGACTACAATTTCGGTCAGATCTCGGCGGAGTGGAACCGCAAGATCATGAAGGATCTCGGCGGCGAGGTGGTCGGCGAGGAGTTCATCCCGCTCGGCGTGTCGCAGTTCGCGCAGACCATCCAGAACATCCAGAAAGCGAAGCCGGACTGGCTGCTGACGATCAACGTCGGTGCTGCCCAGGATTCGTTCTTCGAGCAGGCGGCCGCGGCCAACCTCAACCTGCCGATGGGCTCGTCGATCAAGATCATGCTCGGCTTCGAGCACAAGCGCTTCAAGCCGCCGGCGCTCAACAACATGCACGCGACCGCGAACTGGTTCGAGGAGATCGACACGCCCGAAGCCACCGAGTTCAAGAAGCGATGGCACGCGAAATTCCCCGACGAGCTCTATATCAACGACATGGGCTACAACGCCTATAACGCGCTCTACATGTACAAGACGCTGGTCGAGAAGGCGAAGTCGACCAAGCTCGAGGACATGCGCAAGGTGATCGCGGCCGGCGATGCCTGCATCGACGCTCCCGAGGGCAAGGTCTGCATCGATCCGAAGAGCCAGCACACCTCACACCGCATGCGCCTGATCTCGGTCGGGCCGAAGCACGAGGTGAAGGTCGAGAAGGACTACGGCACTATCCAGCCCTACTGGCTCGGCGAGATCGGCTGCGACCTCACCAAGAAGAACGACAAGGATCAGTACACGCCGAGTCATCTGCCCAAGAAGTCGTGACATCTGGCGGGCACGGATCTTGCTCGTGTTGAACGTCACGATCTTGAACAAGGCCGGCGCCGCAACGATGCGGCGCCGGGAGCGGCAAGGGGATCAAGATGTCGGCTGAGGTATTCTCGGTATTCTACCAGTTCGCCGATGTGTTTGCGTTCCTCATTCTCTCGGCCGCAGGTCTCGCCATCGTGTTCGGCATGATGGGCGTCATCAACATGGCGCATGGCGAGTTCATCATGTGCGGTGCCTATGTCACCGTCGGCCTGGTGAATCTGGGTGTGCCGCTCGCGATCGCTCAGGCGCTTGCCGCGCTGACGGCGGGACTCATCGGTGTTCTCGTCGAATTCCTGGTGGTGCGGCGCTTCTACAAACGGCCGCTGGATTCTCTGCTCGCGACCTGGGGGCTCAGCCTCATCGTCACGCAGTCGATGCTCCTGATCGTCGGGTCTGCCGTACGAGGCATCGGCACGCCCGAGGGAAGTTTTGCGATCGGCGGCTATACGTTTTCGACTTATCGCCTGGTGCTGTTCGGTTGTGCGGTGGCCGTGCTGGCCGGTCTCTATGTCATCTTCATGAAGACGCGTTTCGGCGTGATCGCCCGTGCCACCATGCAGAATGCAGCGATGGCGAAGGCGTTGGGCGCGCGTACCGGCCGGATCTATGCGATCAGCTTCGGGATCGGTACCGGCCTCGCCGGACTTTGCGGAGCGCTCTACGCGCCGACCATGACGCTGATCCCGACCATGGGTGCGACCTTCGTGGTCGAAAGCTTCGTGACCGTCGTGATCGGGGGAGCGAACGTTCTGCTCGGAACAGCGCCGGCCGCCGTGTTCCTGGCGATGATCCGCATGGCGCTGAACGCGAGCTATGGTCAGATCATCGGGCAGATCGGCATGCTGGTCGCCGTCATCCTGATCATCCGCGTGATGCCCGAAGGGCTCTCCAGCGTTCTGGTTCGTCGCGGGCGCTAAAGGGGAATGTTGATGTTCAAGCTGCTGGAAGGCCCGCAGACGCTCGGACGTGGCAAGATCTTCTGGTCCTGCTTCCTCGCCGTGCTCGCGGGCGCGCTGGCCTATCCGCTTTTCGCCGATTCCTACGACGTCGGCAATTTCGCTTACTTCCTGATCTGGATCTTCATGGCGCTCGGCCTCTGCCTGATGTGGGGCTATGGCGGCATGCTGTCTTTCGGCCAGACCCTGTTCTTCGGCATCGCAGGGTACGGCTATGGCGTGCTCGCGATCAACATGGGCGGTGGCACTGCGACGATCGGCGCGCTCGTCCTTTCGGTTTTTCTTGCCATGCTGGCCGCTGGTATCCTCGGTTACTTCATGATCTGGGGCGGTATCAACGGCATCTTCTTCGGTATCGTGACGCTGTCCGCAACACTGGTGCTGGCCTTCTTCCTCGGCCAGACCGCAGGGCCGGAATGGCATATCGGGCCGGCGCGGCTGAACGGCTTCAACGGCATGAAGGGCATGGACCCGCTGACGGTAGGCGACTTCTATATCGAGGGATCGGCGCTCTATTACGTCATGATCGCGCTGATCGTGATCGTCTATCTCGCGCTGCGCATGCTGGTGAATTCGGGGATCGGCAATGTCATAGTGGCGACGCGCGAAAACCCGCAGCGCGCGGAGATGCTTGGCTACGATGTCCGGAAGTACCAGCTTCTGACCTTCGTGATCGGCAGCGGCCTCGCTGGGCTGAGCGGCGCGCTGTACACGTCCTGGGGGCAGTTCATCACGCCGTCCAGCATCGGCCTGCCCGCGGCTGCGATGCCGATCGTATGGGTGGCCTTCTCCGGGCGCAGCGATCTGACGGCGACGCTGGTCGGGTCGTTTCTGCTGCTGTTCGGCTTTCAGACCATCACGGTCTACAGCCAGCAGGCTGCGCTGGTGCTGATGGGGGCGTTGCTGCTCGCCACGGTGATGCTGGCGCCGCAGGGCTTCGTGCTCGGTATCGGCAGGCTCGTCGCCGGCTGGTGGCGCGGACGTCGTCGCGACGACGGCGCCGTGATGGCGGAGGCTGGCCGCTTGCAGTCGGAGGAGTCCTGATCATGGCGCTGGTCGAAGTCAAAGGCGTATCCAAGCGCTTTGGCGGATTGACAGCGGTCTCTGGCGTCGACCTCACCGTCAACGCTGGAGAGGTCCACTGCCTGATCGGCCCCAACGGCGCCGGCAAAAGCACGCTGTTCAAGCTGATCGTGGGCCTCTATCCGCCGACCCAGGGCAGCATCTTTTTCGATGCCATCGACATCACTGCCGAGCGCCCATATGCGCGCGTGCAGCGAGGCATGAGCATCAAGATGCAGGCTCCGAGCGTGTTCAAGGAGCTGCCGGTTCGGCAGAACATCCAGACTGCGCTCCAGGAGCGATTGTCAGGCGCGGAACGCATCGCCGAGGAGGATCGCCTGCTGACGCTGCTCAACCTCAGGCCGGACAGCGAGAAGCTCGCGGGTGCGCTGTCGCATGGTCAACAGCAATGGCTCGAGATCGGGATGGCGTTGGCGCTGAAGCCGCAACTCCTGCTGCTGGACGAGCCGACCGCCGGCATGTCGCCGGAGGAGACCTTCAGGACCGGCGAGCTCATCAAGTCGTTCAATGCCGAGGGCATGACCGTTCTCGTCGTCGAGCATGACATGGCCTTCGTGCGCCAGGTCGCCCAGCGCGTCACGGTGCTGCATCTCGGCAAGATTTTCGCGCGTGGCAATCTCGAAAGCATTTTGCAGGACGAGAAAGTCGCGGAGATCTATCTCGGTAAAACCCATGCTCACTAAAGTCGTGCGCACTGACCGGATTCTGGACGTATCGGAACTATGGGCGGGATACGGCGCGACGCCGATCCTGCAGGGTGTCACCATGTCGGTCTTGCGCGGCGAGATCGTCGGCGTAATCGGCCGTAACGGCGTCGGCAAGTCGACCCTGATGCGGTGCCTGATCGGGCTGCTGCAGACCTGGCGGGGCACGATCAGCTTCATGGGGCAAGACGTGACAAAGCTGGAGGCCGACGCGCGGGCGAGGGCGGGCTTCGGCTACATCCCGCAGGGGCGCGACGTCTTTCCGCAGATGACCGTCGAGGAGAATCTGCAGGTCGGCGAGCTGATCGGCGGTCCCGGCGGCAAGAAGCTGCCGGAGCTCGTCTATGAGTATTTTCCGCGGCTGAAAGAGCGTCGGCGGCAGGCCGCGGGCACGATGTCGGGTGGCGAGCAGCAGCAGCTTGCCATTGGCCGAGCGCTGATCGGCAATCCATCCCTGATGATTCTGGACGAGCCATCCGAAGGCATCCAGCCGTCGATCGTCCAGCACATCTGCGAGGCGCTGAGGTCGTTCCGCAACGAGCTCGGAACCACCATCATCTTCGTCGAGCAGAATCTCGACACGATCCTGGCGATCGCCGAGCGCTGCTACATCATGGAGAAGGGCAGGATCACGCAGTCGCTGGCGGGCGGCGAGGTCAACGAGGACAATGTCCGCGAGCAGCTCCTGCTCTGAATGGCCGCATGCATGTTCTGAAATCGTCAACAGGGAGGGAATGGACATGGATCTGGGACTCAAGGGAGCGAAGGTTCTCGTCACCGGCAGCACCAAGGGCATCGGCAGGGCGATCGCCGATACCTTCGCGGCCGAAGGCGCCAATGTCGGCATCTGCGCTCGCAACCAGACCGACGTCGACAGCACAATCACCGCGATCAAGGCGAAGGGCGTCGCTGCATTCGGCAGCTCGGTCGATGTCTCCAACGGCCCGGCGCTCAAGGCCTGGGTGGAGGACATGGCCTCCAGGCTCGGCGGCATCGACATTGTCGTCGCCAATGTCAGTGCGCTGTCGATCGGGCAGGACGAGGAGAGCTGGGAGAAGGAGTTCTCCACCGACATGATGGGCACGGTGCGGCTGGTCAACGCGGCGATGCCATATCTCGAGAAGAGCAAGGCCGCCGCGATCGTCACCATCTCCAGCGTGTCGGGCCGTGAGGTCGATTTCGCCAGCGGCCCCTACGGCACGTTCAAGGCCGCGATCATTCACTACACGCAGGGGCTGGCCTTCCAGCTTGCCGGCAAGGGTATCCGCGCCAATTCGGTCTCGCCGGGCAACACCTATTTCGAGGGTGGTGTCTGGAATCAGATCAAGGACGGCAATCCCGAGCTGTACAAGACCGCACTGGCGTTGAACCCGACCGGCCGCATGGGGACGCCGCAGGAAATGGCGAACGGTGCGGTATTCCTTGCCAGCAGGGCAGCAAGCTTCATCACGGGGACCAACCTTGTGATCGATGGTGCGCTCACGCGCGGAGTGCAGTTCTAGGCGCATCCCGAGCCGCGCAGACTCGAGGCCGGGCCGTCCATGGCGCCGGTGGGCGAGACCGTTTCCGATAACAACAGGGCTGTCAGATGTCAGCAGATCCAATTCACTATAAGTCGATCACCGAGCTCTCCGAGCTGTTCCGCCGCGGCGAACTGCTGCCCTCGAAAGTGACCGAGGCCGTGCTGAGCCGGATTGCGAAGCTCGACGGCAAATTCCACGCTTATGCACTCGTCCTCGCCGAGCGCGCCTTGGCGCAGGCGAAGCGCTGCGATGCCGAGCTTGCGAAGGGCATCTGGCGCGGGCCGCTGCACGGTGTGCCGGTGGGACTGAAGGATCTCTGCTACACGTCGTTCGCACCGACCGCGGGCGGCACCACGATCCATGCCAAATTCATCCCTTCCTTCAATGCGACGATCGTGGATCGGCTCGAGCACGCCGGCGCCGTCACGCTCGGCAAGCTGAAGATGACCGAGGGCGCCTACACCAGCCACCATCCGAACGATCAGGCGCCGCTCAATCCCTGGGGCGTCGATTACTGGGTTGGCTCCTCCTCGAGCGGATCGGGCGTGGCGACCTCGGCGGGGCTCTGCTTCGGTTCGATCGGCAGCGACACCGGCGGCTCGATCCGGTTTCCGTCGGCAACCTGCGGGCTGACCGGAATCAAACCGACGTGGGGACGCGTCAGCCGTCACGGCGTCTTTCCGCTGGCGGACTCGCTCGACCATGTCGGGCCGATGTGCCGGAGCGCAGCCGATGCGGCCGCCATGCTCGGCGTCATCGCGGGGGCGGATGTCAACGACCCGACGGCCCTGCTGGCGCCGGTGCCGAACTATCTGGCCGGCATCGGAGACGGCATCCGAGGCTTACGGATCGGCGTGGACCGCAGCTACACCCACAACGGAATCGATCCGCAGGTGGTCGCCGCCTTGCTCGAAGCCGAGCGTATGCTTGCGACGCTCGGGGCCGATATCCGCGAGGTCAAGTTTCCGGCCTACGAGAAGCTCGTGAGCATGTGGATTCCGATGTGCTCCATCGAGACCGCAGAGGCGCATCTGGAGACCTATCCGTCACGAAGGTCGGAATACGGCCCCGATCTGGCACAGCTGATCGAGCAGGGCAGGTCGGTGAGTGGGGTCGAGATCGCGCAGATCCATCATGAGCGGCTGAAGTTCTGTGGCAGCCTCGCGGCGCTGTTCGGCGATATCGACCTGCTCCTGATCCCCACCATGCCGGTGCCGATCCCGACGCTGACCAGGATGGGCGAGTACGGCGCCGATCCCAGCGTTCTGCTCAGCATCCTGCGTTTCACCGCGGTGTTCGACTTCTCGGGCAGCCCGACCATCACGCTGCCGAACGGCGTGGCGTCGGACGGCTTGCCGCTCAGTATGCAACTGGTCGGCCCGCATCTGTCCGAGGATGTGCTTGCTCGCGCGGGCCATGCCTTCCAGTCGGTGACCGACTGGCATACGCGGCGCGCTCCCGTCGACTGACGCTATCTCGGCTGGGCCGACTCGCTGGTGAGCGACTGCAAGGATAAAGGGAGGACTGTGGGAGCTTTCCGAGGACGCGACGGCTGAGAAGGCGTGTCTTCGCTCAGTCCAGGCCTGGATCGAGGACCCGTCCGGAGTTGCGCTCCCTGTCAGTGACGGAGGTCGCCTACCGGGTTTGGCTTCAGAAGTTCGTCACATTTCAGCACAGTCTTCCGGCGCAGATTTGGCCATGCCCCATCGGAGCTGCGGAAGCGTCGCCGGGCTCGCTGGCTTGGCCGGGAATATTCGGCACACGGTGGCAGGCGCCCCCGGTCAACGGCAATAACGAAAGGCGACATGGACGAGCAGCCTCTTGATTTCGCGTCGCGGGAAAACCCGCTGGCGTCCGCGCTTTTACATTTTAGCGTACCTGCGTCTGCAGCTATGCCAGGGTGAGCTTGTCAGCCGGAGTTTATTCTGCTCAGTGTCGGTTCAAATCGTGCTGCGATGTGCATGCACGCATCGACTAAAGTCGAAAATCAGCGAGGAAACATAATGCGTAGATTGATTTTAGCCGTCGCCCTGATTGCCCCAATGCTCGGCCATGCGGCACGAGCGGAGGATACCGTCAAGATCGGCTACATCGATCCGCTCTCCGGCGGCGGAGCCAGCGTCGGCGAGGGCGGTCTGAAGACATTCCAGTATCTGGCTGATGAGCTCAATGCCAAGGGCGGCATTCTCGGTCGTAAGATCGAGATTGTACCGTTCGACAACAAGACCAATCCGCAAGAAAGCTTGGTGCAGGCCCAAAAGGCGATCGACGCGGGCGTCCGCTATATCACGCAAGGCAATGGCTCGTCGGTCGGCCTCGCGCTCGAGGATTTCGTCACGAAATACAATACGCGCAACCCCGGCAAGGAAGTCCTGTACTTCAACTATGCCGCCGTCGACCCGGCCATGACCAACGAGAAATGCAGCTACTGGCATTTCCGATGGGACGCGAGCTCCGACATCAAGATGGAAGCTCTCACCAACTACATCAAGGACATCGCTTCGATCAAGAAGGTGTACCTGATCAACCAGGACTATTCCTTCGGCCAGTCGGTACGCAGCGATGCGCGAAAGATGCTGTCCGCGAAGCGGCCTGACATCCAGATCGTCGGCGACGAACTGCATCCGCTGCTGAAGGTCACCGACTTCTCACCCTACATCGCCAAGATCAAGGCCTCCGGGGCCGATAGCGTCGTCACCGGCAACTGGGGCCAGGACATCGCGCTGCTGCTCAAGGCGGCCGCCGATGCCGGCCTGAAGGTCAACTGGTACACCTACTATGCCGGTGGCGCGGGCGGGCCGACCGCGATCAAGCAAACCGGCCTCGATCATCAGGTGTTCCAGCTGACAGAAGGCTTCGCCAATTCGGGCAATCAGACTGCGATGGACTACGAAAAGGCGTTCCGTGCCAAGGTGAATATGTCGCTCTGGTATCCGCGAGCGGTCAACGAGATGCGGATGTTCAAGGCCGCAGCCGAGAAGGCCAATTCCATCGATCCGGTGAAGGTGGCGGCCGCGCTCGAGGACCTGAAGTTCGATGTCCTCGACGGTGGGACGGGTGTCATGCGCAAGGATGACCACCAGTTCTTTCAGCCGATCTACATCTCCTCGTTCGGCAAGCTTGCTGCGAACGAGCCGTTCGATGAGGAGAACACAGGCTGGGGCTGGCATCTGGTTGCCAAGGTCGATACATCCAAGGCCATGGTCTCCACGACTTGCAAGATGACGCGGCCTTAAACCATGCACGTTGCGCCTCCCCGCGACGTCGTCGTTGCGGGCAGGCGGCGGCCAGAATGCTTCACCGGTCAGATGACTGACACCGGGGCCGTGCGCCCCGGGTATTCACGAGTACGCTGTGCTTGAACTCATTGTCATTTCAACCCTGAACGGTGTGCTGTTCGGCATGCTGCTGTTCCTGTTGTCGAGCGGATTGACTGTCATCTTCAGCATGATGGGCGTGCTTAATTTCGCTCATGCCAGTTTCTACATGCTGGGTGCCTTCTTCGGCTTTCAACTGACGAAATGGATCGGATTCTGGCCGGCGTTCGTGATGGCACCGCTCCTGGTCGGTGGTATCGGCATGACGGTGGAGCGCTACGGCCTCCGCAACACCCACAAGCACGGCCATGTCGCGGAATTGCTGCTGACTTTCGGCCTCGCCTTTGCGATCGAAGAGATCGTGTCGATGATCTGGGGCAAGAGTCCGGTCGACTATCGTGTGCCGGCGCTGCTGGACTTTCCCGCGTTCACCGTCTTCTCGACCAACTATCCCGCTTACAAGATGTTCATGCTCGGGGTATCTGTCCTTATCTTCGTCGCCCTCTTGCTGATGCTCAAACGCACAAGGGTTGGCCTCATCGTGCAGGCAGCGCTCACGCATCCGCACATGGTCGGGCATCTAGGTCATAACGTCGGGCGCTTGTTCATGGTCGTGTTCGGCGTGGGGAGCGCGCTAGCAGGCCTTGCCGGAGTCATAGCCGGGCCCGCGCTGGTCACGCAGTCGGACATGGCGGCTTCGCTCGGGCCCATTCTGTTTGTGGTCATCGTGTTCGGCGGCCTCGGCTCTTTGCCCGGCGCCTTCATCGCCTCTCTCGTCATCGGTCTGGTGCAGACCTTTGCCGTCGCCTTGAATGGCTCCCTCGCAAGCGTATTCGGTCCGCTCGATCCCTGGTGGGAGCCGTCAGCCCTGGCCGACATCTGGAACGTCACGATTGCTCAGGTCGCGCCGATTATTCCTTATCTTCTGCTGGTGATCATCCTGATCGTACGCCCCATGGGCCTGATGGGGACGCGCGAATCATGATGACGGCAACGATATCGGGATCCGCACGCGCGGCGAATGCGGCCGGCGAGAACCTTCGCTTCTATGGTATGTGGCTGATCGGCGTGATCGTGCTGATCGTCCTGCCGCTGGTGTTCTCATCGGGTGGCTCGCTCACGTCGTTCAGCCTCATCGGCATCGCGATCGTGTTCGCGCTGTCCTACAATATCCTGCTCGGTCAGACCGGCCTGTTGTCGTTCGGCCATGCCGTGC
>NZ_AJQE01000048.1 GCF_000261685.1 Bradyrhizobium genomosp. I (2014) | reverse complement strand
CTTCGCCGCCTGCCATATGATGAACGCGGTCGTGTCGCATGGCTGGCCAATCCCGCTTCCGTTCATCCCGTTGTTCGGCGGCCTTGGCGGTCTTGCGTTCGCAATGGTCATCGGCTGGGTCATGACCAAGCGTGCCGGCACCGTATTCGCCATGATCTCGCTGGGTATCGGTGAACTGGTTGCGTCCTCGTCGCTGATCCTGCGGTCGGTGTTCGGCGGCGAAGCCGGCATCACGACGGACCGCACCGCCTTGCCGCGCATGCTGACCTGGAGCTTCGGGCCGCAGATTCAGATCTATTATCTCATCGCATTCTGGCTGGTGATATCGGCGATTGCGATGTACGCGCTGACGCGGACCCCGCTCGGTCGGATCAGCAATGCCGTCCGTGACAATCCCGAGCGCGTCCAGTTCATCGGCTACGATCCTCACGTCGTCCGCTATCTCGCTTTTTGCTTTGCAGGATTCTTCGCTGGCATCGCGGGGGGACTTGCCGCCATCAGTTTCGAGATAGCGAACTCGGCCTATCTCGGCGCGATCCAATCCGGGCTCGTGCTCTTTTCAACCTTCATCGGCGGTACGGCTTATTTCTTCGGGCCGATCCTCGGCGCGATCCTGGTGACTTATCTGCAACTCGGACTGACCAGCGTCACCAGTGTCTGGCAGCTTTATTTCGGCATCATCTTCGTCGGCATCGTGATGTTCTCGCCCGGAGGCATCGCCGGGCTCGTGATGATGCACCGGCCGCTTCTCCGCGCCGGAACGTTACGGACGGTGATCCCATCTTATATCGTCTCGATGGTGCCGACTGTGGCGCTCGCCTGCGGCGTCATCCTGACCATCGAGACGATCGCGCGTTATTCCGGTGGGGAAGGCAATCCGATCAATCTATTCGGCATCGGTTTCAAACCGACGTCGCCGGTGACGTGGATCGCTGCTGCGGTTCTCCTTGTCGGCGGGTTCCTCGTCGCTCGCCTGACCTGGCGGCGGGTCGCGGAGGCCTGGGACAGGGCTGCGACGGTCGCGCGGGATCGGGGGTATCTGGCATGACCGCAGCCATCGAAGTTCGCGCCGTCGACAAGCGCTTCGGTAATGTGAGCATCATCCGTGATCTCAACCTCAGCGTCGCGCAGGGCGAACGGCACGCCATCATCGGTCCAAACGGCGCGGGCAAGTCGACGACGTTCAATCTGATCAGTGGGCATATCAGGCCGACCTCGGGCGAGGTCCGCCTCAACGGTGAGCTGATTTCCAACCTGCGGCCGTTCGAGATCAATCGGCGCGGCCTGTCGCGTTCGTTCCAGGTGACCAACGTGTTCGCCCGCATGACGGTCTGGGAGAACGTCCGTTGCGCCGTGCTCTGGGCCACGGGGCATCGCTATGCGTTCTGGAAGAACGTGGACCGCCTGCCGGAGGTCCGAGAGCGGACCGCCCGGATTCTTGAGGACATTCATCTCACGCATCGGCGGGACGTCCCGGCCGGCCTCCTGACATATGCCGAGCAGCGCGAACTGGAGATCGGCGTCACGATCGCAAGCGGCGCCACCGTCGTCATGCTCGACGAGCCGACCGCTGGAATGAGCCACGCCGAAACCGAGCGCGCAGTGTCGCTGATCCGGCGCCTGACCGAAGGGCGCACGCTTGTCATCGTCGAGCACGACATGAGCGTCGTTTTCGGCCTTGCCGACCGCATTTCGGTGCTGGTCTATGGTCATATTATTGCCTCGGGGACTCCCGAGGAGATCCGGCGCGATCCGAAGGTCAGGGAAGCCTATCTCGGCGAGGAAGCACATTGATGCTCCAGGTCAGGGATCTCCACGCCTATTACGGCAAGAGCCACATCCTTCAGGGCGTCGACCTCGACGTCGCGGCGGGCGAAGTCGTGAGTCTGCTCGGCCGCAATGGCGTCGGGCGCTCCACCACGGTCAAGGCGATCATGGGCGAGGTGAGCCCACAGGGCACGGTCCGCTTCAAAGGAAGGGATATCGCGGGCCTCCCCAGCTACAAGATCGCGCGTCTCGGGCTCGGCTATGTGCCCGAACATCGCGATATCTTCCCGAGTCTGACGGTGCGGCAGAATCTCCTGCTCGGCATCAAAGACATCCGCCGTCCGGGCAAGTGGCGGCTGCAGGACATGCTCGACATGTTTCCCAATCTCGCCGCGCGAGCCGATACGCCCGCCGGCGTACTTTCCGGCGGCGAAAAGCAGATGCTCACGACCTGCCGCACTCTGATGGGTGACCCCGACCTCATCATGATCGACGAACCGACGGAGGGGCTCGCGCCGCTGATCGTTCAACAGGTTGGAGATCTCATCGCCCGGATCGCGCAAGCTGGCGTCGCAATCCTGCTCGTCGAGCAGAAGCTGTCGATCGCCATGCGCATTTCGAAGCGCGTCTATATCATGGGGCACGGCCGCGTGGTTTTCGAAGGCACGCCCGATGAGCTCAAGGCGAACGCTGCGGTTCGCCAGGAATGGCTTGAGGTGTGATGCTCGCGCATCGTCGGACGAGTCATTGAACGGCTGCGACACGCACATCACAATACGCGCGGCCTTTTCTTCTCGAGCCATGAGGAGATGCGGCAGTGGTCCGTTCGCGATCTCGACGGTTTCTGGCGCAGCAACTGGGACCATTGCGATCTGCAATCGCCGACACCGTTCGCGACCGTGATCATCGAACGATCAGGTCAATCCGAGCATCAACCCGCCGTCGAAAGACGCCAGGTCGCCGGACCCCAAGGTGGGTAGTCGTCATTATCTCCGGCGTTCAGCAGCAATATGGCCGGAACTTTGGCGTGTCCGTCGCTCCGTACCGACCGGCACCGCCGGTTTTCTCTTCGCCGATCGGGCATCGATGAACCGGTCCAATGCTTGATGGCGGAATGCGCTCCGGCGGCGTGCCGCAGCAAAGGCTCATGCGCCGCCCGGTGCCATGAGCATCATGGTCACCTCGGCTTTGATTTGGCCGGTCGTTGCTTTTGGGGAACGGCGGAGGCGGGCTTTCCCACTCCGATTTCGTGTGCGCTACGTGTGCACCGGGAGATCAAATGCGGTACAAACGTGTGCAATTTGGGCTAGTTTGAGTGCACACGTGTGCACATGGTTCACGTTCTAGTCCATTGAAAGAATAGGGCAACTTGTTGAAATATCAAGATTATCGCTTTTCCGTGGCGCCCATGATGGATTGGACGGACCGGCATTGCCGGATGTTCCACCGTCACCTGACGCGGCGGGCGCTGCTCTATACGGAGATGCTGACCACGGGCGCAATCATT
>NZ_AJQE01000047.1 GCF_000261685.1 Bradyrhizobium genomosp. I (2014) | reverse complement strand
GGCCGGGGAGCGGCTGCTCGGGTTCGATCCATGCGAGCATCCGGTGGCGCTTCAGCTCGGCGGCTCGGATCCGCGCGAACTCGCCGAGGCTGCGCGGATCGGCGAGACGTTTTACTATGACGAGATCAATCTCAATGTCGGCTGCCCGTCCGATCGCGTGAAGGATGGCCGCTTCGGTGCCTGCCTCATGGCAGAGCCGGAGCTGGTGGCGAGGTGCGTTGATGCGATGAAGCGCACGGTCGCAATTCCCGTCACCGTGAAGTGCCGCATCGGCATCGATGAGCAGGACCCGGAAGTCGCGCTTGATGCGCTTGCACATGCGGTGGTCGCCTCCGGCTGCGACGCACTGATCGTGCATGCCCGCAAGGCTTGGCTCAACGGGTTGTCTCCGAAGGAGAATCGCGACATTCCCCCGCTCGACTATGACCGCGTCTATCGCCTCAAGCGCGCAATGCCTGGTGTGACCGTCATCATCAACGGCGGCATTCCCGGCATCGAAGACGCGAAAGCACATCTCGAACATGTCGACGGCGTGATGCTCGGTCGCGCTGCCTATCAGGAGCCGTGGCGGCTCCTCGCCGTGGATCGGGAGATCTTCGGCGAAGCGGCGCCGCATGCGACCATGCAGGATGCGCTCGAGGCGACGATGCCCTACATCGAGCAGCAGCTCGTCCGCGGAACGCGACTGCATGCGATCACGCGGCATTTCGTCGGCGCATTCCATGCCGTGCCGGGTGCGCGGGCCTTCCGCCGTCATCTGGCCGAGCAAGGGGTGAAGCCGGGCGCCGGTCTCGAGGTGTTGCGCGATGCGATCGCGCACGTCGCCGCGCGCGCGCCGGCGGAGGCGGCGTAAGTCGGCTAGTTGACTGCCGTGCGCGAGCGGCGATGACTACGCTGGAGTTCCGGATACCCGGTGAGCATCAGCGTGTCGGCACGCACCCCCCAGCTCTCGAGGCGATCGAGGAAACTCATGCCGAGCAGATTGGTTTTCATCTGCCCACGCTGGACGACGAGAGCGGGCACCGATTTTTCGACGAGCTGGCCGACGGAGAGACGATCGAGCGTGAGGCGGGCAGCCTTGGTATGACCGCCGGCGGTTTCGAGATCGACGTCATATTCGAGCATCTCTAGCGGCAGCCCGATCGCTTTCGCGGTTTCCCAGGTCAGCACCACCGACGTCGCGCCGGTATCGATCACCATCGGTGCGGTGACGCCGTTGATCTTCGCACGCAGCGCGAATTCGCCGCCCTGGCCACGCTGGATATGCACGGCGGGCGCAGGCATTGCGGTCTGCTTACGGAAAATGTGCGAGACCTTGTGGCTGGCGCGCGCGATCTGGTCGGGATCGCCATAGGCGACGACGGCACCTGCCGTGCCGGCGAGCATGACCAGAACGAGCAGGAAGCGGATCATCGCGCGCCCCCGAAGGCACGCAGGCCAATCAGATGTGTTTCGCCGACCCCGCGATCGGAGCAAGTCCGGCTTCCGTCATGCGCGCCGGCAAGACGGCCATGATCGCAAGCCGGTCCGCGCTTTCCATGGCGTGCCAGCGTGCGATCTCGGGCAAAGTCCGGCCGCAACCGAAGCAGAGCTTGGTCTTGGGATCGATCATGCAGACGGCGACGCACGGTGTTTCTTTGCTCATTCGGACATAGTGAGGGATCGTCGGACATTTCTGCAAGCATCTCGTTAAGAGCCTGTACCAGCGCTCATGATCGGCTTGTGGCGTGGCCGGCGTTTCTCGTCGGGCAGAACGGAACTCTCCGGCTGGAGCGGCGGAGAATCATCCGACAGCGGGGCAAGCGCACTCATCACGCGCTCCGGCGGGAAGGTGACGATCACCTCGGTACCGATGCGCAGCTTCGATTTCAGCGTGAACGTGCCGCCATGCAGGTCGATCAGATTCTTGGCGATCGGCAGGCCGAGGCCGGCGCCCTGTTCAGCCGATTTGATCGAATTGGAGCCCTGGCCGAACGAGGCGAGCACGACAGGGATCTCGTCCTCGGGGATGCCGGAGCCGGAATCCTTCACCGAGAGATATTGTCCGCCCGAGGCGGTCCATCCCGCCTTGAGCCAAATCTCGCCGCCCTGCGGGGTGAACTTGATCGAGTTGGAGAGCAGATTGAGCACGACCTGGCGGATCGCGCGCTCGTCGGCCCAGAGCCGCGGCATGGACTGCTCGAACATTTCGTGAATGGTGATGCCGCGGCTCGATGCACGCAGCTTCATCAAATGATGGCAGTCGGCGACGATGCCGACCAGCGACACCGCTTCCTCGTTGAGTTCGTAGCGGCCGGCCTCGATCCGCGACAGATCGAGGATCTCGTTGATGAGGTTGAGCAGGTGTACGCCGGAATTATGGATGTCGGCGGAATATTCCTTGTAGACCTGCACCGCGTGCGCACCGAAAATCTCGCTCTTCATCACCTCGGAGAAGCCGAGGATGGCGTTCAGCGGGGTGCGCAACTCGTGGCTCATCTGCGCGAGGAAGCGCGATTTGGCGACGTTGGCGGCTTCGGCACGGTGGCGCGCCTCGTCCGAGATTGCCTTGGCCTGTTCCAGCTCGCCGATCAGCGCGTCCTTCTCTGCGCGGGCTTCCAGCGTGGCGAAGGTGGACGAGTGCAGGCGGTGCGCCAGCAGGACGAAATAGCCTTCGGCGGCGAGCGCCAGCGCTGCCAGTATGTAATTGTCCAGCGAGCCGGTCACTGCAAAGCTCAGCGCCATCGCGACCGCGACCGGCGCCGTGGCGGCAAGGGCTGCGATCGGCAGATTAGCAGCGAGCATGCTCGATACTGCGATCACCAGCAGCATCAGGAACATCATCAGCGTTTCCGTGACCATGTCGAGCACGGGATGGATCAGGATCGCCATCCAGCACAGACCATGGAGCAGGTCGAGCACGACGAAGCGCGTCCGCCATGCGCGCGTCGCCGCGGGAGAGGCGGGCTCGGTCAGGAAGCGCCGGCAATTGCGGATCATGGCGCCGTGGATGCAGAGCATGCCGACCGTCCAGGCCGCGGCCGGGATCGGCTGCATCCACAGGCCGAACAGAACGCCGGTCGCGACCACCAGCAGCATCACGACATAGGAGGCCGACAGCCGCGTCTGGGCGTATTGTCGCAGCATCTCGGCGTCGAAAGCCGGCCGGGTTCCACTGGTCGATGTCAACTTGTCGCGCGCCTCGCGCACCCGCTGCGCCGCAGCCCTTCGGCTGCTCGCCGATGGCGCGCTCACCGGCTCGGCCGGCAGCTGCACAACCTCAGGCTTTTCAGCGGGGTTACTCATCAAGCAACACGATTCCTGCCCACGCCTGACGCGGGCCTTCTGCATTGTCTATCTCTGGCAAGAAATCCTTAAGAGGTGACTTAAGGAGCTAAAGAATTACGTTAACGCGGCGTTAATTTGCCGGCTTCGGATCGCGGAAACGCGCGACCCCTTCACCTGAAGAAAACGAGCGTGACCAACGCGAAGACAGGCAGCAGCAGAACGGAGGTCCAGGCCATGTACCCGAAGAAGCCTGGCATTGCGACGCCACCCGCTCGCGCAATCGCGTACACCATGAAGTTGGGCGCGTTGCCGATGTAGGAGTTTGCGCCCATGAACACCGCACCGGCGGAAATCGCGGCAAGGGTCAGCGCGCTATTCGTCATCAGATGCTGGGCGTCGCCTCCGGCAAGCTCAAAGAAGACCAGATAGGTCGGCGCATTGTCGAGAAAGGACGAGAGCAGGCCGGTCAACCAGAAATATGCGGCATTGTTCGGCGTGCCGTCGGCGTTGGTGACCATGTTCACGACGGAGGCAAACGCGCCGGATCGGCCGGCGTTGAGAATCGCAAGCACGGGAATGATGGTGATGAAGATGGCGGCGAACAGCTTGGCCACTTCGATCATAGGGCCCCAGGAGAAGCCGTTCGCGTCGTGGTCCTCCTTCGACGTGACGGCAAGGGATGCGAACACGACGACGATCATGACGGCATCGCGCAGAAGATTCTGCACATGGAGGTGCGTGCCGAGAACCTCAAACCCGCCGAGGTCGAGCTTGGCGCTCAAGAGGATCGCAGCGATGATGACTCCCATCAGAACGAAGTTGAGGCCGCCGCTGATCCGCAAGGGATTGTCCGGAGTTGGGTCCGGTTTGACGCGGCCCTCCTTGCGATAGAGATAAGCATCGATGCAAAAGAACAGGGCGAGCAGAATCCAGGCCGCGAACGTGGTCTGGGGGAACAGGTGCCTCGTCGTCCAGAAGAAGTCCACGCCGCGCAGGAATCCCAGAAACAACGGCGGATCTCCCAAGGGTGAGAGCGAGCCGCCGATGTTGGACACCAGAAAGATGAAGAAGATAACGACGTGCGCGTTGTGCCGCCGGTCGTCATTGGCGCGGATCACCGGCCGGATCATGACCATCGACGCGCCGGTCGTGCCGATGACGCTCGCGATCAGAGTGCCAAGTGCGAGCAGCAGCGTATTCAGAATCGGAGAGCCGTGAAGATTGCCGCGCACCACGATCCCGCCGGCCACGGTGAACAAAGCAAGGAGCAGCAGAATGAACGGGATGTATTCGAGCAGCGCGGTATGAACGAGTGCATGGACGGTTGGAAGCAGGCCATGCCAGGCTGCAAGCGGCAGCACGATCAGGGCAGCCCACATCGCGGCAACCTTGCCCTGGTGGTGCTCCCAAAAGTGAGGCGCTGCGAGCGGAAATATCGCGATCGACAGCAGCATGCCGGCGAAGGGGAGCGCCCATTGCGGGCGAATGCTCGCCCCATCGAGCGATGCGGCCAGCGCCTGCGAAGGTGTTGCAGCCAGGATCAGGAGCGCGACCGGGAGCAGGCGAGCAATGAGGCGGGTAATTTCAAGCCGGAACTCCGGCGCGACGCCGACACGGGCAACAACAATGATGGCGGCGATCACGCTGGGCAAGGTTCCCCCGGAAGTTTGTGACTTGTTTCGGTTAGCGCGCTTTGCCGAACTTCGTCACGGCCGAGGTCGCGACGAGGTTCGATGCTGTATGGCCCTCGACGAGGCGCAACACTCTCCTCAGCGTTGCAGGCGCGCGAGCAGGCTCGACGTGTCCCAGCGCTTGCCGCCCATCTTCTCGACCTCGGAATAGAACTGATCGACCAGCGCGGTGACGGGCAGGTTGGCGCCGTTGCGGCGGGCTTCAGCCAGCGAGATCGAGAGGTCCTTGCGCATCCATTCGACCGCGAAGCCGAAATCGTACTTGCCCTCGTTCATGGTCTTGTAGCGGTTCTCCATCTGCCAGGACTGCGCCGCGCCCTTCGAGATGGTCTCGATCACGGCGGCGACGTCGAGGCCGCTCTTCTTGGCGAAGTGGATACCCTCGGAGAGTCCCTGCACTAGACCGGCGATGCAGATCTGGTTGACCATCTTCGTCAGTTGGCCGCTTCCGGCGGGCCCGAGCAGCTTGCACATCCGCGCATAGGCGCCTGCGATGATCGGCTCGGCGCCGGAATAGGCGTCCAGCGCGCCGCCGCACATCACCGTCAGCACGCCGTTTTCGGCGCCGGCCTGGCCGCCGGAGACCGGCGCATCGACGAATTTGAAGCCGGCCTTGGTGGCGGCCGCGTCCAGCTCGCGTGCGACTTCGGCGGAGGCGGTGGTGTGGTCGACGAAGGTCGCACCCTTCTTCATGCCGGCGAACGCGCCGTCGGGACCGATCGTGACCGCGCGTAGATCGTTGTCGTTGCCGACGCAGCACATCACGAAATCCTGGCCCTCGGCGGCGGCCTTCGGGGTCGGTGCGGTCTTGCCGCCGAACTTGTCCGCCCATTCCTTCGCCTTGGCCGCGGTGCGGTTGTAGACGGTGACCTCATGGCCCCCTTTTTTCACGAGGTGTCCGGCCATGGGGAAGCCCATGACGCCGAGACCGAGGAAAGCGACTTTAGCCATTGTGGTACCTTGTCCGTAGATTGGGTTTTACGGTTCTTGCCAAGCGAGGGATGCCTGGGTTCCGCGGTGAGGGCGGATCGGACGCGCACCATAAACCGTTAGGCCGGGAGGGCAACGGCTTCGTTTGGCGGCCCCCTGTGCTAGGATGGCGAACCCAAGGACTTCGAAAAAGGGAGCGACAGCATGGGCGGCGTGAGCGTTGGCGTCCTCGATCATTTCAACATCCGGACCCGGAATCTGGCCGAGACCGTCCGCTTCTACGCGGACGTGCTGGGCCTGGAAAAAGGCGCACGGCCGAATTTCGCCTTCCCGGGCGCCTGGATGTACAGCGAGGGTAGACCGGTGGTGCACCTCGTCGACATTTCTGCGACCGCCGAGCCACAAAAGCCGGATTCCGGCGTTGTCCACCATGTCGCCTTCGTCAGTCGCGGCTTTGAGGGCATGAAACAGCGGCTGGCGTCCAAGGGGATGAAGTTCGAGTCCCGCCAGGTGCCCGGCGGCGACCTCTGGCAGATCTTCGTCCACGATCCCAATGGGGTCATGATCGAGCTGAATTACGAGGCGGCCAGGGAGCAGGGGGCGGCGCCCGCCGAAAAGGCTGACGATATCGGCAGGCAGTAGCCTTTTGGGCGTTTCCGCTCTAATGGGGCATCCTCAAGCCTTGAGCATGATCTTATCGGAAAGCCGCTCCACACTTTTCCGGATCATGCTTTGTTCAGGAGATGCGCTTTGAGCGTGACGCAGCAACAGGTTCTCGACAGCCTCGCCAGGGTCAAGTCGCCCCGCGGGGTCGCGCTCACCCTTGCCAATGTGCTGAGCACGATCAGCGCCTCCGACGGCAAGGTGTTCTTCTCGATCAATGTCGAGGCCGCCGAGGCAAGGGCCTGGGAATCCGTCCGGGCCGAAGCGGAAGCCGCCGTGCGCACCATTCCCGGCGTCACCACCGTCATGGTGGCGCTGACCGCCGAGCGCAAGCCGGGCTCCGCGCCGCCGCCACCCCCGCAGCCGAGCCGCGGCGCGCCCGGCGTGCAGCCGGCCCATGCCCACAAGCCGCCGCAGGGCGGTGGGTCGCCGATGGCGCGGCAAGCGGAAATCCCGGGCGTTGCCGCCGTGATCGCGGTCGCCTCCGGCAAGGGCGGCGTCGGCAAGTCGACCACTGCGCTCAATCTGGCGCTGGGCCTGCGCGACCTCGGCCTCAAGGTCGGCCTGCTCGATGCCGACATCTACGGTCCCTCGGTGCCGCGCCTGACGGGCCTGCGCGACAAGCCGGAGTTGAACGACGAGCGAAAGATGATTCCGCTTCGGCGTTTCGGCCTCGCCATCATGTCGATCGGCTTCCTGGTCGAGGAAGAGACCGCGATGATCTGGCGCGGTCCCATGGTGATGTCGGCAGTGACGCAGATGCTGCGCGACGTCGAATGGGGCAAGCTCGACGTGCTGGTCGTCGACATGCCGCCGGGCACCGGCGATGCCCAGCTCACGCTGGCGCAGAACGTGCCGCTCAAGGGCGCCGTGATCGTCTCGACCCCGCAGGACCTGTCCCTGATCGACGCGCGGCGGGGGCTTGCCATGTTCAAGAAGGTCAACGTGCCCGTGCTCGGCATCGTCGAGAACATGAGCTACTTCCAGTGCCCGCATTGCGGCACGCGCTCGGACATTTTCGGCCATGGCGGGGCCCGGCATGAGGCCGAGAAGCTGAAGGTGCCGTTCCTCGGCGAGATCCCCCTGCACATGGCGATTCGCGCCACCTCGGATGCCGGCAAGCCCGTCGTCGACAGCGAGCCGGACGGTCCCCATGCGGCGATCTACCGCGCCATCGCCGGCCAGGTCCGGGACCAGCTCAAGGGTGTCATCGCGGCGGCCTGAACCGGTCGCTACAGCCAGCTGCGGGGACATGCGACTTTCGTAGAGCCCCGTCATGCCATTGTCGCGTTCCGCAAGCGGGACTTCCGTGTTAAAGGCCCACGGCAGTCAAGCCCCTTCGGTTCGATGCGGTCCCAACGCGTCGCCGGAATGAGCGGCGGCAAGAAGAGAAGTCAAGGGGAAACGCCCCAGCAAGGAGAGACCTGAAGATGAAGCGTCGTGATTTTCTCAAAGTGTCGGCAGCAGGCGCGGCGGCGACCGCAGTGGCCTCGCCGGCGATCGCGCAGTCCTCGCCCGAGGTGAAGTGGCGCCTGACTTCGAGCTTTCCGAAGTCGCTCGACACCATCTATGGCGGCGCCGAGCAGGTGGCGAAGTACGTCGCCGAGATGACTGACAACAAGTTCCAGATCCAGGTGTTCGCCGGCGGCGAAATCGTCCCCGGCCTCCAGGCGCTCGATGCGACCTCGAACGGCACGGTCGACATGTGCCACACCGTCTCCTACTACTACGTCGGCAAGGACCCGACCTTTGCGATCTTCGCCTCGGTGCCGTTCGGCCTCAATGCGCGCCAGCAGAATTCCTGGCTCTATCAGGGCGGCGGCAACGAACTCGCCAACGAGTTCTTCAAGAAGTCGAACGTGATCGGCTTCCCCTGCGGCAACACCGGCACCCAGATGGGCGGCTGGTTCCGCAAGGAGATCAAGACCGTTGCCGACCTGTCCGGCCTCAAGATGCGCATCGGCGGCATCGCCGGCCAGGTGCTTCAGAAGGTCGGCGTGGTGCCGCAGCAGCTCGCCGGCGGCGACATCTATCCGGCGCTGGAGAAGGGCACCATCGACGCGGCCGAGTGGGTCGGCCCCTACGATGACGAGAAGCTCGGCTTCGCCAAGGTCGCCAAATACTACTATTATCCGGGCTTCTGGGAAGGCGGTCCGACCGTCCATGCCTTCGCCAACCTGGAAAAGTACAATGGGCTGCCGAAGAACTACCAGGCGATCCTCGCCAACGCGACCGCCCATGCCAACACCTGGATGGCTGCGCGTTACGACATGCAGAACCCGGCCGCACTGAAGCGCCTGGTCGCCGGCGGCACCCAGCTTCGCCCGTTCACCAACGAGGTGCTGGAAGCCTGCCTCAAGGCGACCAACGAATTGTGGGCGGAAACCTCGGCCAAGAACGCCGACTTCAAGAAGTCGATCGACGCCATGCAGGCCTACCGCTCCGACGAGTATCTGTGGTGGCAGGTTGCCGAATACACCTATGACAGCTTCATGATCCGCTCGCGCACCCGCGGCTGATCTACGGCTTAAGTCGTAAGACCAGTAGCCCGGCCTCCCAGGAGGCCGGGCTTTTTCTTTGCCGCAGTGCGATCGGGATGGCATTCGGCTGCGGCTTGCGTCATGCTGGCGGCAAGCCTCGACAAGAAGGCCCGCAATCACTGGTACATCAGGGTAGGAAATCATGAAGAGAAGAGACTTCATCAAGGTCACAGGACTTGGCGCGGCCGGCGCCGCCACGCTCGCGGCTCCCGCGATCGCGCAGTCGATGCCGGAAATCAAATGGCGCATGCCGACGAGCTGGCCGAAATCGCTCGATACGCTGTTTGGCGGCGCCGAGATGATGTGCAAGATGGTCGCAGAGGCGACCGACAACAAATTCCAGATCCAGATCTTCGCAGCCGGCGAGATCGTGCCGGGCCTCCAGGTGCTCGACGCCGTCCAGAACGGCACCTGCGAGATCGGCCACACCGCGTCCTACTATTATTTCGGCAAGGACCCGACCTTCACCTTCGGCTCGGCCGTGCCGTTCGGTCCCAACATGCGCATCAACCAGGCCTGGTACATGCTGGGCGGCGGCCGCGACGTGCTCAACGAGTTCTACAAGGGATACAATGTCGTCTCGCTGCTCGCGGGCAACACCGGTTGCCAGATGGGCGGCTGGTTCAGGAAAGAGGTCAACACGCCCGAGGATCTCAAGGGCATGAAATTCCGCATCGGCGGCTTCGCCGGCCGCGTGCTCCAGAAGCTCGGCGTGGTGCCGCAGCAGCTCGCCGGCGGCGATATCTATCCTGCGCTGGAGAAGGGTACCATCGACGCCGCCGAATGGGTCGGTCCCTATGACGACGAGAAGCTCGGCTTCTACAAGATCGCACCGCACTACTACTATCCGGGCTGGTGGGAAGGCGGGCCGATGCTGCTCGCCTTCGTCAACCTCGACAAGTGGAACGCGCTGCCGAAATATTACCAGAGCGTGCTCGAGCAGGCCGGCCACTACGCCAACAACTACATGATGGCACGCTACGACAACGCCAATCCGCTGGCGCTGAAGAAGCTGCTCGCGGGCGGCACCAAGCTGCACGCCTTCTCGCCACCGATCATGGACGCCTGCCACAAGGCCGCCAAAGAGCTGCACGCCGAAGTCGCTGCAACCAACCCCAACTTCAAGAAGGTGCACGACTCGCTCGCCAAGTTCACGAGCGACGGCTACGCCTGGTTCCAGGTCGCCGAGGTCGGCTACGACATCTTCATGGCGCGGCGCTCGCAGAGCTGATCGCATCACCGACTCGCTGCAGCGCCCCGGGGCGAAGCCTCCGGGGCGCTGTCGTTGCAGCGTTCCGTTGGGCGTCCAAACAAAAACATCGAAAACAACCCCATGCACAGTAGGCGGGGATAGATTTATCAATGACTTGGCGGCGTAGCGTGGAGCGATTGCGGAATTACCGAATTCACTTGATGCGTCGGGCAAAACAGTGGTAGAAGGTCATAATCGTTTAATCCGAATTTTCGGCTCGGTGCCGGACCCGGGGAATCCGATGAGCTTCGATCCCGATCAAGTCCAAAGCGCACTGCGCAGGGCGTGGTCGCTGTCGACGGCCAGCCAATGGACGGCGAGCAATCCGGCGGCAGGACAATGCAACGTCACCTCGCTGCTCGTTCACGAGCTCTTCGGTGGTGACTTGCTGAAGACGCCCCTTCCGGCCGGCGATCATTTCTACAACCGGATCGGAGATCGGAGGTACGACTTCACGGCGAGCCAGTTCGATCGGCCGATCGTTTATGTGGATTTGCCGGCCAGTCGGGCCGAGGCGGAGCTGGGAGCGACGGACGATCAACTGGCCGCTCAGGGCGGCATTTGGGAAGCATCGCGCCGAATGGGCCACGACTAAGGCAAACTACGCGGACCGATCAGGGAGCTGGATGAATCCGAGATAGCTTCGGAACTGCGGACCCAAATTGAAGGCCGTCCATGATGCAAGCGTGAGCTTGAAAACGTGGATCATTGCCCTCACCAGGAGCTATTGTTCTTCGGAAATCGCTTCGATGCGGTGAGATCTGATCGAATACCTGAACGGTCAGTCCGCTGGAGACGTGCGCGCGACGGCTTACATGAATCTGACACGGCAGGGCGGCCAGGGTTGCGCTTTTTCGCTGGCTGCGGCGCCCCGAATGGTGGAAGAGAGCGTGGCCACGGTGGCGGCCGTGCGGTGACCTGAGTATCCGGCGGATATGTGATGCGCCTTCTGATCGTCGAGGACAATGCTGAGCTGTCGCGGCTCGTTGCCGGCGGGCTGGCGGCGGCCGGCTATGAGAGCGACATCGTCGGCAGCGCCGCCGAGGCGCGGGAGGCGGTGAGCAGCGTCAGCTATGCTGCGATGATCCTCGATCTCGGCCTGCCCGACGGCGACGGCCTGTCGGTGCTGCGCGAGCTGCGCCTCAAGATGGAGCCGCTGCCGGTGCTGGTGCTGACCGCGCGCGGTGGCTTGCAGGACCGCGTCACCGGCCTGCGCAGCGGCGCCGACGACTATCTTGCCAAGCCGTTCGCGATGGAGGAGCTGGTGGCGCGGCTGGAGGCCATCTTGCGGCGGCCCGGCCAGTTGCTCGGCCGGTCGCTCAGCCTCGCCAACCTCGTCTACGACACCGAGAGCCGCCAGATCTTCGTCGATGACCAGCCGCGGATCATCTCCGCGCGCGAGACCTCGGTGCTCGAGATCCTGCTGCGCCGGCAGGGGCGGGTGGTGCCGAAGAAGAACGTCGAGGATCACATCTTCGGTCTCGAGGGCGAAGTCGCCTCCAATGCGGTCGAGGTCTATGTCTCGCGGCTGCGCAAGCAGCTCACGGAACACGGCGCCAAGGTCGTGATCCACACCATCCGCGGCGTCGGCTATCTGATGGCCGAGGAGAAATAGCGTGTCCGCCGGCGGCCATGCCAGATCGCTCACGTTCAAATCGTTGATCTCGCGCATCGTGTTCCTGCACATCGTCGCGGTCGCGGTGGTCGCGATCTTCCTGCCGCTGGTGTTGTTCTGGCTGCTCAATTCCGAGATCGACCAGCTGCATCGAGATGCCATGCGTGCGCAGGCCGAGGTGCTGGCGGAGCGCATCGTCGCGCAGCCGGACGGCACGTTGACGTTCAACCTGCCCGACAGCCTCAAGGGACTTTATTCGGACGCCTACGGCCGCTACCAGTTCGACATTCGCGATGCTGACGGTCGGTTGCTGTTCTCCTCGCACCGGCGCTCGGCCGTTGCGGCGCCATCACGCTTCCCAGAGACCATCTCCGGCGCCGGTGTCACCCGGGACATCGACGGCAAGACGGTGCGCGTCCAGGTCGCCGAGGACCTTGCGCACCGCGACGTGATCATCGACGACATCGTTTCGAACTTCTTCCGGCGGGTGGGATGGATCACCATCCCGATCCTTCTGGTCCTGCTTGCCACCGACATCATCATCTTTCGCCGCGCGATTGCGCCGCTGTGGAAGGCCTCGCAGGAGGCCAGCAATATCGGCCCGGCGCGCACCGACATCCGCCTGCCGACGGCGCGGATCCCGCGCGAGATCGTGCCGCTGGTCACAGCAGTGAACCAGGCGCTCGATCGCCTCGAGGGCGGATTTCGCGTGCAGCGGCAGTTCACGGCGGACGCCGCGCATCAGTTGCGCACGCCGCTTGCGATCCTGCGCACGCGGATCGAGACGCTCGATGACCGAGCGGTACGGCAGGCGCTGCATGCCGACATCGAAGCCATGAGCCGCCTCGTCGCCCAGCTGCTGGAGATCGCCGAGCTCGACACATTGGTGCTCGACCCCGGGGAGACCGCGGATTTGCGCGCGGTCTGCGCCGAGGTCGTCGGTGCGATCGCCCCGTTCGCGATCGCGCAGCACAAGGACATCGCCCTGAAGGGGACCGACGCGCCGGTCAGGGTCCACGGCAATTCTGAGATGCTCCAGCGCGCGATCTTCAACCTCGCCGAAAATGCCATCAAGTTCACCGCGAAGGACACCTCCGTCGAGGTCGAGGTGCGCGACGACGGTTCGGTGCGCGTGCGCGATTGCGGCCCGGGCATCGCGGAAGCCGAGCGCGAGCTGATCTTCCAGCGCTTCTGGCGCGCAGACCGCCGACGCAGCGATGGCGCGGGGCTGGGACTGTCGATCGTGCGCGCGGTGGCGGACGATCACGCGGCCACGGTTGCGGTGGAGAATCTTCCGGGGAGCGGAGCCGAGTTCACGCTGCGGTTTCGGCTGGCGGACGAGGTGACCTCTTCACCCTCCCCTGGAGGGCAGGGGTATCGCATTTGAGAGCTTCTCCCTGCGGCCATCCTTCGAGGCGCCCGCTTCAGGCGGGCTCCTCAGGATGAGGACGGAGTGCGTGGCAGCAGTTTCGACGGGCACTGACGCTGATAGCCTCATCCTGAGGAGGCGCGTAAGCGCCGTCTCGAAGGACGAGGCGTGCGCGCAGGCCGCTGCCACGAGTCATATGCGATAGCCCTGCCCTGGAGGGCGAGGGCAACAGGCGGCTTGCCCTCGCTACTTCGACGGCGGGCCGAGATCCAGAGGCGGCAGCTCGATCTGCGGCACCTCGATCTTGATCGTGTTGGGATCGATGTTGGTCTGCACGCCCTTATAGTGCATGACCATTGCAGGGAACGCGATCACCAGACCGACCATGATCATCTGGATGACGACGAACGGCACCGCACCCCAATAGATCTGGCCCGTGGTGACGGGGTCCATCCTCTTGCCGGTGACGCGATCGGTGTATCGCTCCTTCGGCGCAACCGACCGGAGATAGAACAGCGCGAAACCGAACGGCGGATGCATGAACGAGGTCTGCATGTTGACGCCGAGGATGACGCCGAACCAGATCAGGTCGATGCCGAGGTGCTCGGCCGCAGGCCCGAGCAGCGGGATCACGATGAAGGCCAGCTCGAAGAAGTCGAGGAAGAAGGCCAGCACGAACACGAAGATGTTGACGAAGATCAGGAAGCCGACCTGGCCGCCGGGCAGGGAGGTGAGCAGGTGCTCGACCCAGACGTGCCCGTTAACGCCGTAGAAGGTCAGCGAGAACACGCGGGCCCCGACCAGGATGAACACGACGAAGGCCGACAGCTTGGCGGTCGATTCCGTGGCTTGCCGGATCAGGTCCCAGCTCAGCCGGCGCTTCGCGGCACCGAGGATGAGAGCACCGGCCGCACCCATCGCTCCGCCCTCGGTCGGCGTCGCGATGCCGATGAAGATCGTGCCAAGCACCAGGAAGATCAGGAACAGCGGCGGCACCATGACGAAGGTGGTCTGCTGGGCCATCTTCGAGAGGAAACGGAAGCCGGTGAGCTTGTCGATGACCCAGTTCAGCACGGCGACGACGAACGCGAAGATGATGCCGTAGAACATGCTGAGCACGACATAGTCGGCGCCATGCACCTCCGAACCGCGCATCATGAACCATCCGAACACGCAGCTCGCGAGGAACAGCATGCCGAGGGAGAGAAGACCGCGGCTGCCACTCTCCTCGCGGAAGCCGATAGCCTCCTTTGGCAGGCCCGGCGTCGCCTTCGGGAAGATCATGCTGACGAGGAAGGCGTAGGAGGTATAGAGGCCGGCGAGCACGAGGCCCGGGATGAAGGCGCCCTCGTACATGTCACCGACCGACTTGCCGAGCTGGTCGGCCATCACGATCAGGACGAGCGAGGGCGGAATGATCTGCGCGAGTGTGCCGGACGCGGCGATGACGCCGGCGGCCACGCGGCGGTCATAGCCGTAGCGGAGCATGATCGGCAGCGAGATCAGACCCATCGAGATCACGGACGCCGCGACGACGCCCGTCGTCGCAGCGAGCAGCGCGCCGACGAAGATCACGGCATAGGCAAGGCCGCCGCGGACGGTGCCGAACAATTGGCCGATCGTGTCGAGCAGATCCTCGGCCATGCCCGACCGCTCCAGCACCAGTCCCATGAAGGTGAAGAAGGGAATGGCGAGCAGCGTGTCGTTGTTCATCACGCCGTAGACCCGCTCGGGGAGGGCCTGGAGGAAGTCCGGGCGGAATTCGCCGAGCTCGATGCCGACGATGGCGTAGAACAGGCCGACGGCGCCGAGCGAGAATGCCGCGGGATAGCCGAGCAGCAGCACGACGACCAGCGACGCGAACATGATGGGCGCCAGATTGGCGATGATGAATGCGGTCATGACTCCCCCTAAACCGTCGCCAACGGCTACTTCTTCTCGATCGCCTCGACGAGATGCTCGACTTCAGCCTCCAGCGCCGAGACCTGGGATTCATGCGGATCGGGCATCAGTCCGCGCATCACCGCGATCCGCTTGATCAGTTCGGAGATGCCTTGCACGAGGAGGAAAGCGAACCCGATCATGATCAGGGATTTGGTCGGCCATTGCGGCAGGCCGCCGGCGTTGCCGGACTGCTCATTGATCTGGAACGAGCGCTCAAAGAACGGCACGCCGGTGACGATCATGACGATGCACAGCGGCATGAGAAAGAACAGGTGACCGATCACGTCGATCACGTTGCGGACCGTCTTCGGCAGCGCGTTGTTCACGATGTCGATGCGGATGTGCTCGTTGTCGAGCAATGTCCAGGGCGAGCAGAGCAGGAACACGATGCTGAACAGCACCCATTGCAGCTCGAGCCACGAATTGGAGGACGTGTCGAACGTCTTGCGAACGGTCGCATTCACTGCGGAGATGATGACGGCGGCCACGATCAGCCACGCCAGGCGTTTGCCCGTCCAGCGCGTGAACGCGTCAATCCTGCTGCTCAACTTTAGGAGCGCTTGCAACGATAGGTCCTCCCCCGATTGTGCCCCGGCCGTCTTGACTGCGCCGATCTGGGCGCGTGGCTTGTCTCGCCGCGCAGGCATGAGGCAGGCGCACCAAACCAGCGGGCGTGCCGCCAGTCAATCGGAAGTTTGTTGATAGTTAAGGGGAATAAGGCCGTAATCCGACGGGTGTCAGCCGCCGGTGACGCTCATGTGCCTGCTGACACTGGGGCGGTCGTGGCGGCGGTCGATGATGAAATCGTGGCCCTTGGGCTTCAGCCCGATGGCGCGGTCGATCGCATCCGCAAGCAGCAGGTCGTCGCTCGATGCACGCAGAGGTTTGCGTAAGTCGGAGGCATCCTCGTGGCCGAGGCAGGTGTGCAACGTTCCCGTGCAGGTGATGCGCACGCGGTTGCAGGATTCGCAGAAATTATGGGTCATCGGCGTAATGAAGCCGAGCTTGCCGCCGGTCTCGGCGACGCTGACATAGCGGGCCGGACCGCCGGTGCTCTCGGCCAGATCCGTCAGCGTGAATTGCTGGGCAAGACGCGCGCGCACCAGCGATAGCGGCAGATACTGATCGATCCGCCCCGAGCCGATCTCGCCCATCGGCATGACCTCGATCAGCGTCAGGCCCATGCCCTTGCCGTGGGCCCAGCGCATCAGTTCGGGCAGCTCGTCCTCGTTGAGGTTCTTCAGGGCGACGGCGTTGATCTTGACGGCAAGTCCTGCGGCGCGCGCGGCCTCGATGCCCTCGAGCACCTTGTCGATCTCGCCCCAGCGGGTGATCTCGCGAAACTTCCTGGGATCGAGCGTGTCGAGCGAGACGTTGATGCGGCGGACGCCGCAATCGGCGAGCTCGCGCGCGTGTTTTGCAAGCTGGGTGCCGTTGGTGGTCAGCGTCAGCTCGTTCAATGCGCCGCTCGAAAGATGCCGCGACAGCGAGCGCACCAGCGTCATGACGTTGCGGCGGACCAGCGGCTCACCGCCGGTGAGCCGCAGCTTCTTCACTCCCTTGGCGATGAAGGCCGTGCAGAGCCGGTCAAGTTCCTCCAGCGTCAGGAGGTCGGCCTTCGGCAGGAACGTCATGTCTTCCGACATGCAGTAGAAGCAGCGCAGGTCGCAGCGGTCAGTGACCGAGACACGCAGATACCTGATGGTCCGCCCGAACGGATCGGTCATCGCACTCGACAGCGCGGCGCGGGGGCTCGCAGAAGGTCCGTTCATACCAAATGCCTTGTCACTTACGGCGACGGTGCACCTTTGCTTCAGCGGTGCCGTGAAAGCAATCTAAGCATCGGACGCGGCCAGGACAATCGGATGGTATGCACAGATCAGCGCTTGCCCGCATTCGGATCGGGGAACGGCGAGCCAGCTGCGGGTGCAGCATCGGCCGGCGCCGCGGCGGGCGCGGCTGGCTTCGGCTTCTTCGGCCGATGCGGCTTGCGGACGGGTTTCGGCGGCACCGCCGGCTGGAGTTCCGCAAACACCGGATTCGGATCGGTGGTGACGGAGGCGGGTGTGGTGAAATCGCCGGGATTTTTGACCACATTCACCGGCACGGACGTCGGCTGGTACTTGGGCAGGGCGAAAGCGACCGTGAACGGCGTGTCGGGCGCGGGAACCGAGACGGAGCAGGGGGTCTTGCAGCCCTGACCGAGTGAGGTGGTGGCGTCGGCACCGGGGGGATTGGATTCGAGCCGGACCTGGACGGTCGGCGGCGCCGATTTGAACATGTCCCAGGACATCGAGGAGCAGCCACCCAGGCTCACTCCCGCTAGCGCAATCGCGATGACACGACGCATGAACCATCCACTTCTACTGCGGCGAACCGCCACATCCCGGGCTGACCTTAGAAGTGTCGCCTGGGGCGGGCAATCGGCGCGCGGCGCATAGATAATAGATGGTTAATGCAGGGATTCGCGAAATTACCTAGTTGTATCAGATGGTTGCGAGGATGCAGCCGCCATCAGGCTGATAGCGGCTGCCGGCAGGTCGCGCATATGATGGATCAGCCGGTCCGGCTTCAACTCGGCGATCGGCACGTCGGTGTAGCCGAAGCTGACCCCGATCACGGGCACGCCGGCCCGACGGGCGACCCCGACGTCGGTTCCGGCATCGCCGACCATGATGCTGGCCTTCACGTCTCCGCCGGCGCGCGCAACGGTCTCCCGGAAAATGGTCGGATCGGGCTTCTGAACGCCAAACGTGTCCGCGCCGCAGATCGCCGCGAAGCGGCGGCTGAGGTCGAGCTGGTCCAGAAGCCGCTTCGACAGCCATTCGAGCTTGTTGGTGCAGACCGCGAGGAGATGGCCTCGCGCCGCAAACTGGTCGAGCGCAGCCTCGAGCCCCTCGAAAGGGCGGGATTCGACCGCGATATGCTCGGCGTAATAGGCGATGAAATCCGCGGTCATCCGGTCCATGTCTGCGGGGGTGACGGTGCGGCCCTCGGCCTCCAGCCCCCGCTCGATCAGCTTGCGGGCGCCGGCCCCGATCATGTTGCGGGCCGAGGCCATCGGCACGGGCGGCAGCCCTTCGCGGTCGAGCACGTAGTTCAGGGCGGTGATCAGGTCGGGCGCCGTATCCACAAGCGTGCCGTCGAGATCGAAGACGATGGTGTGAGGGCAAGTCTTCTTGAAGGAGGTCATGATCCAAGCGCTACCGGCCCGGTCGTATCCGCGCAAGGGGCGGGTACATAAGATCACCTTATAGGTCTGTTCCCGCAAGAAAAACGAGGCTACATAGGCCGCCGAAAGCGGCCGCCATCGGCGGCTCATCCCTGGGATTCAGAGGCGGGCGCACGTGAACATGGACCAGTTGAAGCGGCAGGCTGCTGCGCGCGCCCTCGAGGAGGTGCGCGACGGCATGCAGCTCGGGCTCGGCACCGGCTCGACTGCCAAACATTTCGTCGAGCTGCTCGGCGAGCGCGTCGCCGCCGGGCTCAAGGTGGTCGGCGTGCCGACCTCCGAGGCGACGCGCCTTGATGCGGTGCGCTGCGGCGTGCCGCTGACGACGTTGGATGAGATCGACCATCTCGACATCACCGTCGACGGCGCTGACGAGATCGATCCTGAGCTCAATCTGATCAAGGGCGGCGGCGGCGCGCTGCTGCGCGAGAAGATCGTGGCGGCCGCCTCCGATCGCATGATCGTGATTGCCGACGACACCAAATGGGTGCCGACGCTCGGCCGCTTTCCGTTGCCGGTCGAGGTCATCCCGTTTGGCCTCGGGGCGACACTCCGGGCGATCGAAAAGGCATTTGCCGAATGCGGCGTTTCCGGGCAAATGGCGGTCCGCAAGGCCAAGGACGGGGACAAGGACGGCCACGTTTTCGTCACCGATGGCGGCCACTGGATCGTCGATGCCCAGCTCGGACGTATTGTGGATCCCCCCGGTCTCGCCAAGGCATTGAGCGCTATCCCCGGGGTGGTCGAGCATGGCTTGTTCATCGGCTTGGCCAGCTCGGCCGTTCTGGCGGGCGGCGAAGGAATTCGCGTGATTGAACGGCGCAAGCCGAAAGGAGACCAGGAATGAAGAGCGTTTTGAAATTCTTGCCGGCCGCGACCCTCGCTGCGGGCTTGGCCCTCGCGGCCGTCCCGGCCGTGGCGCAGCAGGCGGCAGCCCCGAAGGCAACTGCGGCGCCGGCCCAGCCGAAGGCCTCGCCCGCCGCGATTGCGGCAGCCAGGGAGATATTGCAGATCAAGAACGCGACCGCGATGTATCAGGGCGCCGTGCCTGGCCTCGTCGAGAAGACCAAGATCGCGCTGACCCAGCAGAACCTGAACTATCAGAAGGACCTCAACGAGGTCGCGCCGATCGTGGCCCAGCAGCTCGCCGGTCGCCAGAACGAGATCGGCGAAGGCATGGCGCAAATCTATGCCAGCGAGTTCACCGAGCAGGAACTGAAGGATCTCGTCACCTTCTACAAGTCGCCGCTGGGCAAGAAGCTGATCGAGGCCGAACCACGCGCCATCGGGCTCAGCATGGCCTTCATGAACTCCTGGGCCCAGAACTTCTCCGAGACCGTGATGGGCGCCTTCCGTGCCGAGATGCGCAAGCGTGGCAAGGAGATCTGATCGATCCTATTTGATCAGAGATCGTTGAAAGTGGGCGGAGTGGACAATGGCTGAATTCGACGTCGACCTCTTCGTCATCGGCGGCGGGTCGGGCGGCGTGCGTGCCGCCCGCATTGCGGCCGGGCACGGGGCCCGCGCGATGATCGCGGAAGAGTACCGCATGGGCGGGACCTGCGTGATCCGCGGCTGTGTGCCGAAGAAGCTGTTCGTGATCGGCTCGCACTTTCGTCAGGAATTCGAGGATGCCGCGGGCTTCGGCTGGACCGTTCCGTCCGCCGGCTTCGACTGGCCGACGCTGATCGCCAACAAGGACAAGGAGATCGCGCGGCTGGAGGCGGCCTATACCACCAATGTCGAGAAGTCGGGCGCGCAGATCGTCAAGAGCCGCGCGGTGATCGAAGACAAGCACACCGTCCGCCTGCTCGAGAACGACAAGAAGATCACCGCAAGATACATCCTGATCGCCACCGGCGGCGCGCCCAACCACGGCGCCTCGATTCCGGGCATCGAGCACGTGATCTCGTCCAACGAGGCGTTCCACCTCAAGGAGCTGCCGAAGCGGATCGTGATCCAGGGCGGCGGCTACATCGCGCTGGAATTCGCCGGCATCTTCGCCGGCTTCGGCTCCGACGTCACCGTGATCTATCGCGGCGACAACATCCTTCGCGGTTTCGACGAGGATGTCCGGACCCATGTCCGCACCGAGATGGAGAAGCAGGGCATCACGATTCTCACCGGCTGCACGGTGACCAGGGTCGATCGCCACGGCGAGAGCTTCACCACCCATCTGTCGAACGGATCGAGCATTGGCTCCGAGCAGGTCATGTTCGCCATCGGCCGCCATCCCAATGTCGCCAATCTCGGGCTGGAGAAGGCCGGCGTCGCCATCAACCCGAACAATGGCGGCATCGCGGTCGACCATTTCTCCAGGAGCTCGGTCGACAGCATCTACGCGATCGGCGACGTCACCCACCGCTTCAACCTGACGCCGGTCGCGATCCGCGAGGGCCACGCCTTTGCCGACACCGTGTTCGGCAAGCGCGAGGTCAGGGTCGATCACGCCAACATCCCGACCGCCGTGTTCTCGCAGCCGGAGGTCGGCACGGTTGGTCTGACGGAAACCGAGGCGCGCGCGCAATTCAGCCGCGTCGATATCTACAAGACGACGTTCCGTCCGATCAAGGCGACGATGTCCGGCCGCGACACCCGCGTGCTGATGAAGCTCGTGGTCGACGGCACGACCGATCGCGTGCTCGGCTGTCACATGGTTGGCGATGCCGCCGCCGAGATCACGCAAGCTGTCGCGATCGCGGTGAAGATGAAGGCGACCAAGGCCGATTTCGATGCGACCATCGCGCTGCATCCGACCGCGGCCGAAGAGCTCGTCACGATGCGCACGCCGACCGCGCGCCACGTGCGTCAGGCGGCGGAGTAAGCTCGGCGCTCAGCCGTAGAGATACCCGACCGGCTTGCCCTCGGTGCGCAGGGGACGGACGTCCTTGTGCGTGATGATCTGACCGGCGAGGCCGTCGATCTCGTCACGCTGCGTCGGCGTCCAGCTGCGCAGCTCGTTCATGCCCTTGAGCAGGCCGAGCCGCAGGACCTGGGTGTTTTCGCCGACACCCGTGAGGCTGATGGAATCCCTGCCCGCCGTCACCACGTCGCCGGCCGACAGTTCGAAGCTCTCGCCGGTCTTTCTCTTGAACTCGGCCGTGCCGCGAATGACGCGATAGATCACGACCTCGCCCTTGGCGAAACAGGCGGGGTCCGCGGCGATCGACGTGCTCTTCGGCAGCAGCGACTGACCGCGCGGGTCGGTCGCGATGATGTGGCCAGTGACGAGATGGCCGCTCGGAATCTCGATGCCGATATCGCGCACGTGGACCGGCATGGCCGATTTGACCGAGCCATCGGTGAGCGGCCTGAACAGCGCATCCAGCGCCAGGGGATCCTGAAGCCAGAAGCCGGCATCGGCCGGCCGGTCGTGCAGAGGGTGGCTCCAGGCCACGCGCGGCGTCTCGGCCTCGTTGATCTGGTCCGGACCGACGATCGTCGGGTTCGGAAACGTCGTCGGATCGGTGATGAAGGCTTCGAGGAATTTACCGGAATAGCCCATCGAGATCGGATCGGGCACCACGGTCTGCGGCGTCTTCAAATTCTCTTCGGTCGACAGTCCCGACCAGGTGTAGAAGAGCTGGCGGTGGACGATCGCGCTTTGCAGCATCACCGCGCCGGGGCCGACATTGTAGAAGCGCCCGTCATAGTCGAAGGTGAACGCGCCCGAGGTGACCAGCACGAGCTGAAAGCCGCCCGGTGGAAGATGAAGGTGGAAATCGGTGGGGCCGGTGTCGGGCCGATAGATCGGTAGATTGGTCGCGACCTCGTGCAGCAGGAAGGTCTCGTTGTTGGCGTGAAAGCCTTCGTTGGCGCGGTTGTAGAGGGCCTGCGGCCGGTACGTCGCCTCGAATTTCGCATCCCGGTCGCGGTCGATCGCCACGAAGTCTTGATCGTTGAGACGCAGCCCCGCGCCGTTCGGATGGATGAGACCGGTGAATTTGAGATCTCCGGCAGCATGCACGTTCATGGCATTCTCCGATCTGGGGCCGTCCATCCCGGAGCTGGGCGCACGCAACTTTCCGCTCTCTATCGTGGCCGGGCTGGGAATTGGGCCAGATGCTGTCTTGCGAATTTTGGGCCAGTCGCTGCGCGGTGCGCGTACAGACTCGCCAGCCGCACGCGGCGCGTAAGAAAAGCGAGATTGCACCAGAGGTTAGACAACGGGTTCGCCAACCTGCCCGACCTTTCCGTGCAGGTGCGCAAGTTCGGTGGCGCGACCTATCCTGTCTAATTTGTCGGCAGGTTCTGCAGGGGCATGCAGCCGTGCAGCTCGCGGCGTCAACAAGCAAATGCCCGGCGGCTCAGTGTCTCAGGCCGTTCATTCGAACGACTGACGGACGCTCCGCTCGGGTTTGCCGAACGGGCTATCCGCCCACTTCGCCATGTCCAGCGCGCGGGCATCGAGGCCTTCACACCAGAGGCAGCTCGGTTCCACACGGCCTTTGGCCGTCAGCACCGGGACGAGCGCGTGGCCGCAGCCGGTGCAGGATGTGATGCGGTTCATACGCTCCTCCGCGATCGTCGAATTCAGGAATGACATTTTCGTTGCCGAAGCTTGCGCGGGCGCTATGACGGCACACTGCGCGCCATCCGGAGCGCTCGTTCCCGAAATCGTAGCACTTCATCGTGACACGGCCGCGAAGTCACCGGAGAAGCGCGCGACTGCTCAACCAAACATGGCAACACGGAACCGATGCGGCGGCTGGTCGCAGTCGTGTCGCCTTGATTCCGACAGAGCCATCTTTATCTCTGGGCGGAACAAGAATCCGGGCCCCTCTGGCGAGGACGCCGACGATGTCGGCAAACCTCGTGATGTCGGATGACCTGTCCCGCGCGAATGCGATGGATCGGCCGATCGTCGGGCCTCTGTTCGTTCTCTCCGACTATTCGTCCCGATCGCAGCTCCGTGCGGCCATTTCGCAAGCTAAGGGAGCTACGATGTCTGACGCCAAAACCTCCAATCCGACCGATATCGAGATCACGGAGCCGTCCAGCCTGAACGAGCAGGCTGCGGTCGCTCTGGTGATCGTGGGCGCGCTGGTTGCGGTTGCCGACCGGCGCGTCTCGCCGGTCGAGCGTGATGAGGTGATCCGTTTCATCAGGGACCGCAAGCTGGCGCCGCACATTTCGGACGAGCGGCTCTATGCGACGTTCGATGAACTCGCCGAGCGGCTCGAGGAGCCGGATTTTGCCAACGTCGTGATCGACACGCTGCGGCCGGTTTCGAACCTGCCGCTCTCGTCCCATCTGATGGAGCTGTCGGAGCGCGTTGCTGCCGCAGATGAGGACGTACATCCCCACGAAGTCCAGGCGATCAAATTGTTGCGCTTGCTGACGCTGGTGCTGCCGCGCGCGAAGCCGGTCGTGCCCAATGCAGCGGGCGCCGAGCTGCAGGTCGCCCTGAAGGAGTAAGCATGAGCACAGTTTCGGACGAGCGTACCAAGGAAGCCGAGGGCACCACCGGCGAGATCGCCGGTGGTGATCCGCGCCTGGCCAAGCTCGTCGACCGGCTGCCGCCGCGCATGGGCGACACCTTCACCTATCTGCTCAAGCCGTCCAGCCGCTGGGTCAGGATCCCCTCGGGCACGCTGCTGATCGCCGGCGGTGTGCTATCCTTCCTGCCGCTGCTCGGGGTCTGGATGCTGCCGCTCGGCCTCGCGCTGCTCGCCGAGGACGTACCTGCGCTGCGCTCCTCCCGTTCGAAGGTCTTCGACTGGATCGAACGCCGCAAGCCGCATTGGCTCGATTCGTCGGTATCGAAAAATGACGAGACATGACTGAATTCATCACAGCCGAAGCGCTGACCGCGCTGTTTCAAGTCGTCCTGATCGATCTCGTGCTCGCCGGCGACAACGCCGTCGTCATCGGCCTCGCCGCGGCGGGCCTGCCGGCGCAGCAGCGCCGCCGCGCCATCATCGTCGGCATCGCCGCCGCCACGGCGCTCCGTATCGTCTTCGCGGGCGTTGCCACCCAGCTCCTGCAGGTGATCGGCCTGCTGCTCGCCGGCGGCGTGCTGCTGCTCTGGGTGTGCTGGAAGATGTGGCGCGAGCTGCGCGGGCAGGCTGCGCATTTGGAGCAGCTCGCGTTCAGCCATGGCAACGGCGCGGATGCTGCGCCTGTACAGCGAAAGACCTTCGGCCAGGCGGCGGTGCAGATCGTCGCCGCCGACGTCTCGATGTCGCTCGACAACGTGCTCGCAGTCGCGGGCGCCGCGCGCGAGCATCCCTACATCCTCGCCTTCGGCCTGTTGCTGTCGGTCGCGATGATGGGCGTCGCCGCCGATCTGCTCGGCCGCGTGCTCCAGAAGCAGCGCTGGGTCGCCTATGTCGGCCTCGCGATCATCATTTACGTCGCCTTCGAGATGATCTATCGGGGCTCGCTCGAGCTCGCGCCTGTCATCGCGAGTCTCTGAGACGCATTCCTGTCTGCAATCCGGAGTGATCAATGACGTCTGAACCCCAGGCACCTTCGGCGCCGACCGCGCCGCAGCCGCCGATCGGCCTGTTTCCGAAACTGATCTTCGGCTCGCGCTGGCTGCAATTGCCGCTCTATATCGGCCTCATCGTCGCACAGGCCGTCTATGTGCTGCTGTTCCTGAAGGAGCTCTGGCACCTGGTCGTGCATTCGTTCGACGCCAGCGAGCAGCAGATCATGTTGGTCGTGCTCGGGCTGATCGACGTCGTGATGATCTCGAATCTGCTGGTGATGGTGATCGTCGGCGGCTACGAGACCTTCGTCTCCCGCCTGAACCTGAGCGGGCATCCCGATGAGCCGGAATGGCTCAGTCACGTCAATGCCAGCGTGCTCAAGATCAAGCTCGCAATGGCAATCATCGGCATTTCGTCGATCTCGCTGCTCAGGACCTTCATCGAGGCCGGCAATCTCGGCACCTCGCGAAGCAATTTCACCGAGGGCGGCGTGATGTGGCAGGTCCTGATCCACCTGACCTTCATCATTTCGGCGATCGGCATCGCCTGGGTTGACCGCCTCAGCGAGAGCGGCCATCGCAAGGAGGAGGCAGGCCACGGCTGAGGGTGCGACCGGGAGGTGGCCGGCGTCCGTTCATGCTTTCTGCCTGCGAGCTCGCGGGGGGCGTCCCGTCCGCTCTAAGCGCATTCATTCCGCCGGACTGCCGACGACAGCGCCCTGCCTGACGTCTTCGCGGGCGAGGATCAGCAGGAGGCCGACGATGATCAACTCGACCACGGCGAAGGCGACGAACGCCCCGGTGAACGCGCCGGATGAGGCGTTGATGATGGCTCCCATCATCCAGGGCGCCACGAAAGCCGACAGGATGCCGAACACCTCCGCATAGCCGATCGCCGCCGGTGCGAGCGCGTCGGAATATTTTTCACTGAGCAGCGCGAAGATGGCACCGCCGCCGAGCAGCGCGACGCCGCTGAGCGCTGCGAACAGCATGAGCATCCCGAACGGCATCGGCGTGACGACGCTCCAGAGGAACATCAGGGCGGTCAGGAACGCGAGCCCCGCGGTG